>JAUNVL010000077.1 GCA_030537675.1 Propionibacteriaceae bacterium | reverse complement strand
GGAACCGTCAAGAAGTACGCCCACCGTGGCTGCGTGGCCCTGCAGGGGTCCGTGCACCTGGCTGATGAGGAGGCACAGCAATGAACGAGGACGAGATCTCCGAGACGCTGAATCGGGTCGTGCCGAGCCGCGACGTGCCGGAGGGCGTGCTGGCCGGCGCCCGACGGCGTCGTCGACGCACCCGCGTCGCCGCGGGTGGAGCGGCCGTCGCTCTGGTGACCGCGCTGACCGTGTCCCTGGGCCTGACGATGGGCAACTCCAATCAGCAGGTGGTGGCCACTCCTGCCCCCAGTCCTTCGACGAATGCTGCATCGGCGCAGCTCGAGCCGGAGGCCTGTCGAGACGCGGCAGTCACCACTTTGCCGGACAACCAGCTTCCTGACGGCGCGATTCGCGTGTGGTTGTGCGGGGGACCGTCGGACTCCTTCGGGGGCATTCATTACGTGGGCGCCCCGGAACCACTCACCAGCAATGTCGCTGACGCCGTCGCGGCCTTCAACGCCGTGCCATCGGCGGTGGGCGCGATGAGCTGCACGCCCAACAACAGCATCGGCTACACCGTGGTCTACGAGTACCCGGACGGTGGAGTGCACACCGTCGAGGGGAGCCTGGGTGGGTGCGAGGCTGTCCTCAGCTCAGGCACTCATCGAGGTGATGCCCGAGGCTACCTCGAGGCGCTCCGCGGTCTGTGGAACGACCAACGCATTACCTTGGGAACGGTCTTCGACGCCGACGTCCAGGTGTGCTCTTCGCGCACCTCCGTCATGGGCGTCGGGATCGCCGACATGACCCGAGCCTACGCCTGTGGTCCCATCGAGGGCAGGGACCCTGCGAAGGACTCGGTGCAGATCCCGCTGTCGGACGAACTCGTGGCGGACATCGTCAAGGAAATCGGGCCGAGGGATGGGATGGTGGGGCTCCTGCCGGGAGTAACGATGGCCGCTCCCAGCCTGGTATTCCTCAGCGCAGAGGGAGATCCCCTCACCATTCTGGGGACGCCGGAGGGTTACCGCTGGTACGACCCGGAGCCCACCGGCATGAACCAGTGGGTGCCCAGCGCCGGATTGGCGGCCCGGATCTACGACGAGATGACGCGCGACAGCACCTGCGCAGCGCCGCCACGCATCGTCCCGGCGGACGTGAAGGTGGACGTCTACGATGCCGGCGGCGGAGCGGCCTCTGCGGAGCTTGTGGCGGAGCATTTGGCGGAGGCCGGTTTTGACGTCACCAACACGGGGGAGTCGGCATTCCAGAGCTTGGGGAGCGCGATCATCACCAGGGCGGCGCCGGGCAACGCCGCCATGGACTTGGTGGGCAGCCAGTTCACGGATGCCGGCGGCGAGATGAGCCGCGAGGATGACGTGGTGGATGTGCTTGTCACCACGATGTTTGACGAGGAAAATCCCCCGTTTGCCGCTGAGCCGGCGAAGGACGTTCCCAACGGCTCGATCACATGCAGCCCACCCCAGATTGATCCGCTGCCGAGTGTGATGTCCACCCCGTCGAATCCCACGTCTCCCAGCCAACCCTCCACTTCAGGAGAACCGGGCGTGAACGGCGAGTGCGACCTCGATGCAGATGGCCGCATGGCCACCACGGAACTTCCCGAGAACACACTCCCCGATGGGCCCGAAGCCGTCTGGCTCTGCAGCACCATGCGGGCGCCGTTCGAGCCGCTTGTCGGGAGTGAAGCCACACGGGATCTGGTCGACAGCTTCAAGAAACTCTCCACGACGCCCCCGACTGATCAACGGTCCTCAACCGTGCCCAGCTACCTCGTCGCGGTCTATCCCGACGGACAGCGCTATGTGGTGCACGTCGACCGCGAATCCTCCTTCGAGGTCACGTGGGGCAGCGCGGGGCAACAGGTTCGCTACGGGGGGCGGGAATGGGTGCTGGGCCTCGAGGAACTTTGGGTGAACCAGCGGAATGAGAATCCCCTGCGGCCTCCCGCCGCACCGAGGGCAGGAATCTGCGACAACATGCACAGGTCGCTCGGCCGCACCATCGAGCACTATGACGAGGACGGTGCCCTGTGCGTCGTCGTCAGGAGCGATGAGGACGAGCCGGTGGGCATGGAGGTTCAGACGCCGCAGCAACTCCTTGCGGATGTCATGGAAGGCGTCCAGGAGGACGGCTTCCCCTGGCCCGCGTCCAATGAGAGTCCGCTGAAGGGCTGGCAGGGCGATTCCATCCTGCTGGTGGATGACTATGGTGACCGCCAGCCGCTCCTTCGAGGAGCGGACGACACGTATTTCTGGGTCGATGGTGCCGAGACGCTGGCGTGGAAGCCGCCGCCCGCGCTGCAGGCCAGGCTGGCGCAGGCCTTCGATGACGGACGACCATCACCGCAGCCGACCAACAGCTGAGGGTGCAACGGGCCTGTGATGGAAAACGCAGTCCAGAATCCCTTTTCGCCTTCAGCCGCGGCGGATTTCGTGATGTGGACGTACTTTTCCGTCAAGCACGAGTGCTCTTGAGCCGATGGCGGCCCATCAAGAACCATGGCGATTCCTGCGACACTGCAACCCATCACGATGTCCACCGCGTCGTAATGGGTGGGAGGTATGAACCGATGACTGATTCGCTGGTGAGCGAGGCCGTGGGCTTCGAGCAATTCGTTGCTGACCGGGGCCGCGGGTTGCTACGTGCCGCATGGCTGCTGACCGGTGACCACCATCACGCCGAGGACCTGGTGCAGACTGCGCTCGCCAAGACGTGGGGCCGCTACGCCTCGATGGGCAACGACCACAAGTTCGAGGCCTACGTCCGCACCACCATCTACCGCACATACGTGTCGTGGTGGCGTCGGATGAGCTGGCGGGCCGAGCAACCGCACGGCGATGTACCCGACAAGGAGGGCGAGACCAGCGTCGACGCGCTGCGCGTTGACCTGCTGCGGGCGCTCGACACGTTGCCCCGCATGCAGCGCGCTGTCCTCACCCTCCGGTTCTTCGACGACCTGTCCACCTCAGAGGTGGCACGCGTTCTCGCAATACCCGAAGGCACGGTCAAATCCCACTCCCACCGTGGCTGCGCAGCCCTGCGCGGCTCGGTCCATCTCGCCGGACAAGAGGTGACACCATGAACGACAACAACAACAACAAGGATCCCGAGCTCTCCGACAGTCTGCGTCGCATCGTCCCCGCAGATCTCTCGCCCGAGGGACTGGTGGATGGAGCGCGGCACAAGCGTCGCAAGCGCACTGGGGTGATCGGCGCTGCCGCGGCGCTGCTGGTCGTGGGGCTTGCCGTCCCGGTGGCCCTCAACCTGCCGAACAACGACATCACCGCCCAACCGGCGACCTCGCCGTCGAGCCCCGTGGAACAGATGACCGAGGTGCCGGGGACCACAGTCGGACCGCTCCCCGGCGCTGCAGCCTGCTACAACGACGACGGCACACCCATTTCCTGGAACCAGGAGGAGGCCGCCCCAGCCGAGCCCGGTGCTGTCAGGGCATGGTTCTGTGGCGACTACTCTCCCGAGACGGGCCAGGGTTTCATCGGTCCTCTCGAGCCGCTGACATCCGGTCTGGACCAGATCATCGCCGACGTGCAGGCGGCTGAAGTGGTCGACCTCGCCCGCACCACCTGCATGTCTGACTACAACCTGTCCTTCAACGCGGTGTTCGAGTATGAGGACGGTACTCGTCGGATCATCGGCGGCGACCGTCACGGCTGCCGCACCACCTACGACGGTGGCGTCGCACGAGCGGGCGGTGACGAGTTCTACGGGGCGCTGTACAACGCCTGGCAGGAGCAGCGCAAGACCGACACCGGCGACTGGGTGGTGCCCCACTTCTGTCCCGGCCCCTTGTCGCTGCTTGAGATGGCGCCCGGCGCTGCCGTGCAGGGGTCACTGTGTGGAGACCAGAGCGGTATGTGGACCTCCACCTACCTGAGCGACGACCTCCTCAAAGAGGCCGCGGAATCCATGCAAACCATGCTTGAGTCGCCCGCTGAAGGGACGCCGCAGCCCAACTCGACGGCACCTGAGCAACGCGTGTGGCTGACGCTGTCCAACAAGTTCACCGATTACCTGACGCTCGTGCGCCACGAGGACGGTATCTATCGTGCCTACGACGGGGAAGGCCTGGAATGGTTCTGGCAGCCCTCGCAGGAACTGGGTGCCCGGCTGGACGAAGCCTGGGCCGCAGCGGAGCAGGCGGGAGGGCCAGCGCTCGGTTCTACCAATCCCGGGACCACCCATGACGCGAATGTCGATCCGGTTGACCCCGGAGAATCGCCGGATGTTCCACCCGGGTGGGTGTCCGAGGGGTGCCAGGACGTGGCCAGCGGTGCGCTGGTGTCCACGGATCTGCCCGAGGGTGCTCTACCTGTGGGAGCGGAGCGCATCTGGCTCTGTCGGGGTGACGCGCTGAGCGGTACGCCCGCACCGCCGATGGAGCCGCTGGTGGACGCCACCCTGATCTCCGATGCGGTGTCCTCGTTCAACGACATGCCCGTCATGGCCGCTGATCGAGCCTGCACCATGGAGCTCGGCCCGAGCTACGTCGTCGTCCATGAGTACGCGGACCAGACGCGCTACGCGGTCCAGATGCAGGATTACGGATGCCGTCCGGTCGTCGCCGGTGACGCGGCGAAGGAGGGGGGAGAACAGTACCTGGCCACACTGGCGGATCTGTGGGCACGGCAGCGCGTGGAGAAGGGGACCACCCAGACCCGCCCCGGGCCGCTGTGCCAGCTCTACAGCTCCGTGTTCCCCGTACCGGCTGACACAACGTTCACATCGGCCACAGCGTGCATCGCCATCGACGATGCCACAGGCGTGGCAGGCGTGGAGGAGCCGATTCCTGCGAACCTGCTGCCCCAGATGGTGGCGCAGATGGCGAAGGCCCCGCTGGCGGTCGTGGATGCAGGGACGGATGGGCGCAGCATCGTTCTGCTCAGCTCCGCCGGTGATCCGTTCATGATCTCCCATCTCGAGGACGGGACGTACTACTGGAGTGATGGCGACGACGCGAGGGTCTGGACTCCCACGGGTGACGTCGCTGCCGCGCTGACGCCGCTCTTCGAGGAGTGAGGGAGCGGACGTGAGCCCGGACGCGAGGCGGACCACATGGTCCGCCTCGCGTTTCGCGTGCTGGTGGTGGGCTCATCGCAGTGAGAACAGGGATGATCCTGACCAGTGCGGAAGTCGCCAGCGCACAAGGGCGGCTCTTTGATCGGCCCTCAGGTGCGGAGAATGACGTCAGCATGGCCGCGGGTGTCCTCGGCTGCGAACAATGCCTGCTCCTGCACGGCCCATCGTTGCCAATGGGGGCGGAACGCTTCGCCGTCCCGCTCGATGCCCCGGGCCATCCGCACCGCCTTGTCTGCCTCCACCCAAGCCAGCGCCGCGAGGTGTGACCGACACCGACGCGAACCACAACCGACGCCCTCCAGGACAATCCAGTCAGCCACGGGCACCTCCACCCATTCCGCACGTGTGCCCTGCGCCCAGTCCCACCGCCGGAAGCGCCCCGACTCGCCCTTCGACAGCGGCTCCAGAACCTGCCCGGCAACGAGGTCGACGGCGTCAGCAAGTCCGTCCCAACCCGGGAAGATGTCGTCCATGTGGACCACCTGGGGACGCATACCTGTGCGGCGGACGAGTTCATCGGCGACCTGTTCGGCGAAAGTGGTCTTGCCAGCGCCTGAGGGACCGTCGACGGCAACCACGCGGGACACCCCCGGCGCAGCCATGGTGGAGGTGGCATGCGTCAGCAGGCGCTCGATGGCAGTCACGAAAGCGTGAGGAAGAGCTTCTCCAGTTCAGCCGGTGTCATGTCGGCGTCGGGGTCGTCGTTGATGAGGCAGTTGCGCATCGCATTGGAGATGATCGAAAATCCCGCCTTGTCCAGCGCGGAGGAGACAGCAGCGAGTTGGGTCACCACGTCGCGACATGGCGCACCGGCCTCGACTTTGTCGATGACAGCGTTCAGTTGTCCGCGGGCCCGCTTCAGACGGTTCAATACCTTGCGCTGCGCCTCGAGCGCTGCTGCATCAGTGGTTTCCATTCGGTGTCCTTCCGTACCGTCGATACCCTACCGGGTTTGCTGCATCATACCCTGGGGGGTATCATTCCCAGCATGGCAACCATCAATCTGACAGCTGACACCTTCGAAGAAACCATCGCGGAAGGCACCGTGCTCATCGACTTCTGGGCATCCTGGTGCGGTCCGTGCCGCACGTTTGGCCCAGTGTTCGAGGCGTCCTCGGAAGTGCACAGCGACATCGTCTTCGCCAAGCTCGACACCGAGGCCAACCAAGAGCTCTCCGGATCACTCGGCATCATGAGCATCCCCACCCTCATGGCCTTCCGCGACGGCATCCTCCTGTACTCCCAGGCCGGAGCCCTGCCCAAGCGTGCGCTCGAAGACCTGATCGCCCAACTCCGCGACGTTGACATGGACGATGTCCGCCGCCAGATCGAAGCGCAGGAGACGCAGGCGAGCGCCAAGTGAGACTCGTCGTCGTCGGCGGCGTCGCTGGCGGCATGAGTGCCGCCGCCCGTGCCCGCCGGCTCTCCGAGGATGCCGAAATCATCGTCCTGGAACGTGGCTCGGAGGTCTCCTTCGCCAACTGCGGCCTGCCGTACTTCGTCGGCGGTGAGATCGAGGATGAGGAGCAACTGCTCGTCCAGACCCCAGCCGGCCTCAAGGCGAGTCTGGGCATCGACGTGCGTGTGGACACCGACGTCGTCGCCGTGGACGCGAATGCCCGAACACTCACCCTCCGTGGCATCGACGGTGAGTACGAACTCGGCTATGACCAGCTCATCCTGTCCCCGGGTGCCTCGGCCATCCGGCCCTCACTACCGGGCCTCGACTCGCCGCGCGTTCACACGTTGCGCACGGTGCCGGATGCGCTGGCCCTCAAGGACGCCACGCACGGCTCGCGTTCCGCCGTGGTCCTGGGGGCGGGCTTCATCGGACTCGAGGCTGCGGAGGCGATGGAGGCCTGCGGACTGCAGACCACGGTCGTCGAGTTGGCCCCACACGTTCTGCCGCCGCTGGAAGTGGAGATGGCACAACTCGTCAGCGACGAGCTGGCCAGGCTCGGCATCACTGTTCGGGACAACATCTCCGCCGTGGCGGTGGAGCCCGGCGAGGATCATGATGTGGTGGTCCTCGCAGACGGCACGCGTATTGATGCCGACATCATCGTCCTGTCCGTGGGGGTCCGTCCCGATACGCGGATCTGGGAGGCGGCTGGCGTCACGTGCGACCGGGGAGCCATCCTCGTGGATGACCTCGGACGCACGTCCATCGAGCACATCTGGGCAGTCGGCGATGCCACCGCCAGCCCGGATCTCGTCACAGGAGTCAAACGGCCCGTCGCGCTCGCCGGCCCTGCCAACCGCGCCGGTCGGCTGGTGTCCGACGCCATCTTCGGCAAGCGGACGCACCGGCTACCCGGGCTGGTCGGCACCGCCATCGTGCGGGTTGGTCAACTGACGGCTGCCCTGACTGGTGCTAATCGCTCTGCATTGGATGAGGCAGGTATTTCCTACCACACCGTGCATCTGCATCCGCTGAACCATGCCGGGTACTTCCCGGGTGCCACCCAGATCCACCTGATGCTCCACTTCGGCACGGACGGCAGGGTTCTCGGCGCCCAGGCGGTTGGCAACGAGGGTGTCGACAAGAGGATCGACGTGCTGGCCGTGGCCATCAAGGCCGGGCTGGGCGTCGCAGACCTGATTGATTTGGACTTGGCGTACTCGCCGCCCTACGGCTCCGCCAAGGACCCGGTCAACATGGCCGGCATGATGGCGTGCAATGTTCTGGACGGCACGCTGCGGCTGTGGCACGCCAGTGACATCGACGACGTCCTGGCGAGTTCGCTGGTGCTCGACGTCCGGGGTGCCGATGAAGTGGCTGCAGGATGCCTGCCCGGCGTGCTCAACATCGCCCACACGGAGCTACGCGACAGGATCTCCGAGGTGAGGCTCGCGGCCGCCGGGCGACCGGTCCGGGTGGTGTGTGCCTCGGGCGTTCGGTCCTACCTTGCCCACCGCCAGCTTGCACAGGCCGGGTTCGACTCGGCCAACCTCTCGGGCGGGATGCTCACCCTGCAGGCCAGCCTGGGAAGCCGGTCAGGGCAGTTGATCGCTGCACCCTGACGCACCGATGGCGTGCCAGTGCCCAGATATGGATGTCCACCCGCATCGAGCGGGTGGACATCTGATCAGGAAGCGGCGCGCAGACCGTCCTCTTCGAGCGTGTGGCCAGCCCGAGCCATGTCATGGGCCCAATCGGGCGACTCGGCTGCGGTGTGCGTCGCCAGCGCAGCCGTCATGATGTCCAGCGTGGACTCCTGGACGTTTTCCGGGAAATAGGGGAGCGTCGTGGCGAGGCTCGCGACTCCGTGCACCCCGGCCCAGTACGCCATGGCCAGCGGGAGCAGGCTGGGATCCGAAGGCAACTTCTGGTGGATCTCGCCCAGGTCCGTCAGGAGCGTCAGGAAGATCGGCGCATCCAGCGAGGAGGTGTTGGGGTCGACTTCCTTGCGCGGCTGCGAGAACAGGACGTTGTAGGCATCCGGGTGCTTCTGGGCCCACGCAACATAAGCCCTCGCGTGTCCGTCGAGGCGTGCCTTCGGGTCGACGATGTGTGAACAGGTGTGCGCCAGTTCCGTGCTCCACGCAAGATAGGCGCGACGGCTCGCGGCCCTCTCCAGCGAAGCGAGGTCACCGAAGTGGTGGTACAGGGTTGGAGGAGTGCAGCGGGCACGTTCACAAACGGCCGCGATCGTCAGACGTTCGCCCTGCGGTGTGTCGACGAGGAGGCTCCAGCACGCGTCCAACAGTCGCTGTTTTCCATCGGCGCTGTCTCCGGGGGGTCTACCTGCCATGTCGGCTCCTACATCATATTGGGGGTTCAAAGATTGACTATATGCGCCTGTCAGCCGATCTTTGGAACCAGGAAGGCACATGCGCTTCGGCAATGTTCAAAGTGTCGGTTTTATCGCCAAAAGTTGACGAGGAGACCCCTCAGGTTGATTTTGCGCGCGGCGGTGGAGGAGTTCGTTGCGGTGTCGGGCCGAGACCATGGAGCCGCTTCCTCTTCGCAGGGAGCGTGGCATGATCACTGACGTGAGGCTTGGACGGCGGGGCGTGTTGACGGCAGCAGCCGCCGCCCTCGTTGGCTGCGCGCCCGAGCCGGGGGAAAGAACTCCGGCGACGCCATCACAGCCATCGGGTCCCGTTTCCGGAGGGCCTGGTAGTACGCCGCCAGCCAGCCCGATCCCGAACAGTCCGACGCCCAGCAGCGCTGCACCGTCACCGACACCGTCCCCTCCGGCGCCCGCCCTGCGAACACGGGACGACATCGTCGCCGAGTTCGCCGACCGGACACCCAGTCAGTGGGGACTCGAGGTGGACGGCGTCGTTCTGCGGACCACGGCCCCTGCGTTGTGCCTCACCTTCGATGCCTGCGGGGGGTGGAGCGGCTCCGGCTACGACGAGGACCTGATCACTGCGCTGATGGACTCCGACACCCCTGCCACCCTGTTCCTCAACTCCCGATGGATCGATGCCAACCCCCAGACCGTGCGTGACCTGATGGCCATTCCTCTCTTTGAACTGGCCAACCACGGGAGCACCCATCGACCGCTGTCGGTGTCCGGACAGAGCGCATACGGCATCACCGGCACCGCCTCGGTGGGTGAGGTGTACGACGAGGTGGCGGAGAACCAGGCGGTGATGACCTCGCTGCTCGGGAAGCCGCCGCGATTCTTCCGATCCGGCACCGCGCACTACGACGATGTCGCCGTGCAGATCGTGCTCGCGCTGGGCCTCGTGCCCGTGAACTTCGACATCAACACCGATGCCGGCGCCACCTTCACCTCCTCACAGGTGCGCGCAGCCACGACGGATGCGCGGGAGGGATCCATCGGCATCGGACACTTCAATCGGCCGGGCTCCGGAACCGCCCGGGGCATCGCGGAAGCGATCGGGGAACTCGACGCGCGCGGCATGTCATTCACCACGCTGGGCGACGCGCTGGCCTGAGCGCGGAGCCACCCGGGCCGACGGTGCTGCTGGGCAACCGTGCAAAAAGACCGCTCACCTTCCTCAAACGCGCAACTTTCCTTGACGCTGCTCCAGCGCGGCGGCAAGCATGACCGCGACCTTCAACGAAGAAAGGCCCCCCATGCGACTGCGTAGTCCCTGGAAATTCCTCGCCGCCAGCCTGGCCATCCCGGCCCTGGTAGCCACCTGTATCACCACGTTGCCCGCCCAAGCAGTCGACGTCGGCGACAATCGTCACGGCACCACAGCAATCAGCCCCAAGTCCGTTGGACCTGAGGTGGCTGTCGACGACTCGGGCATCACGCTGGGTGCTGTCACCGCTGTGACGGGCGACGGCAATGTGGTGACGCTCACAGCCGAGCGTGGCGCCTACCGCATCACCTTCCTGGATGCAGACACGTTCCGCATCGAAGCCAGCCGCGGACAGTTCACCGACCCTGCGAACAGCCCCTCGGGCGACCCGGAGCGCGCCGCCAACATCGTGGTGGGTGCGGGCACCTTCCCCCAGGTCGCCCCTGCCGTCACGGACGGCGCGACCATCAAGCTCGCAGCCGCGGGCGGCGTCAGCATCGAGATTGACAAGGCCACCGGCTCAATGACCGCGAAGTCGGCAGATGGTGCAGTCCTGTTCTCCGAGAAGTCGGCCACCACCTTCGGTGGCACCTCCACGACGCAGCACCTCGCCGTCAAGGCCGACGAGCAGTTCCTGGGTGGCGGCATGCAGAACGGCCGATCCATCCACACGGGCGCCACCATCAACATCGCCCGCAACTTCGACTGGGACGATGACGGCTATCCCAACGCCGTGCCCTACTACATGACGTCCGCTGGCTACGGAGTGCTGCGCAACACGTTCGCGCGCGGCACCTACGACTTCGCCAAGGGCACCACCACCCACGAGGAAAATCGCTTCGACGCCTACTACTTCGCGGGCGACTACAAGGGCGCGCTCGACTCCTACACCCAACTCACCGGCCGGCCCATGATGCCGCCGGTGTACGCGCTGGAGTACGGCGACGCTGATTGCTACAACCGCAGCAGTCCCACGTACACGGCGTTCAGGGACCCGGAGAAGCTCACCACCCTGCAGGCCGTCGACTTCGCCCAGGACTTCGTCGACAACGACATGCCGGCTGGTTGGATGCTCGTCAACGACGGCTATGGCTGCGAATACCAGGATCTTCCGGAAACCGTGCAGAAGATCAAGGCCGAGACCGGCATGGAGACGGGCCTGTGGACGCAGCGCTCCCTCACTGCACAGCCGTACGAAGTGGGCACCGCGGGCGTCCGGATGCGCAAGCTCGACGTGGCATGGGTTGGGCAGGGCTACCGTATGGCCCTGACCGGCTGCGAGGCCGCGTACAACGGCTTCGAGGACAACTCCGACGCCCGCGGCACCTCCCTCATGGTGGAGGGCTGGGCCGGATCGCAGCGATGCGGCATGCAGTGGACCGGTGACCACTCCGGTGACCTCGATGCCGTGCGCTGGCAGGTTTCCGCCTTGACGGGCTCCGGCAACTCCGGTCTGCCCTTCACCACCGGCGATGTCGACGGCATCTTCGGTGGCTCCACCGAGAGCTACGTGCGCGACCTGCAGTGGAAGGCCTTCGCGCCAGCCCTGTACTCGATGAGCGGCTGGGCGGGCACCGACAAGCGTCCCTGGCTGTACGGCGAGGAAGCCACCGAGATCAACCGTGACTACCTCCAGTTGCGCCAGCAACTCATGCCCTACATCTACTCGCTCTCACAGAACGCACACGCCACCGGCACGCCTGTCATGCGCTCGCTCGCCATGGAGTATCCCGATGACCTCGGTGCCTACTCCGTCGAGGCCAACAATGAGTTCCTGCTGGGCACCGACTACCTCGTTGCCCCCGTGTACACCAAGACCGAGGTTCGTGACGGCATCTACCTGCCCGCAGGCGACAAGTGGGTCGACTGGTGGACCGGTCGCGTCCACGACGGCGGCCAGGTGCTCAATGGGCACCCGGCACCGCTCGACAAGCTGCCGATCTTCGTCCGTGCAGGTGCAGTGGTGCCGCACGGCATCATCGCCCGCAACGCCTCGCTGGTCCCGGAGGACTCCGAGCTGACCGTGGCCGTACACCCCCTGGGCACCTCCACCTACAGCCTCTACGAGGACGACAAGACCACCCGCGCCTACCGCGAGGGTGTGCACAGCACGCAGGAACTGAAGGTCACCGCCCCGGAATCGGGTCCCGGCGACGTCACCGTCACCATCGGCAAGCGTGAGGGTGCCTACGACGGCAAGTCGGCAAGTCGCCCGTACCGCGTCGTGGCGCACACCAACAGTGCTCCGACGTCTGTGACCGTTGGCGGCGCCGCTGTATCCAAAGCCGCCGACGTGGCCGCTCTGGAGGCCGCCACCACGGGCTGGCTGTACGAGGCCGCAACTGGCACCGTCACCGTCAAAACCGGTGAGATCGCCTCCTCCGCCAGCACGGTCGTTGTCCTGAAGGACAGCAGCGCCGTCGGCGGCAAGGATCCTGACGCCATGGCCGCCCAGACCAGCGTCGCGCTCCCTTCTCGCGTGTTCCGCGGCGCGGACACCGAGGTCATGGCCACTTTCGTCAACACCGGCACCAAGACCAAGACCGATGTCGCGTTCACCCTCGAGCTTCCCGAGGGCTGGACGGTCGCATCATCCGGCACGGCGCCGGGGAGTGTGGCGGCGGGAGCAACCGCCAGCCAGACCTTCGTCGTCAAGGCCGGTTCCTCGGCAACGGCGGGCCAGGCCGTCGTCAAGGCACGTGCCAACTACACCGATTCGACGGGTTCCGGCCAGTCGATCGTGGGTGCGGCAACCACCGAACTCACCTACGGTTCGCTCGCCGATGCGTTCAACCTGGTGTCCATCACCACCGTTGCAGGCGCAGCCAAGGGCAACTTCGACGGGTCCGGCAACAGCTTCTCCGCCGCCGCGCTCGAAGCGGTCGGGGCCAAGGCAGGGGAGAAGGTGACGATCGGCACCGGTGAGGCCGCCATCACCTACGACTGGCCTGCCGCCGCGGACGTGCCCAACTCGGTTGTTCCGAACGGCCAGACCATCGCGCTGTCGGGTCAGGGCTCCCACCTCGCCGTCCTCGCCTCGTCCTCCACCGGTCAGGGCGCCAACGCCCCGATCACTGTGAACTACACCGACGGCACCACTGGCAAGGGCAGCATCGGTGTTCCCAACTGGCTGCCCCAGGGGGCCAATGACGCCACTGTGGCGTTCCGGTCAATGGGCCGCAACTCGAAGGACAATGGCTACGAGTACGCGACGTACGGCTACCAGATCTACCAGGCGAAGATGATCATCAACCCGGGCAAGACCGTGCAGTCCATCACGCTCGGCAACAACTCGCAGCTGAAGATCTTCGCGTGGGCGCTCGTCGAACAGGACCTGCCGACACCTCCCAGCGCGGACGTCTTCGCGTCGGATCTGGCATGGCTGTCGTCGTCCAACGGGTACGGCTCCATCGGGCTCGACGTGGCAAACCTCGACCCGGGCCAGACCCAGGCGCAGGGCAAGCCGCTCAAGAGCAACCACACGGATGCCGGGACAGGCACCAAGAAGGTCTTCGAGAAGGGCCTCGGCGTGCACGCCAATGGCACCATCACCTACTACCTGGGTGGCCAGTGCTCCGCGTTCACCGCTGAGGTGGGTCAGGAGGACGGCTTCAATGGTCCCGTGATCTTCACCGTGAACGGTGACGGCAAGGACCTGTACAAGTCCCGCACCTTCGTGCCGGATTTCCAGACGGAGAAGATCAACGTCAACCTGAGCGGTGTCGACTTCCTTGAGCTGAGCATCAACCACACCGGCTCCGCTGCCGGGGCGCACGGCATCTGGGGCGACGCGAAGTTCATGTGCAGCGAGCTCACCACCGAACCGACTGTCACCGCGACGGCGTCCGCGACGGCGACTGCTACGGCGACGGTGGAGCCCTCTGTCACTGCCACGGCGACGGTGCAGC
>JAUNVL010000076.1 GCA_030537675.1 Propionibacteriaceae bacterium | reverse complement strand
CCGCCGCGGCGCTGCTGACCCCCGTTGCCACCCCCGCCAATCTCATGGTGATGGAGGCCGCTGGTTACCGCTTCGGCGACTACTGGAAGCTCGGGCTCCCCATCATGGCGCTCTACGGCGTCGTCGGAATCTTCCTCGTTCCACTTTTCTGGCCGTTCTGATCGGAGGGTTGCCATGACCCAGAACATCCCACTGGCTGTCGCGCTGACCGTGCTGTCAACCCTCTTCCTCGCGCTTGCCGCCACCATGCAGCACTACGCAGTGGGTGAGAAGACAGTCGAGAAGTCCATGTTGAAGGGCTCCGAGCTCCTCTCACTGTTGAAGTCCCCACGATGGCTGCTCGGACTTGTCCTCAGCGGCGTGGGGGCACTCATCCAGGTGGTGGCACTGCTCCTCGCACCGGTCACCGTCGTCCAGCCCATCGGGGTGCTCGCCGTGCCGTGGACGATTCTGCTGGCCACCAGAATCCATCGCCACCGAATCAACTCCATGATGTGGCTGGCGACCTTCTTGACGATCGTTGGCACGGCGGCCTTTGCGCTCGTGGCGATCCGAACAGCCGCAGAGCACCCCTCCCTGAACGACGGGAAGATCGCGATAGGGGTCCTCGCTGGTTTCGCCATTGCTGGCGGACTGGCATTGCTGGGAGCGAAGGGGCCTGTTGCCTGGCAATGCTTCTTCTGGTCCGCCGCCGGGGCGTTCATCTACGGTCTTGAGGCGGGCATAGTCAAGGCAGTGGGTGAGTACACCGCCACCCGTGACTGGCTCGGCTCCACCACCTTCTGGTTCCTCGTGGTCATGCTCGTGATCGGGATGCTGACGGCCACTGCGCTCGTGCAACAGGGGTACGCGTCCGGGCCTGCCGAGATCGTCGTCGGCGCCATCAATACGAGCGCCCCCGTGGCTGCTGTCCTCTTCGGCGTGGTGGTGCTCGGAGAGGGCATCCACATGACCTCACTCAGCGTGGTTGCCATGCTGGTGGCTGCGGCCATCGCCATCTCTGGCGTGGTCATGCTCTCGCGCTTCCACCCAAGTGCCAGTCCGGCCCCCATCTTGGCGGAGTAACCCTCAACGGGTGATGCGCCAGCCACCTGAAGGCGGGACGATACGACCAACGTTGTAGAGGACGCCGTCCTCGTGCCGATGAAAGGGAACGGCCATGAATGCAGTTCTTGCGTTTGTCATCATCATGGCGGTGTGGACGGTCAGCGACTTCATCGCCAAGAAGACCAAATCGCTGCTCTCCTCGCTTTTCGTGGCGTCCATCATCTTCCTCATCGGATTCCTGACCGGCATCTTTCCCGAGGACCTGCTGACCAGCTCGTCGCTTCTGGCACTGGCTGGCGTGGTGGTGGGCTTCATCATTGTTCATCTGGGAACCACCATCAGCCTCGACGACTTCAAGAAGCAATGGAAAACCTTCATCATTGGCTTCTCCACCGTCATCGGCATTGGTGTGTCACTGTTGGTGGCTGGCCTCATCTTCGGTGGTGGGGTACAGGACGGGAAATACGATCAGGTGGTTTCCGCACTGGATCGCATCATGGGGGGCGGGGCGCTCAACTATGTGATCGCGGGCATCGGGTCGCTGAGTGGCGGCACCATCTCCGTGCTGATCATCCAGGAGGCAGCCCTCGACGTCGGCCTTTCCTCGGTCGCCATCTTCCCCGTCCTCATCGCGGCCCTACAAGGGCTCGTCGGTTTCCCGCTGACCTCCATCATTCTCAAGAAGGAGGCCGCCCGCCTGTCCGGAGAATATGACGCGGGTCGACTGGAAGCGCCCGTGGTCGTCGACAACGGCGAGGCCAAGGAGTCGAAGCTGCCTGACGCCTTCACCACGACAGCGGGGACACTCTTCGTCGTTGGCGTGACGGTGCTGGTGTCGATATTGATCAACAACCTCACCAATGGCATCCTGAACACTTTTGTGGTGGCCCTCATCCTGGGCATCACGCTTCGTGCCACCGGCATCTTCAAGCCCTCCGTGCTGACGGGCATCGACTCGCTGGGGCTGATGATGATCGCCATCATGATCCTGGTGTTCGGGCCACTCGCCACCGTGCAGCCCTCCGACGTGGCTGCGCTGGCCGTTCCCCTTCTCCTGGCATTCTTGTTCGGTATTGCCGGAATCGCGCTCTTTGCCGGGGTGGTGGGCAAGTTGCTCGGCTACAGCGTGCCCATGTCCATCGCGATCGGGTTGACGTCGCTGTACGGCTTCCCGGGCACGCTGATCCTCTCCCAGGAAGCAGCTCGTGGTGCCGGTAAGACTCCTGAAGAGGTCGCGGCCATTGAGGGCCAGATCCTGCCGAAAATGATCATCGCCGGATTCTCGACCGTGACGATCACATCGGTGATCGTCACCAGCATCATCGCTGCCGGAATCGGCAGTTGACGTCCACCCAGAACACCACCACCACCACACCGGGAGAACAATCATGATTCGACGCAACCGCAGGCCCTCTCTTCTCGGTACCGCCGCCCGGACTGCGGTGGTGGCAAGCACTGCCAGCACCGTGGTGAGCCGCAAGGAACAGAAGCGCGCAGCCATGTCCCAGCAGGCTGAAAAGGCCGCAGCATTCGACGCCCAGCAGCAGCACCAAGCCATGCATGACGCCGTGGCGGGCGCCGTCGCCGCCCAGGCTCCGGCACAGTCTGCAGGGGCGCCTGCCTCCGGTGCGCCAGACATGATGGCTCAACTCGAGCGCCTCGCCGACATGAAGACCAAAGGACTGCTCAGTGAAGAGGAGTTCCAGGCGGCGAAGAAGAACCTGCTCGGCATCTGATCCCAGAAGGCATCGACTGTTGGTCCGGCTAGAAGTACTTGGGGCGACGCATGTCCTTGAACAGCGCTGCCGCGATGCGTTCTCCTTCTGATCCGAGGCTGTTGTCCGTGACCGTGTAGGCCCAAGTGGCGCTGGGGCGGCGGAGTCCGACGCTCTCGAGGTCCAGGCGGCCCGACAGTACAGGAGCCGTCGTGAGGATGAGCAGTGCGCGTTCGATGCTGTCCGGAACGATAGACGTCCACGCCGTGGCGATGATGTTGTTGAACTCATCCAGAGGATCCTCACGGACCAGGGCACGGAGATGGATGCTCTCCCGGACCGACGTGGCATGGGCGAGATGTTCGCTCCACGCGCGGTCGAGACTGCCGAGGAGTGCCATCCGTGCAGCGCCGATCAGCTCATCCTCGGACACGGCACCCTGGCGTCTCTCCAGCAGGTCTGGCTGCTTGGCGAGGACGGTCATGATTGCGTCGTCGCTGTCCAACCAGTCCTTGCGCAGGGTCAACAGTGAGCGCCGTTGAAGGCCCAGGAGTCGTCCGTAGCGTTGTGTGAGCGATCGCAGGCTCTGGTGTGCGCCATCGCTGATCTTCTGTGCGTGCCCTGGGAGCTGGCACAGCCGTGGATCGAGAACCTCTCCGTTGGCGGCGACCTGCACCGGGGCCCGGTGATCCGGCGCTGACTGCTGGATCAGCTCATCGTCGAGTGCGCTCAGGAAGATGGAGCGACCCGGGTCGCCCTGTCTGCCCGATCGTCCCCTCACCTGCTGCTCCAGCCTTGCGCTCGGGAAGATGCCCAAGCCGATGATCAACAGGCCACCAGGATCTTTGGACGTGGGCGACAGGCGGATGTCGGTGCCCCGGCCAGCCATTTGCGTGGAGATCGTGATGCGTCCGGGCTCTCCGGCACCAGAGATGATGGTTGCCTCGCGCTCGTCGTTGCGGGCATTCAGGACCGACGCGGACATGCCCCTGTCCGACACCAGCGTGGCGAAGTGCTCCGACATGGCCACCGACTGAGTGGCGACAAGCACCGGTTGTCCCGACGCGTGTGCGGCGTCGATGAGTTCCAGGGCTGCCTCGTCCCGTTCGCCAGCCGTGCAGAAGAGTCGACCAGTCTTGTCGTCGCGCACACAAGGTGTGTTCGGCGGCAATCGACCCACCCGCAGGTCATGGGTTTCCTGCAGTTCCTGGGAGGCCGCCATGAGTGTGGCACTCATGCCAATCACGCTGCCGTACTCGCGCACGAGTTCGGGCATGGTGATCTGGTCCAGGACGTCCAGGCCCGGACTGGGCAGCAGACCTTCCTTGGCCTCGACGGCGGCCTGGAGACCCTCCGGCCAGCGTTGCAACCGTTCCACCCGGCCCCGGGATGAACTGACCAGCCACGCCCGTCCGTCACGGATGACGTAGTCCACGTCGCGCACGAGCAGCACCCCGGCATGCAGGGCCACGTGCGCCTCGGCAAGCACTTCGTGGTCTGCTCCGAACAGATCCACACCGGGAAGCAACTCCTCGACGGCCTGGAAGCCCGCGTCGGTGAACGAAATGGATCTGCGATCAGGATCTACCTCGTAGTGCGTCCCCTCCTCCATGGAAGCCACCATCCCCACGAGTGCCGGAGTGGGACCCTCCGGCGGAGAGTCGGACTCGCCCGCAAGCACCAGGGGCACCCGCGCCTCATCGAGCAGCACCGCGTCGGCCTCGTCGAGGATGGCGACCTGTGCACTGGACCTGACCAACTCGTCGGAGGTGAGGACAAGTCTGTCCCGGAGGATGTCGAAGCCTGCCTCGCTGACGGGCAGATAGGTGACGCTGGCCGCATAGGCTCGTTCGCGTGAACTTCGCGTGGTGTCAGCGGTGACGGCTCCCACGGTCAGGTGCAGCGATTCGTAGAAGGGTGCCATCCACGCGGCATCACGGCGAGCGAGGTACTCGTTGGCGCTCAGCACGTGCACGGTGCTGCCGGAGAGGACATGGCCGGCGGCGGCCATGGCACCCACGAGCGTCTTCCCTTCACCGGTGTCCATCTCGATTGACACCCCGTGGAGCATCGCTGCAGTTGCCTGCAACTGCACGGCGAAGGGTCGAAGACCCACGCTTCGGGAAGCCAGCTCGCGGGAGATGGCGAGGTAGCCCGCCAACCCGACTCGCGTCCCGATCGTGAGGTGGTGGGCCGCGGATGTGAGTTCGGCGCCACTCCAGGCGCCGACCTCGGTTTCCAGTGCCTCAGCAGCACGCACCACGGAGGACAGGCGCGCCACTTCGGACGCAGCTGGCCGCCGATCGAGCCAGTCACGGACCGGTTCCAGCCAGTCCCTCATGATGGCCATCGGTCACACCCCATCCCGTTCCCACAGGTTGGAGTTGCCCGCCACGCAACCTGGACGAATTGAGTGGTCAGACGAGTTGCTCCAGCAGGCCGGTGTCCACGTCGTACATGAAGCCACCCACCTCAGCCCGGTCCTTGACCAGGGGGTGGTTGCGGATGGCGCGGACGTCGTGGTGGAGGCGTTTCACCTGGTCCGGGGTGGTCCCGAACTCCAACCAGGTGGTGTCGAGTCCGCTGCGCTCCGAGATCACCTCACGAATGTCCTCGTCCGTACCGTCAGCCATTGCACACTTGGTGTGGGGGACGATCATGATCCGCTCGACGTTCAACAACTGGACGCTGAGGGCAAGTCCGGTCATCATCGAGGTCGACACGCGACCACCCGGGGAGCGCAGGATCTTGACGTCGCCGATGTGGAGCCCCACCATTTCGAGCGGTTCGATACGGGAATCCATGCACGTCAGAATGGCAACGCCAGCGCGGGCGATGCCATCGAAACCGCCATGCGCAAAATCCTGCGCATAGTCGCGGTTGGCCTCCAGCAGATCGTCAAAACTCATTCGTACTCCTAGTGTTTGTGACCAGATTAGTGCTCTCCGGGGTGGTGGATGCACATTGTCCGTTGCCCGCCGGCGGGAGGCGTCGTGGTCATGTGGCGGGGCGGCTCACCACGCGCGACGCCATCGTGGCAACCGGTTGGGAGATGGGCACTCCGGAACCGTCACGCCGGTCCGTGGTGGAAGGCAACTCCACCGGTGAGCCGCTCGTGGCCGAGGCGATGACGGGGGTGGCCCCGATGCAGGCAGAAATCAGGGTGTCCTCGCCCTTGAGGAATCGGTGACAGCGAACGCCGCCTGTGGCACGACCCTTCGCGGGGTACTGGCTCATCGGTGTGACCTTGGCCGCGCCGGCCTCCGTGCCCGGCAATGAGCCCTGCGAACCGGAGATGGTGACGAGTTCATCGGTGTTCGGATCGATGGCACCGAACCACAGCACGGACGCACCAGCCGCGAGTTTGATGCCGGCCATGCCACCGCCGGCACGGCCCTGGGGACGAACCGTTGACGCCGGGAAGTGCAGGAGCTGGCCATCCGTGCTGATGAAAGCCAACTGCAGCCCCGGGTCGTCCAACTCGACAGCTCCGACCACCTCGTCCTTCTCATCCAGACGAATGACGTCCCAGGAGTCCTTGCCCAGGACTTCGGCTGCCACCCGCTTGACGACGCCAGCTCTGGTGCCGATGGCGAGCCCGGCCGCGTCTCCACCGAGCCTCGTCATCCCCAGGGGACGTTCACCCGGCTCCAGGGCCCACAGTTCGCTCACGAGCGATCCTCCCTGGAGTGAAGGTGCGTTGGCTGTGGGGGGCACCGTGGGGAGTTCGATGGCGCGGCAACGCAGCAACCGCCCGCGATTGGTGAGGACTCCGAACTCGGCGTGTGCGGAGGTGCGAAGCGAGGAGATGATCACGTCATGGGAGGTACGGGGACCGCTGGAGGGTGGCGGAGCGGCGCCGTCCACGCGGGCCACCAGTCCGGTTCCCGAGAGCAGCACCCAGCAGGGTTCGTCCGGCACTTCGAGCGGCTGGGCTGCCTGGGTGACCTGGCCGCTGGAGGCCAACAGGATCGTCCTGCGAGGGGTGCCGAACTGCTTGACGACGTCGTCGAGTTCTCGCGTGACCACCTTTCGCAGGACTGCGTCGTCACCCAGGATTTCCTGGAGTGCAGCGATGCGCTCGTTGAGTTCATCCGCCTCCTTCTCCAACTCGATGGTGGAGTACTTCGTGAGGCGGCGGAGTTGCATGTCGAGGATCCAGTTCGCCTGGATCTCGTCGAGGTCGAATGCCCCCATCAGGCGAGTCCTGGCCTCGGAGGCGTCGTCGGAGCTCCTGATGATGGCGATCACGTCATCAATGTCGGCGATGGCGATCATCAGGCCGCGGACGAGGTGGAGCCGGTCGGCGGCCCTCCCCAGCTGGAATCGGGTGCGCCGAAGGACGACATCGATGCGGTGGTCGAGGAACACCTGCAGCATCTCGATGAGGGTCATCGTGCGGGGCTGGCCCTCCACGAGCGCAACCGCATTGATCGCGAAGGTGTCCTCCAACTTGGTGACCTTGTACAGCTGCTCCAGCAGCGCGTCCGGGTTGATGCCGTTCTTCACTTCGATCACCAGCCGCATGCCGTGCGCCAGGTCCGTCAGGTCCTTGACGTCGGCGATGCCGCTGAGCTTCTTCTCGCCCACGGCCTTCTTGATCTGCTCGATGATCTTCTCGGGCCCGATCATGTAGGGCATTTCGGTGATGATGATGCCCTGCCGGCGCGGACTCACCTTCTCGATGCGAGCGGTGGCACGAACCTTGAAACTGCCCCGCCCCGTTGCGTAGGCGTCGCGGATGCCATCCAGGCCGATGATCTTGCCGCCCGTGGGCAGGTCAGGCCCGGGGAGGAAGCGCATCAGGTCATCCAGCTCCATGTCCGGGCGGACCAGCAGTTGCTTCAGAGCAGCAACCACCTCCACCAGGTTGTGCGGCGCGATGTTGGTGGCCATGCCGACGGCGATGCCCGTGGCACCATTGACGAGCAGGTTGGGCAGGGCTGAGGGCAGGACGACCGGCTCGGATTCCTTGCCGTCATAGTTGGGACGGAAATCCACCGTGTCCTCATCGAGGCCCACCGTCATGGCCCTGGCCGCTGGCGCCATGCGGCACTCGGTGTAACGCATGGCTGCAGGACCGGCATCCAGGGAACCGAAGTTTCCGTGACCGTCGATGAGGGGCAACCGGACTGCCCACGACTGCGCCATCCGCACCAGGGCGTCGTAGATGGCCGTGTCGCCGTGGGGGTGCAGTACGCCCATCACCTGGCCCACCACACGCGCACACTTCACGTGGCTGCGCTCAGGCCTGATCCCCATCTCGTCCATGGAGTAGAGGATGCGGCGCTGCACTGGTTTGAGCCCATCCCGGGCGTCGGGAAGCGCTCGGGAATAGATGACGGAGTAGGCGTACTCGAGGAAGCTGGTCTCCATCTCCTCGGTGACGTCGACGTCGAGAATGCGCTCCTCGAAGCTGTCGTCCTCGGTCCTGGTCTTCGCCATTGGCCGCCGGCCCCCTGTGGTTCGTGCTCAGATGATCGTCCGCAGCTTATCCGCAAGTCCATCCCCATCGGGTGAGCGCACCTCCGGCGCCGCCTCGGGAACCCATCGCTCGGGATCGCTCTGGTCGAATGGCATGGCTCCCGCCAGGACATGTTCACCGGGGGACAGCTGGCGGATTGCCCGAGCCCGTACATGTGTGGGCTGCAGGGTGGCGAACTCGCCGTACAGGTCGGGGTCGTGTTGGCCGTCATCACCGACGAGGACCCATGAGATGTTGGGAAGGTCGCGCGCCAACTCCCTGAGACAGGTGCGTTTGTGGTCGGGTCCCTTGCGGAACCAGCCGGTGTTCGTGGGGCCCCAGTCGGTCAGCAACATGGCGCCCTTGGGCACTCCGTGCCGTGCGAGGAATCTACTCACCATGGGGTAGGTGTTCCAGGCGCCCGTGGAGATGTAGATGACCGGAGCACCGGGATGATCGGCCAACAGTTGCTGGTAGAACCTGGCCATCCCCGGCACGGCCTGACGGGCCTGTTCCGTCAGGAAGAACGAGTTCCAGGCTGCGAGGAAGGGACGCGGCAACCACGTCGACAAGATGGTGTCGTCGATGTCGCTGACGATGCCGAACGTCTCTTCCGAGTCGATGATCTGCACCTCGACGTGCCCGATGCTGCCCTTGGCGCCCCTGACCTCCATGGTGTGCCAGCCGGGGGCCAGACCCGGGTTCTTCACCCGCACGTCGATGTAGCCACCGCGATCCGCCTGAACGAGCACAGGTTCGCCGTTCAGCAGGACCCAGGCCTCGGCGTTGGGCAGGGCGGTGCCGATGAAGTTGCGCCACCCCCTCTGGTGCATCAGTTCGGTGGCGGCCTGCACGATACCCAGGTCGCTGGGAGGACGCAGGACCACGCGTGCGAGCACGCGGACCTGTTCGGGCGTGCCGAAACCGGTGTAGGCGATGATGGACTCCTGCCAGCCGAGGCGCATCAACAGTTTGCTGACCATGCTGTTGATGCGGTCCTCGATGCGGGCGGCAATGAAGGGGCGTGACTTCATGGCCCACAACATAGGGCAAGCGTGGAACAATGGCCGCGTGAACCATCCCCACCAGACTCCGACGATGCTGCCGACCGACCTCGTTCAACAGGTCGCCGAGTGTGGTTTCTACCCCGAGTTGGTGACCGACACGATCGCCAGCGGACTGGGAACCCAGCCTGTGGTGGGCTACTTCGTTCACCACGAGGCCACCTTTGCCGGTCACGAGGTGCAACGCCACATCACCGTGCTGGTCCTGACGGAGCGCCAGTTGCTGATCTGTCATACCGACGACGGCGACGACGGAGCAACCGACAGGGCACTGACGACGTCGGAGGTGGTGGCTCTGCGTGCCATCGACTCGGTGGTTGTCACCCGATCCGTCAGTGACCCGCAGGCCTATGCGGAGTCCTCCAAGGTCGTCGAAACCTGGCTCACGCTGGTCTGGGGCGCCGCCCGCCGCCTCGACATCGGCCCCGCCTCCTGTGATGACCCCAGTTGCGACGCCGACCACGGCTGGACCGGGATGCAGGTTCCCAATGACCTGACGCTGCGGATGAGCCCGGTCGGCGACGGGGACTCCAACACCCGTCGTCTGCTGGACTTCGGGGCGCTACTGCAGTCGCGGGTGGGTTGATGCACGACGAGTTCATCGCCCCCCGCTACGGTGGCGATTCCCTCAGCAGCCTGCTGCCGAGCATCGAGGCTCGCCTGAAATCCGGGTCTCCCATCGTGGACATCCCCCGGGCCTCCCGGTACGTGATCCTGCTCGTCGACGGACTGGGTGTTCATCCCCTCCAGGAGCACGTCGACCACGCGGACACGCTCGCGGAGCGGCTCGATACCGCGATGACGTTGACGTGCTCGGTTCCCTCCACCACCGCCACCTCGCTGACGAGCCTGGGGTGTGGCGTGCCACCGGGTCAGCACGGCGTGGTGGGCTACACGTTCCTCGATCCTGCCCGGGACCAACTGCTGAACGCCCTGACCTGGGAGGGCGGGCCCGAGGACGTTCCGGGCTTTCGGTGCCACGACACAGCCTTCCAGCGTCTCACCGTGGGGGGCCAGAACTCTGGGGTGGTGTCACTCGGCCGCTTCCAGGACAGCGCGCTGACGCGACTCGCATTTGACGGCACAGAGCACTTCGGCATTGAACGGGAAGCTGACACGGGACATTTCGTGGACCTCGTGCTCCGGGCACTGGACACCAACACGGTGGTGTATGGATATCAGCGCATGCTTGACCACAACGGTCACGGTCACGGAGTCGGCTCCTGGCAGTGGCTGGAAAGTCTGGCCCACATCGACGACATGGTCGCCGAACTTGCTGCAGCACTCCCCGCGGACACCTGCCTGCTGGTGACCGGGGATCACGGCATGGTGAACGTGCCGTTGGAGCGAAAGATCGTCGCGGAGGATCATGCTGCGCTGGATGGTTGCCGCCACATCGGCGGCGAAGCCCGCTTCCGGCAGTTGTACTGCGACGACCCGACGCGGATCGCTGCCGCATGGTCCGAGTTCCTCGGTGACAGGGCCCACGTCGTGACGCGCAAGCAAGCGCTCAGGGCTGGCTGGTTCGGCCCCCACGTTGATCCACGCGTTGTGCCGCGCATCGGCGACGTCCTGGTGGCGATGCGGCAGGACTGGGGCATCATGACGTCGGCCTTCCCCGGCGAGTTCTCACTGGTGGGAATGCACGGCTCCCTGACGGCAGAGGAGATGATGGTGCCCCTCTTCTGCTTCGGTCCGCGATGAGGATCGCCCTCATCCTGGACGACTTCTACCCCGCCTCCGGTGGTGTCGCGCGCTCTGTGGAGACGCAGCAGGAGCAACTGAGTGCGCTCGGACACGAAGTGACAATCATCGCGCCGGACAGGCATCTCGAAAAACCCCGGGGCAGCCGCATCATCGAATGTCCCACTTTCTACATCGAGGGGACGTCTGCGCATCTCAGCGTCCTGCACTGCTCCGAGCGGCGGGCGCTGCTGATCAACGAGTGCCGCCAATTCGACGTCATCCACTCCCAGACCGATCGTGGAGCCCTGATCCTCGGTGCGCGGATGGCGCGATTGCAGGGCATCCCACACGTCCACACGTTCCACGCGAACATCGCGGGTTCACACCAGACGGTGAAGTCCGCAGTGTGGGGCACCCTGTCGTACCAGTGGCTCATCAACCCCCTTCTCACCGCGGCCAGCGGTCGGAAGCCGCCGAGATCGAAGCTGCCGGCGCGCCACCGCGAGACGGGCGGGCTTGCCGCTCGGATGGACTGGGCATCGTTTGCGGATCTTGCCGGCAAGGTGGACGCGCACACCGTGCCGTCGCCCTTCATGGAAGAACTCATCACGGAGGCAGCAGGCAGGCAACTCAATGGATTCGTCGTGCCCACCGGCTACAACGAGCGCATGAAGCAGGCGATTGACCAGGCCGAACGCCAACGCACCGACACCCGCGTGCGCTTCCTCTCCGTCGGGCGCCTCGCCAAGGAGAAGCGCCTCGATGTCCTGATCAAGGCGTTCAACAGGGCGAACATCCCCAATTCTGAGCTCGTCTTCGTGGGAGACGGGGACCAGCGCGACGCATTGAGAACGCTCGCCCGGGGAAATCCCCGCATCGACTTCCGCGGTCACCTCGGCTCCCTCGACGCCATTGCGTACGAACTCCGCAACGCAGACGTACTGGCACTCAGCAGCTACCGCTTCGACTCACAGGGCCTGGTGATCATGGAGGCAGTCGCGGCGGGCCTGCCCGTGATGTACTGCGACGACCGGCTGACCGTGGGCCTGTCGCCGGAGACCTCGCACCTGAGCGGACCGGACATCAACTCGATCGCGAAGGCGTTTGGTCAGCTGTGTGATCCAGCGCTGCGGGCGAGGCTGGCTGCGGCGACACCCGGACTGCTACCCTCCCTCAGCGCCGACCGCATGGCGCAGAAGTACGTATCGGTGTACAGGTCCGTCATCGCAGGAGGTCACGTTGGCTGAGCTGGTGTTCCACACGGGGCCCATGGATTGTGGCAAGTCCACCCTTGCCCTCCAGTTCCACCACACCCAGTCCACCCATGGACGGCAGGGCAGGCTTTTCACGCAGCAGGATCGCTCGGGCACCTCCAGCGTCACGTCGCGACTGGGACTCTCGGCCGCGGCCATCGAGGTCAACGAGGACTTCGACTTCTGGCGCTACACGATCGCCGAGCTCACGGGTGGCAAGCGGGTCGACTACCTGGTGTGTGACGAGGCGCAGTTCTACACGGGCGAGCACATCGAGCAACTGGCCAGGGTGGTGGACGAACTGCAGATGGACGTCTACACCTTCGGCATACTCGCGGACTTCCGGACCAGGCTGTTCCCTGGGTCGCAGCGACTCGTGGAGCTGGCTGACCGCACCGAGACACTCCCGCTGGGCCCGCTGTGCTGGTGTTCTGCCAAGGGAACCCACAATGCCCGCACCGTGGATGGACTGATGGTGACGGAGGGTTCGCAGGTGGTGGTGGGGGACACCGAGAGCGGAGTGGAAGTGCGCTACGAGGTGTTGTGCCGAGCGCACCACCGTCGACGCATGACCGCGACGCGGGCGAGGGCAACACTGTCGCCCGAACCCCTGCCCTTCGAACTGGGCTGATGGCCGGGGTGGGGGCGGCTGGTTGGCAAGCCGTTTCGCACACTCTCAGTGATCGGTGGGTTCCCGGGAGCAAACGCAGCGTGGGAGGATCGCTTGAACAGTGCCGCAGCGGGCGGCACTCGATCTGAGAAGGTGCAACGATGCGCTTACGCATGTCGTCACGAATAGTGGCAATCATGTCGGCAGTCGCCCTGGTCATCACCGGTATGGTGACGACGCTGGCGCCCACAATCAGCCAGGCAGCCCCTGGTGTCAACGTCGCGTTGGCGTCAGCCGGTGCGGCTGTCAGCGCTTCAGGCAATGAATCCCCCACCGAGTGGCCATTCTCCAATGCGAATGATGGCGATGCGACCTCGCGGTGGTCGTCCAACACCTCGGACAGTGCCTGGCTGCAGGTGAAGCTCGCCGCCGCCACCACGATCGACCACGTCACCATCCTCTGGGAGGCTGCCTGCGCTGCGAAGTACAAGGTGCAGGTCTCCAATGACGGCACGGCCTGGACCGACGCCACGCCGGAGATCACCAACTCCCCTTGCGCCTCGACCCTGACCCACACGCTGAACCCGGCCACTGCTGGCACCGCGTGGCAGTATGTCCGGATGCAGGGCATCGAGCGCACCCCGATCAACGGCGTGAAGTACGGCATGAGCCTGTTCGAGTTCCAGGTCTGGAACGGCCCGGAATCCGAGGTCGTGAGCGCTGTTGTGAATCTCGTGCCGCTGCCCCAAGAGCTTTCTGTCCTCGACGACGAGACTGCTTTCGTGCTGGACGCCAACACGAAGATCGAGGCCACGGGCGACGCGATCGTCGTTGCGACCGTGCTCGCCGAGCGCTGGCGCCTCTCCACCGGCCTCCCGCTGCCCATCGTGGCATCGGCCCCCTCCAACTCCATCCGTCTCGTGCTGGATGCCGCCTACGTCGAACAGAGCACCCCCAGTGCGGGTGAGGGGTACACACTGGCGGTCCGTGACACGGGCGCCGTCATCACCGCCAACAAGGCCCACGGCCTCCACAACGGTGTCCAGACGCTGCGCCAGCTTTTCCCACCGATGATTGAGTCGAAGACCACGGTGCTGCGCGACTGGTCGGCACCCGCCGTCGACGTCAAGGACGCGCCCCGCTTCGCCCACCGTGGCATCCAGGTGGACTCCGCGCGCTCCTTCGTGACCGTCCCGGAGCTGAAGAACATCATCGACACCATCGCGGCCCAGAAGCAGGACCGCCTGCACCTCCACCTGGCCGATGACCAGGGCTGGCGCATCGAGATCACCAACGAGGACCGGGCCGATGGCGACACCATCGACTACACCCAGCTCACGAAGATCTCCTCCCAGTCAGCCATGCTCACCGATGCGAGGGGCTACAAGGAAGAGTTCGGTCGCACCGGGTTCTACACCCAGCAGGACTACAAGGACA
This sequence comes from Propionibacteriaceae bacterium, assembly GCA_030537675.1. Taxonomy (GTDB): domain Bacteria; phylum Actinomycetota; class Actinomycetes; order Propionibacteriales; family Propionibacteriaceae; genus Arachnia. The sequence continues at coordinate 193 of JAUNVL010000076.1, read as the reverse complement.
TCGTCAAGTACGCCGCCGACCGCTTCATCACGGTCATCCCGGAGATCGACGTGCCCGGCCACACCAAGGCCATGCTGCACGCCATCCCCGAGCTCAACGGTGGCAAGGCCCGTCCGTTCCCGACCGTGTACGGCACGGTCAAGGAGCAGAACAACGGCAACGTGGGCGAGTCGACCCTGGACGTCGACAACCC
>JAUNVL010000075.1:1937-14562 GCA_030537675.1 Propionibacteriaceae bacterium | reverse complement strand
AGGGTGACGTCGACCAGCTCGGTGGTGAAAGGCCCGGAGCTACCGGACAGGATCCGCGCGCGGCGGATGGTCATCGTGGTGGTCACACTGGCCTCTCAGCAGGTCAGGATTGGCCGCGGTGGCGTGCGGCGTAGGCGAAGTTGACCAGGACGATGCCGATCCAGCAGACAACCACCATCCAGGAGGAGGCGCCCATGGCAATGGCAGTCAGGGGGATTGCCATCACCAACGAAACTATTGCCAGGGTCAGATGCCCGTCGCTACCTTTTTTGGGTGATTTCTGCACCTGGTTGTGGGCGCCCGTCTGCCGTTGAACCTCCGCGATGATCTTGTTCGCGAAGGAATCCACCAGGGCTGGCTCCATCCCCGGCCCGAGCTCCTGGCGTGTCGCCAGCAGCGCTTCGATCTCCTCGCGCTCCATCGGATCCTGGCTCATGACCGTCATGGTAGTCCTGTCACTTTCTCTAAGCGACCCTCGTGGTGTAGTCATGGGGCATGGACTCCGTCGCTGCCAACCTCACCACCATCGAACAGCGCATCGCCAGTGCGGCCGCGCGCGTGGGGCGCCGTGCGGAGGACGTCCGCCTCCTGCCAGTGACGAAGACGAAGCCTCCCGAGGCGGTTATGGCTGCGTATGCGCAGGGGTACCGACGCTTCGGGGAGAACAAGGTCCAGGAGGCCTCAGCCAAAGCCGAGTTGCTCGCCGACGTCGCTGACATCGAGTGGTCGGTCATCGGACACCTGCAGACAAACAAGGCCAGGGACGTGGCACGGTTCGCCACCGAGTTCCAGGCGCTGGACTCGTTGCGTGTGGCCAAGGAACTGAACAAACGACTCCAGAATGAAGGGCGACGTCTGGAGGTGCTGGTGCAGATCAACTCCTCTGAGGAGGACCAGAAGTTCGGCCTTCCCCCCGCAGAGGTGGCAGCGTTCGCCCAGGCGCTCCAGTCGTTCGACGCGCTGGAGGTGCGTGGCCTCATGACGTTGGCGCTGTTCACTGACGACCATGCTCGCGTTGGGGCATGCTTCGACATCATGGGACAGGTGCAGCGTGAACTCCAGGATCGCGACGGCGGAGGGTGGACGGAGCTCTCCATGGGAATGTCCGGCGACTTCGAACTGGCCATCGAGCGCGGCGCCACCTGCGTGCGTGTGGGACAGGCCATTTTCGGTGATCGCCTGGATCCAAACGAGTACTGGCCCGGAATCACCGGCTGAGGAGGCTGCTGTGTTGTACACCATCGGACACTCAACCCATCCACTGGACGAGTTCGTCGCCCTGCTGCAGTCACACGGCGTCGACTGGCTGATGGATGTGCGCACGGTCCCGCGCTCCAGAACCAATCCCCAGTACAACCTCGACTCACTTCCGGAGGCTCTGGTTCCGTTCGGAATCGGGCACGAGTACAACAAGGGGCTGGGCGGCCTGCGTCACTCCCGCCAGGACTCACCCAACACGGGATGGCGGAACGCGTCATTTCGCGGCTATGCCGACTACATGCAGACGGGCGAGTTCGTCGAAGCGTTGCAACTCCTGATTGATCGCACCGCGGAGAAGACGGTGGCCATCATGTGCGCAGAAGCAGTGTGGTGGCGCTGCCACCGTTCGATGGTCGCAGAAGCAATGATCGTGCGTGGTCACGAAGTGCAGCACATCATGCCCGATGGTCGACTCAATGAGGCGTCGCTGCGCAAATTCGCCGTCGTCGACGGCACGGGCATCACCTACCCGCCTGAAGAGTGAGTCAGCCGTTGGCGAGGGACTCGAGACCGTCCAGGTCCAGCAGGATGGTGCGATGGCGCGACGCCGCAGTCAGCAGCCCCTGTGCTTCCAACCTTGCCAGCGCGCGGCTCAGGGACTCAGGGGTGGTTCCCAAGTAGGACGCAACGTCCCGCTTCGGGAGCGGCCAGGTGACCACAGCACCGCGAGGGTCGCGTTGCATCGGTAATTCCAGAAGATAATCCGCCAGGCGGGCAGGCACCCCGATGGCATTCTGCGACAACCCACGTTCCGCGTCGTCCAGGCGTGTGCTCAGCGTCCGCAACAGTTGCAGACCGATCTCGGGGTGTGTCTCCATCAGCCGCGCCAGGTCGCGGTGCTGGAAAGTACACACCGACGTGTCCTCCAACGCCTCGACGTAGGAGTCCGGCCGCTGGCCCATGAGGAACGCATGTTCTCCCACGACTTCGCCAGGTTCAGCAATGCGCACGATCCGCTCGAGCCCGCTGGCAGTGACGCGCACCACTTTCAGCCGCCCAGTGTGCACAACGAACAGTTGCGCCAGATCACTGCCTGCGCCGTGCAGCAGTTGCCCTCGCGAAAGTTGAGCAGGGTGCGCGAATGACGCCACCGTGTGCTGCGCATCCCGATCCAGGCGCGCGAACAGGGGGACTCGGGCAACGCAGAGGTCGTGCGGCGGCAGAACAGGGGGAGAGGTCATCGGTTTCCTTTCCGGAGACAGTAACAAGGCGAGCTGCCACCACCATGTCGCTGAACTTGACCCTGGTCAAGAACGCCTGCTGATGGCCTCTCGAAACCATTGCGAGGATTGGCTGCACCGCCCAAGCCGGCGCCTTCTGAAAAGAGCAGCATCGCCATGACCTCATCCACGGTCATCCCGTCGGACTGCCTGCCGACCGGATCACCCGGACCTCTGCCCACAAAGCGAGGGCGGATGACAAAGCTCCGACGGAAGATGTTAACCTCGGTTAACATCTTGGCAGGAAGCAGGCATGGTCTCTCAAACGCACGAAGCGCCGGTGGCACAACGCAACCCGGAAAAGCGACTACTTTTCTTATTGGGTCCGGCATTCGTTGCCGCCATCGCCTACGTCGATCCCGGCAATGTTGCTGCCAACCTGTCCGCGGGCGCGGAGTACGGCTACCTGCTGGTGTGGGTCCTGGTGGTGGCGAACGCCATGGCCGTCATCGTGCAGTACCTCTCGGCAAAGCTGGGGCTCGTCACCGGGAAGAGCCTTCCCGAGTTGCTGGGGGAGAGGATGCCCCGCGCCGGCCGGCTTCTGTACTGGGGGCAGGCAGAGCTCGTCGCTGCTGCCACAGACCTGGCGGAGGTCATCGGCGGTGCCATCGCCCTTCAGATTTTGTTCGATGTCCCACTGCTGCTCGGGGGGATCATCGTGGGGGTGATCTCGATGGTCATCCTCGGCGTGCAGAACCGCAACGGTCAGAGGCCCTTCGAGTTCGTCGTGATGGCGTTGCTCGCGATCATCACCGTGGGTTTCATGGCAGGACTCGTGGTCAGCCCAGTCAGCTGGTCGGAGACGGCCGCAGGCCTCGTGCCACGCTTCCAGGGATCGCGCACCGTCCTGCTGGCAGCCAGCATGCTCGGCGCCACAGTGATGCCCCACGCCATCTACCTGCACTCTGCGCTGTCCCGGGACAGGCACGGCATCAGCACGGATCCCGGACGCATCCGACGACTTCTCACAGCGACCCGATGGGACGTCGGTTTTGCCCTCGTCATCGCGGGCTCCGTCAACATTGCCATGCTCCTGCTGGCGGCGGCCTCCCTGCCCGGCGTGGGGGGCACGGAGACCATCGAGGGTGCGCATGCGGCCATCGAGGCGGCGCTGGGGCCGGTCGTGGGAGTCATCTTCGGCGTTGGTCTCCTGGCGTCGGGACTCGCGTCCACATCAGTGGGGTGCTACGCCGGTGCCACCATCATGAAGGGGCTGCTGCACGTGCGGATCTCGCTTCTGGTCCGACGAGGTGTCACGCTGGTCCCCGCGCTGATCATCCTGGCGGTGGGCTTTGATCCGACGCTTGCCCTGGTCTTGAGCCAGGTGTTCCTGTCGATCGGCATACCGTTTGCACTCGTGCCCCTGGTGTGGCTCACGAGCCGCAAGGCGCTCATGGGTGTATTCGTCAACCACTGGACGATGCGCCTGATCGCCTGGGCCGTCACGGCAGCCATCGTTCTCCTGAACATTCTTCTGGTGTACTTGACCGTCACCGGTCAGGACTGAGCCGTCAAGGGCGGGGGGAGAGGAGTGCGCGATGACCGAGATTTCGAGCACCGCAGAGGATCACCTCAAAGTGATCTGGGCGGCGCTGGAATGGGGTGGTCCCCCCATGACCATCAAGGGCATCGCTGATCGGTTCGGCACGACGTCGGCAGCCGCCTCCAGCACTGTCAAGCGCCTCGTGGGTCAGGGCCTCCTCGTGCACGAGCCGTACGGCCCCATCCGGCTCACCCCCAACGGCGAGCGCCAGGCGGTCATGATGATTCGTCGGCATCGACTCATCGAGACCTATCTGGTGGAGCACCTCGGCTACAGCTGGGACGAGGTGCACGACGAGGCCGAGAACCTGGAGCACGCAGCCTCCGATCTCATGATCGACAGGATCGATGATCTGCTGGGCAATCCTGTCGTTGATCCCCACGGGGATCCGATACCCACCAGGTCAGGCCTCGTCAGCTATCCCGCCGGTGCCCGACGGCTCAGCGACGCCGTACCCGGGGAGTACCGCGTCACTCGCATTTCCGACGACAGTTCGGAACTACTGTTCCTGCTCGATTCCACCGGGATTGGCAGGGGCGTCGTCATGACCGTGTGTGGACAGGATGGCGGCGGCACCACTGTTCGGGTCGAGGAGAGGGAGTTTGTCCTGGACCCCGAAGCTGGCCGCTCCATCCTCCTTGTAGACCGCTGAGCCGTAGGTGTTGAGGCGGTAGATGTGAGAGCGGGCGTGGGCGACGGCGTCCTCCAGCCGATCGAACAGGTGCTCCTCGGCGCGCAGTGACGACACCACACCGATCCGCGTGGCCAGCTCCACGTGTCTGCTCCTCAACCCCTTGACCAGGACCGTGACGCCACGGGCCTCCAGCGACGTGATGACCTCGGTGAAGAGTTCCGCCCCTGTGCTGTCCAGCAGGTGGAGTCCCGACATCCGGATGATCACCACATCGATGTCGTGGACCTCGCCGATGGCCTCAAGCATCCGGTCAGCTGCACCGAAGAACAGCGCGCCTTCGAGAGCGAACTGGGCGATCTGGTCGTCGCCAGGTTCGGGTTCGCCCAGGAGCTTCTCCCTCGTCACGCCACTCGTGCGGGCCACGGCACGCAGGGCGAACAGCGCCGCGGCAACAATGCCGATGCCGACGGCGTAGATGAGGTCGAAACTGACGGTGATGAGCCCGGTGGTCGCAAAGATCCAGGCCTCGGAACGGCTGGTGCGGATGATGTGCCGGACACGGCTCAGTGACACCATGCGCACCGCTGTCACCATGAGGACACCGGCAAGAGCCGCGAGCGGGATCTGACTGACGACGGCGGCGCCGATGGAGACAACACCGAGCAGCACGAATGCGTGGGTGATCGAGGCGACGCGCGTCTTGGCTCCTGAGCGCACGTTGACGGCGGTGCGAGCGATCGCGCCGGTGGCAGGCATGCCACCGAAGAAGCCGGCGGCGAGGGTGGCCAGTCCCTGACCCACCAGTTCGCGGTCCGGCAGGTAGTTGCCGGCATCGGACATCGTCGCTGCCACGCGCACGGACAGCAGGGACTCGATGGCCGCGAGAATGGCGACGGCCGCCGCCGGACCCAGCAGGGATACGGCGATGGCGGGATCGATCCCTGGAATAGTGGGTGCCGGCAAGCCTGCGGGAAGGGCACCGATGGTTGCCACCGGGAGCTTCAGAAGCACCGCAGCGAGGCTGGCGACGACGATGGCCACCAGGGATGACGGAAACTGGGGCGATATTTTGGGTAGCAGCACCATCAGCATGGCGACCAGAGCCACGAGCGCCAGGGACGACAGCATGGCTGTATTGACCCCGGCAGGGATGGATTGGATCGCTGCTATGACCGCGTTGTTGCTCGACCCTGGCGTGGAACCCAGTGCTGACGGCACCTGCTGCAGGAAGATGATGACGGCGATGCCGAGGGTGAAACCCTCGATCACCGGACGGGGAATCACGGACACCAGACCACCGAGCCGAAACACCCCGGCGAGGATCACCATCACGCCAGCCATGAGGCAGACCACGGCGAGTGCGCTCGCGCCGTGCAGCGCCACGATGGGTCCGAGCACCACCACCATGGCTCCAGTGGGACCGGAGACCTGGACGTGCGATCCGCCGAAGACGGCAGCTATGAAACCGGCAACGATGGCGGTGATGAGTCCTGCCTCGGCACCCGCACCCGAACTGACGCCGAACGCCAGGGCAAGCGGGAGCGCCACGATGCCGACCGTGAAGCCGGCTGAGATGTCGCGTTTCCAACTGCGGGGGAGTGCGCGGTAATCGTCCTTGACGGGGAGCAGCCCTCTCAGGTGCCGCATCCGGTCGCTGCGTGGTGAGACAGTCGTGGGAGTCCCGGACTCCCAGGGCTGGAAGGGTCCGTTCCGCTCAGCTTGTGGAGGGGTTCCCGAGGTGGACATGCATTCCTTCGTTCGCGCACGCATCATTCGCCTGCTGCACAGGATGCACAGGCTGTCGGACGACTGATGTGAACATCATACGAAACAGCACCGCGGGAGAGCACCCGGGTTGCCTCAAGGTAGACAACTGTTCCGGGATTCCACCCTCGTCCACCGACGTCGGGGCCGTGGCCTCTTCTAGTGACCCGATGCCATGGCGTCGGGCTCCGAGGGCGTGCCCACCATGTCTGGAGTCGTTCGCTTCGTTGCCCAGAACTGACGGTGTGCCATGACGAGCCCCACGGGCACCATCCACATGAACGTGGCCAGAGTGGCGGTCAGCAGTGCGAAGGCTCCGGCCATCAGGACGGTGGGGGCGCCGTATGAGGTGTCCGTGACGACGAACGACACAGCGTGGACCAATGCAAGCGACAGCCACTGTCCCGCAACCCACCATGGCCACCGCTCGTGCCTCCCCGGAACGACGGCGTACACGAAACCCCACACGATGGCCACCGCCGGGATCGCGGCGATGCCCGGAACCATCAGAAGCGCCGTGCCCCAGCCACCTCCGACGATGCCCGCCAGCGTCACCAGAATTCCGAGGAAGACCGACGGTGTGACGCGTGTCGACGGTGGGGAAGTGCTCATGGGTCAATGGTGCACCATGTCCAACACCCGCACGAGTTCTGCGCGCCAGCCCGGAACGCGGTGGGCGTTGGCATGGCTATCGTGCAGTCATGGATCCCATATCGTATGAGGCGGGTGGAGGCTGGTTCGTCCTCTCGCTCATCAATGCCGGTCTGGCCGAGCAGAAGAACCGTTCCCGGTTGAACTGGTTCCTCATTTCGTTGTTGATCGGCCCGTTCGCCACCTTCCTGATAGTTGTCATGCGTCCGCCTGCCTGAGCTGGATCAGCCGCGACGACGCTCCAGGAGTCCGCGCACGTAGGCAGCCTGACCAACGTGCTGTGTGAGGTCATTGACCACGCTCATCAACCGGATGGACACCGTCACGGGCGGGTCGTAGGAGTTGTCCAGGATGCGCTCGAGGTCATCGTCCTGCAGTTCCGAGAGCGCCTGCGTGATGCGTGCAAATGTTGCCCTCCAGTAGTCCACGAGGAGGCCGGCGTTCTTGACGGTGAAGTCACCCACCTCAGCGGATGTCTGGCCATACCCGATGGACTCCTCCGCGTAGGGGAGCCCGAAGCGGTTCACCCACCCTTCCTCCACCCATGCCTGGGGTGAGTCCGTGATGCCGGCGATGTGGTCGTCAGCCACTCTGGTGAGGTGCCAAGCGAGCCATCCGATCGAGTTGGCGTCGGGGTCGGGCCGCCACATCAGGTCCTGCGGGCTGAGGTCTGACGTCACGTCGGGGATCTGTTCGTCGACGCGAGTGAAGCCGTCGATCAGGAGCGCGATCGCGTTGGAGTGATCCCTGTTGTCAATGTCGGTATGGGTCATGGTTCCTCGATCCTTGGGGTTAGGAATTGAACGTAGCGGTTGGGCCATCCACCACCGGTGGGTGAGTCTCGCGTCTCCCTCCGTACTGGTGTGAAACGATGGATGACTTCGACGACGAAATAGGACAACGATGAGCGATCAGTGGAACAACCAGGGCCAGGGTAGTGGCGCTGGCCAGCAGGGACCCTACGGGCAGGATGCTCCCGGGCAGCAGTACCCTCCGGACCAGTACGGGCAGCCGCAGTATGGACAACCGCAGGGCCAGTACCCGCCCCAGGGCCAGTACCCGCCGCAGGACCAGCAGCAGTGGGCGCAGGGACAGCAGATGTATGGAGCTCCCTACGGCTATGCCGCGCCGCCCGCCAACAAGTCCAGCATTCTGGGAGTCATCGGGCTGGGCATCGTCGTTCTGTCCCTCATCGGCCTCGTGGTGGGAGCCTGGTCCTTCGGTCAGGGCCTGGCCGTATACATCCTGGATGTGGCATCCACAGGCGGGATGGTGAGCGAGGAAGAGCTCCTCAGCGATCCCCTCACGCAGGCCTACGCCGAATCCGCCGTCGGTACCATCCTGGCGATTGTGATCGCGAGTCTCATCGGCCTCGCGGGATGGATTGTCAGCATCGTGGCGACTGTGCAGCGTCGCGGCAGGGCCTTCGGGATTGCCGGCATCATCCTGGGCGTACTGTCGTGGGGCTTCGGCTACGCAGCCTTCATGGCTGCGCTGCTGCCGGCGCTTGAGCAGATGGGGATCTGACACAGAGACCGCTGGCGGCCGCGGGGCAACTGGCGGACGGCTTGGGATCGCTGCCTAGCATTGGGGGAGAAACCGACCCAGCTCTGGAGCGATCATGACCCCTCGTCACCGCGACGTCCCCCTGCCCGGACAGGAATCCGTCTGGGACTTCCCCCGGCCGCCTGCGCTGCGACCAAGCGAAGAATTGGTGGAGATCCGGTTCGCCGGTCAGCTCATTGCGAGCACTCGCAAGGCCTTGCAGGTCTTGGAGACCAGCCACCCGCCGACGTACTACCTCCCACGGGAGGCGTTCGTGGAGGGGGCCCTGGTGCCCGTGGCCGGCAGCACCCACTGCGAGTTCAAGGGCAAGGCTGACTACTTCGACGTGGTGGTGGGGGAACGGGTGGCCCACCGCGCCGCGTGGCACTACCCGCGGCCCACCCGGGGCTTCAAGGACATCCTGGATCACGTGGCAGTGATGCCGTCAATGATGGATTCCTGCCACGTGGACGGCGAAGTCATCCAGCCTCAGGAAGGCAGCTTTTATGGTGGTTGGATCACGTCGAAAGTCAGCGGCCCGTTCAAGGGTGGGCCGGCAACCATCGGATGGTGAGCGCAGCCCGCGGACCTGATGGGTGTGCTCCGAAGACGAAGCACGGGCGACAGGTCGCCCCCGAAGAGGTTCCCTGCCGCCCGTGATTCGACGACGGTTCAGTACGTCAGTGCGCGAGAGCGCCTTCGGCACCGGCTCCGGTCATGGAGCGGACTTCCATCTCCTGCTGCTTCTCGGGGAACTCGGCCTTGCCCGTGAGGGTGACGAGGATTGCCACGAGGAACGACAGCGGAACGCTGACGATGGCAGGGTTGTCGAAGGGGAACCAGGCGAAGTCCATGTTCGGCAGCATGGCGGTCTTCGCGCCCGAAACGGCGGGCGAGAAGATAATGAGGATCAATGAAGACGCCAGTCCCGTGTAGATCGAGGCAAGGGAACCGCGGGTGTTGAAGCGCTTCCAGTACAGCGAGAACAGAATCGACGGCAGGTTCGCGGACGCCGCAATGGCGAAGGCGAGTGCCACCAAGAAGGCAATGTTTTGACTCTTGGCCGCAATGCCACCGATGATGGCCAGCGCTCCGATTGCCAGGACGGTGTAGCGGGCAACCTTCACCTCGGCGAGGGGATCGGCCTTGCCGTCCTTGAACACCGAGTTGTAGATGTCGTGGGCAAACGAAGCCGACGCCGTGATGGTGAGACCAGCAACGACTGCGAGGATGGTCGCGAACGCAACGCCGGAGATGATGGCGAGGAAGACGGAGCCTCCGATCCCACCTTGGGGCAGCCAGAACGCCAGAGCCGGTGCAGCCGCGTTGGCCTTGCCCGGCAGCGCGCTGATGGCGTTCTGTCCGCCGGGGATGAGCGCCGCTGCGCCGAATCCCAGGACCAGCGTGAACAGGTAGAAGGCGCCGATGAGCCCGATGGCCCAGGTGACAGACCTGCGTGCTTCGTGAGCGGTGGGAACCGTGTAGAACCGCATGAGCACGTGGGGGAGTCCGGCAGTGCCGAACACCAGGGCGATGGACAGCGAGATGAAGCCGACGGGGTTGCTGCCGTACTTGCTCATGGGAGGCAGGAGCTTGTCGCCGGCCTGGGCAACGAGACCGTTGGCCGGATCATTGTTGACCTCCACGGCCCTGCCCATGAGCTCCGACAGGTTGAAGCCGAAAATCGCGAGCACCCAGATCGACATGATTGCAGCGCCGAGGATCAACAGGACTGCCTTGATCATCTGGACCCAGGTGGTGCCCTTCATTCCGCCGATCATCACGTAGGCGATCATGAGGATGCCAACGAGGACGATGATGATGTTCTGCGCGAAGTTGCTGTCGAGGCCGAGCAACAGTGACACGAGACCACCCGCGCCAGCCATCTGTGCCAGCAGGTAGAAGAAGCTGATGACCAGAGTCGAAATGGCAGCCGCCATGCGGACAGGCTTGTTCTTCATACGGAAGCTGAGCACATCGGCCATGGTGTAGCGGCCCGTGTTGCGCAAGGGCTCGGCCACCAGAAGCAGGGCGACGAGCCATGCGACGAGGAATCCGATGGAGTACAGGAGGCCGTCGTAGCCGTAGAAGGCGATGGCACCGACGATTCCCAGGAAGGATGCAGCCGACAGGTAGTCGCCGGCGATGGCCAGACCGTTCTGGCGTCCCGAGAATGCGGCGCCGCCGGTGTACATCTCCCCGGCCGACTTCTGTCCGGAACTGGTGACCTTGATGACAACGGTCATCGTGCCCACGACGAACAAGCCGAAGATGATGATGTTGAGGACGGGACTGCCCATGGTGACTTCGAGAATGCTCATCGCTGTGCCTCCAGCTCGGAACGCAGCTGGGCTGCCATGGGATCAAGGTTCTTGTTGGCGTGCCGGATGTAGAGCGCCGTGATGAGGAAGGTCGTCACGAACTGCATCAGACCGAGCAGAATGCCAAGGTTGACGTTGCCGAACACCGGTGTCGCCATGAAGTCACGCGCATAGACGGACAACAGCACATAGGCGAAGTACCACGTCAGGAAGACCGCGGTCATGGGAAAGGCAAAGGACTTGAACTTGCGCCTGAGCTCCAAGAACTCAGGTGACGTAGCGACGGCGGAGAACTCCTCCGCCGACGGTTCGTGCTTTGTACGGGCCGTCCCCAAGTTTTCGGGGTTGGGCGAGTGGTCGGGAGGGAGGCGTGACTCATTGTCATCTGACCTCCGCGAGTTGGGTGTGTCTTGCGTCGACATTGGCGCTCCTAGAACTCGTCCGCGTTCGCGATGGACTGCACGCAAAGTAGCAGGATTCAATGGTAAAAGGGTGATTTGCGACACAAGAGCCATCCGCGTGTCGTTTGATGTAACGTGAGCGCATTTTCCAGCCACCTCGCAAGTAGACGTCCTGACTCGGCCTCCTGTGTCTCGTTCCAGTCACCAGCAGTCTGGAAACCACCTTCCACGCAGCCCTGGATCCGGTCCGGGGCTTCACGGGGGCGGAGCCTCCGTGCGTCAGGTGAATCGTTCAGCCACCTGCACGGTCTGCGACACGTACCCGCCGCCGAACTTCACCACGTGAACCAGCAACATGTGCAGTTGGTGGACCGGTAACCTCTCCAGCCAACCATCTGCCAGTGGACTCACTTCCTGGTAGCCGGCGAGTGTGGCCTTCAGGTGTGGCGAACCGAAGACACCCAGCTCTGCGAGGTCAGTCTCGGCATGGCCGCCATGGGCACTGGGATCGATGAGTGTTCCGACGGCGCCGTCGTCAGTCCGCGCCCAGACGATGTTGCCGCCCCACAGATCCCCGTGGACTCGCGCCACGGCTGGAGATGGGCCCGACCGGTGCACTGCCTGCGGCTGGTCAGCGTCAAAGTCGCCGTGCGCGACGCGGTCGATGAGCATCCAGAGGCGATCCGCCTGAGCCCTGTCAAACGCGCCCTCGCTTGCGGCCAGCGTCATGTAGGGGGCCAGCCGAAGTTCTGCGAAGAACTCGCCCCATGTGTCGTACAAGGGTTCTGGGAGCGAAGGGGAGGGGAGTTCGGCGAGCACGGCGTCCCGCACCGGCAGCCCCGGGGGAACCGCGCCGAAGAAGTCCGCCCCGGCCGCGTGGGTCAGTGCCAGCCGACGCCCAAAGCTCCGGGCGTCCACGGGGGATGGCGAAGCTGCATCCAGCATGCGGGTTTCCAACCAGTTCTCGCTGAATCCGACCAACTCGGCGACGGCTGCGCCGCCCTGTGGCACGGCCTCAGAGAGCCAGTGGAGGCTGTGGACCTCGGTCAGGATCGCAGCGGGGGAGGCGGACTTTCGAAACGTCCTGCTCATGGGACCCGAACCAGGCTTTGAACATGGCCCAGACCGACCAGGCGTGTCTCGCATGAAACGTCCATGCCACGCATCCTGTCAAAGGTCCGGATCAGGCGCGGTGACCCAGTTATGCACGACGTCCGGATGTTCGCTCGACTACCAAGGCCCTCGCTGATGCTCCGATGGTCTGAGAAGCGGAGGTGGGGGCGTGG
>JAUNVL010000075.1:0-1837 GCA_030537675.1 Propionibacteriaceae bacterium | reverse complement strand
CTGGTCGGTGTGGCGAGACTTGTGGGCGACGGCGAAACGATCGCCTACCTCCAGGACATCCTGGTGCACCCCCGGGCCCAGCGAACGGGCCTCGGTCGGCTTCTCCTGGCGGAAGCCTTTGAACCGTTCGAGCATGTCCGTCAGAAGGTTCTGCTGACCGACGATGAGCCTCGCCAGCAAGCGTTCTATGAGGCAACTGGATTCACCGAAATCCGCGATGCCCCGTATCCCATGAGATGTTTCATCAACTTCTCCTGATCTCATCATTGCACATTCATGAATGCGTTTGTCAATCTCGTCAAGAACCTTGGTATTGATATTTGTTTCGACCTCCATGCATCCGCGGCGGTCAGGACACAGCACGGGGTTTTGCTCCTCGATCCGCACATGGCTAGGGGGTTTCGTGCCATCAATGAGGGCCGTGGCAACAATGCTGTTTCCTTTCATTGTTGTTGTACCGCGATATTGAGGTGTGAGAATCGGGCGCCATCTGGTGCGTCGTGTCTTGACTTCTCGTGCTGGAAGGAGTGTGGAAATCAGTTGCTCAGGATTCCCTGACGACATCTTCCGGAAGTGTTTCAGGTTTCCAGCCCCTCCATACCGGCTGGCGCAGTCGGCGCGAAGCAGTCCATTCGGCGAAGGACACCTCTCCCACGAGCAGCGGCTCCACCCAGCGCGCACCTCGGGCATCATTCCTGGGAACATCGACGGGTGCGGTATCGATCTCTATGCCTTCGAGCACCTCACGGGCCTGCTGCAGACCTTCGTCAGTGAACCCGCTGCCTGCCTTGCCGACGTAGTGCAGTTCCCCCTCATCGTGGACGGCGAGCAGAACGGAGCCCAACGTTGTCGACCTCGCGCTCCTGCCGGGTGACCATCCGATCACCACAACGTCCTGGGATCGGAGATTCTTCAGCTTCACCCACGACGCAGAGCGACGCCCCGGCTCGTAGGGGCTGCGGTCCATCTTGGCCACGACACCTTCCAGGCCAAGGTCCTGGGACGTCGCGATGGCAGAATCACGATCGGTGCCCAGCGCAGGCGGCACATGGACGAGCCGGCCATCGTCTTCGAGCAACGTTTCGAGCCGCTCCCTGCGTTGTGTGTACGCCATGTCCACCAGCGATTCGCCGTCGATCCACAGCAGATCGAATGCCATGTAGTGGGCATCGCCACTCTGCCCATGGCCCTGCAGGAGCTCGAAGCGGGAGCGCCCCTGCTCGTCGAGCACCACCACCTCCCCATCGAGCACGACATTGTGGCCTGCGACCATGCCGACGATTTCCTGCAGTTCCGGGTACGTGTGCGTCAGGTCGCGGCCGCTGCGACTGCTCAGGCTGAGCACCCCGTCATGGACGCCAGCGAGGGCGCGATAGCCGTCCCACTTGATCTCGAAGTGCCACTCCCCCTTGCCGACGTCCAACGGCGTTCCCGGCGTAGCCAGCATGGGAGCGAGCCCGGGAACACTCGGCTTCGCGGCCCTGTGCGGGGAACCTTCGCCAGGTCCGTCGTCTCGTGGTTCTCGCTCCTGTGCCATGAGGTGGATCAACCAGTTCTGCTTCTGCCCGCCCAACGCGGTGTGGATCAGCGCAAACTTGCGCGGCCCTCCGCCCAGTCCACCGTCCGGCTGGCCCTGCAAGGTGGCGATCACTTCCTTGCCGTCCCGCCATTTGTGGAGCTCATAGGTGCCGTGGTCCCAGATGTCCACCTGACCGCCTCCGTACTGACCCTTCGGGATATCACCCTCAAAGGATGCGTACTCCAGCGGATGGTCCTCGGTCTGCACCGCAAGATGGTTCTTGCCGGGATCAGTGGGCGGACCCTTGGGCAGAGCCCA
>JAUNVL010000074.1 GCA_030537675.1 Propionibacteriaceae bacterium | reverse complement strand
ATGCTGGTGGACCTGTACCAACAGGGCCGACTCGACCTCGACGCGTTCGTGAGCGAGGAGATCGGTCTGGACGATGTGGAAGGAGCGTTCACAAAAATGCACCAAGGAGATGTTCTGCGATCGGTGGTGGTCTGGTGAACGCCATCACGCATGCAGTGACCAAGGGCACGTTCAGCCTTGATGGTCAGACTTTCGACGTGGAGAACAACGTCTGGATCGTGGGTGACAACAAGGAGGTCGTGGTCATCGATGCCCCGCACGACGTCGACACGATCATGGCAGCGGTGGATGGCCGATCCGTCAAGGCCATCATCTGCACCCACGCCCACGATGACCATGTCCGCGTTGCGCCGGAATTGTCGGACCGCACGGGGGCACCCATCTGGTTGCATCCTGACGATGAAGAAGTCTGGGACCTGACCCATCCGGAGCGGCACTGGGACAAGGATCTCGCCGAGGGCCAGCAGATCAGCGTTGGCGGCATCGACCTCTGGGTCATCCACACGCCGGGCCATGCGCCCGGTGCCATCTGCCTCTACGCGTCCGACCTCGGATGCCTCTTCTCCGGCGACACCCTCTTCAAGGGCGGACCCGGGGCCACGGGGCGCTCGTTCAGTGACGAGGATGTGATCAAGGACTCCATCCGGAGGAAGCTGTTCGCGCTGCCGGACGAAACGGTGGTGCACACCGGCCACGGTCCCTCCACCACCATCGGCGCGGAGGCGGACGAACTGGGTCGCTGACCCCTCCGAAGTGCCGCGCGTTGTTTTGGGAGGTCAGGCAGAATTCTTGACGGGCCGGACGGCGACCTGCATCGACATGGTGTGGGAACCGCCGGCCGGCACCGTCACGGCGTTGTGCTGCACGTTGCCAATCTCGACGCAGAGCATCCCTGTCCACTCATCCCCTGCCCACCCCCGCAGGCTCTGCGCCCCATCGGGACCGGGATTCCACACCACCGTGTTGGAGGCGCCCGTGGTGGTCAGGGTCAGGACCCTGTCGGCATCGGTGATGGTGACCGTCGGCGCCCCGTCGTAGATACGGTCGGTGTGTTCGCGGACGTGGAGAGCCTCCGTCGAGTCGTGCCAGGTGGCGCCGTCCGTGTAGTCGCGGTACCTGAGGCCGCCCAATCCGCCGACCACCACATCCATCACGTCGGAGACGGCGAAGTAGGTGTGGAAGGCCTGGTCCAGCACGAACGACGTGGTGGGCGAGGTGATCGTCAGAGAGAGCGTCAACGCATCTCCGAACCGCGCTTCGTGACGAAACGTGATGTCGGCGGGGTAGTCACCGGCCCCGGGCAGATGCGCCACGTCGTCGCCACTGAGTTCCCACACCAGGGTGGTGGCATCGTCGTCGATCACCTCGTCGACGAGCCGCCACGGCACCCACCGGACAAGTCCGTGCGGCCGGGGTACCGGCACATCGTCACGGCCCCAGCCGAACCATGGGGCGCAGATGGGGATGCCGCCGTGGACCTCGTCGCCCTCGGACACGCGGGCGTCCCGGCTGAGGAACAGCACATCCGCCTGCCCGGTGGGCTGCCAACTCGTCACGGTTGCACCCAGATCGAGCGCGGCACCTCTGCATGACGGGTTCGCCACCGCGCGGAGTCCGGCAGCGGTCAGTTCTTCGAAGGTGGCCATGAAGTGACAACCTATCGACATCCGGACCGCTGCACGCGCCCCGACCCGGCAAAGGTCACTAGTAGCATGACGACATGGCAGATGACGCGGTGGCAACGACGGAGCGCGAGGTCCTCACTTGGGCCGAGCTGGGCGAGGTGACGGATCATCTGGCCCGCCAGATTGCCGACTCGGGGTTCCGTCCCGACGTGGTGGTCGCCATCGCGCGAGGCGGACTCGTGCTCGCCGGCAGCATCACGTACGCGCTGGATGTGAAGCTTGTTGATGCCATCAACGTCGAGTTCTATCTGGACGTCAACGAAACCCGACCGGATCCGATACTGCTGGCGCCCATGCTCGACAGCGAATCCATTGCGGACCAGAAGATCCTGCTCGTCGACGACGTCGCAGACTCCGGGCGCACGCTGGCGCTGGTGCTCAAACTGCTCCGCGGCTTCGGCGCTGACGTCCGCAGTGCCGTGCTCTACACCAAACCACGCAGTATCGTGACGCCGGATTTCTCCTGGCGCCACACCGACGCATGGATCACGTTCCCCTGGTCGGCCAACCCGCCCATCGTGAGGAGATCCGATCATGGCTGAGGTCCGCAAGCACAATCCCGACGCAGGGGATGGCCTGGGAAAGCTGGTGCGCGATGCACTGGGGGAGAGCATCCGTCCCCATGAGGCCGGCAGTCGCCAGGGCGCTGAGGGTGAGTCCTCCCAGACGCCAGAAACCGAACAGGCCGAAGCGACGGCGTCCTCCCTGCCGATCTGGCCGTCGGACGGACCCGCATACACGTTCTAGCGCACTGACGTTAGGATCGACTGCATGACTCTTGACTGGACTGAACTCGATTCGCGCGCCGTCGACGTCGCCCGGATACTCGCCGTGGACGCCGTGGAGAAGGTTGGCAACGGCCACCCCGGCACGCCTGTCTCCCTCGCGCCGCTGGCCTATCTCCTCTACCAGAAGGTGATGAAGCTCGACACGAACGATGACATGTGGCTTGGCCGCGACCGGTTCGTCCTGTCCGCCGGCCACGCGTCGCTGACCCAGTACTGCCAGCTCTACCTGGCCGGCTGCGACCTCGAGCTCGACGACCTCAAGGCACTGCGCACCTGGGGCTCCAAGACGCCCGGCCACCCCGAGTTCCACCACACCAAGTTCGTGGAGTGCACCACAGGTCCGCTCGGCGCGGGAGTGTCGAACGCCGTGGGCATGGCGATGGCCGCCCGCAAGGAACGTGGTCTCTTCGATCCGGACGCACCTGCCGGAGAATCCGTGTTCGACCGCATGGTCTACTGCATCGCCGGCGACGGCTGCCTGCAGGAGGGCATCTCCAGCGAGGCCTCCTCGCTGGCCGCCACGCAGGATCTCGGCAACCTCGTGCTGTTCTACGACGACAACCGGATCACCATCGAGGGCGGCACCAACATCTCGTTCACCGAGGACGTCTCCGCCCGCTACGCGGCATACGGATGGCACGTGCAGCACGTCGACTGGACGAATGGGGGTACCGAATACCACGAGGACCTCGATGCGTTGCAGGCCGCCATCGACGAGGCAAAGAGCGTCACCGACAAGCCGTCCTTCATCCGCCTCACCACCGTCATCGGCTGGCCGCTGCCCACCAAGGCCGGCGACCACTCCGTCCACGGGTCGAAGATCGGTGCCGACGAGATCACCGCACTGAAGAAGGAACTGGACTTCCCGGACGAGCCCTTCACCTTCGATCCCGCCATCGTGGAGCACACCCGCGCCAACGCGGCAGAGCGTGGCCAGGCCGCCCGCGAAGCGTGGGACGTGAGGTTCGCCGCGTGGCAGAAGGCCAATCCGTCCGGCAACGCCCTGCTGGAGCGCGTGCGCGCCAGCAAGCTGCCGGAGGACCTGAAGCTCCCCGTGTTCACCGACGCCAAGATGTCGACGCGCAAGGCCTCGGGTGAGGTGCTCTCGGCACTGGCACCCCAGCTCCCCGAGTTGTGGGGCGGTTCGGCTGACCTCGCAGGATCCAACAACACCACCATGAAGGGCGAGCCCAGCTTCCTGCCCACGGCACGTCAGACCCCGGACTGGAAGGGCAACCAGTACGGTCGCACCCTGCACTTCGGCATTCGCGAGCACGCCATGGGCGGCATCATCAACGGCATCACGCTGTCGGGCCTGACCCGTGCCTACGGCGGAACGTTCATGGTGTTCTCCGACTACATGCGCCCGGCCGTCCGACTGGCCGCGATCATGGGGATCCGGAGCACCTTCGTCTGGACGCACGACTCCGTCGGGGTCGGCGAGGACGGTCCGACGCACCAGCCCGTCGAACACCTCGCCGCGCTGCGGGCCATCCCCGGACTCGACATCGTTCGTCCCGCGGACGCGAACGAGACCTCGGTGGCCTGGGGCGAGATCCTTCGCCGCAACGAGAACCCCGCCGGGCTCGTCCTGTCGCGGCAGGATCTTCGCAACGTCGAGCGTGGCGAGGAATTCGCATCCGCCGACGGTGTCGCCAATGGCGCCTACGTGCTGCGCGAAGCCTCCGGTGACGTGGCGCTCATCCTGATCGCCACCGGCTCCGAAGTGGCTGTCGCGCTGGATGCGCAGGACAAGCTCGAGGCAGAGGGTGTGTCGACACGAGTGGTCTCCATGCCGTGCCAGGAATGGTTCGACGCCATGGACGCCGAGTACAAGGAGTCCGTGCTGCCCGCTGCGGTCACCGCGCGCGTGAGCGTGGAAGCTGGCATCGCCATGGGATGGGCCAAGTACGTCGGCACCTCCGGGGCGTCGGTTTCCATCGAGCACTTCGGGGCTTCCGCCTCGGGCGAGAAGTGCTTCGAGGAGTTCGGGTTCACGGGTGCGCACGTGGCCGAGGTGGCACAGTCCGTCCTCTGACACCGCACGTCATCCTGGGAGGGGTCCGCTTCGGCGGGCCCCTCCCCGGCTTTTCCCCGCGCCCCGCGCGGCAGGTACCGTGGGGGACATGGGTTTGCGAGAAATACTTGATCAGTTGACATCACGAGATGGCCGCGTCGTACTTGAGCTGGACCTGGCCCGGGGGCTGGTGGAGGTTCGCCCACGCAACCCGCTCGCGGCTCTCCAACTCCTGAACGCCACCACAGTCGCCACCCTGCGCGACCACTTGTCGCAGGCCGCCAAGGACCACCGCGTCGCCGGACTGATCGTCCACGCCGTGGAGTGCGGGCAGCCGATGCCCGTCATGGAGGAGGTGGGCGACCTCATCGAGGAGTTCGGCCGCCACAAGCCGACGGTCGCCTGGGCCGAGTCCTACGGTGAACTCGGCAACAGCCTGTGGGCCTACCTGCTCGCCACTGCCGCCCACAAGGTGTGGGTCCAGCCCTCCGGCGATGTCGGTATCGGCGGTGCCGAGCTCAACATCATCCTCGCCCGGGGCATGCTGGAGAAGGTGGGTATCCAGCCCCAGTTCGGCAAGCGGTGGGAGTACAAGACCGCTGCCGACCAGTTCGCTGCTGAGGATGTCAGCGACGCCAACCGCGAGATGATGACGAGGCTCGGGCAGTCGCTGGTGGAGGACGCCGTGACCACCATCGCGCGACGCCGCGGCATGAGCGTCGAGCGTGTATGGGAGGGCGTCAATGATTCGCCGCTGACACCGGAAAGGGCCCAGGACCTCGGTCTCGTGGACCGCATCGGGTACCGCGACGAGGTCTACGACGAGGCGCTGGAGGAATGGGACGGCGCACTGGACGACCTCCGCTTCGTCCACCGCTACGCAGCCAAGGGGGGCCTGGTCAAGAAGCTTCGCCGCAGCACTGGCGGCAAGGTGGCTGTGGTCTCCATCCGTGGAGGCATTGTCACCGGCCGCGGTGCGCAGGGGCCCACGGGTGGGGAGAGCGCTGGTTCCGATGTCGTCGACGAGCACCTGCGAGCTGTCCTGCGGGATGACTCCATCCGTGCTGTCCTGCTGGACATCGACAGCCCCGGCGGTTCAGCCGTGGCGTCCGACTTCATGCGTCGCTCCGTGCTCCGAGTGCGGGAATCGGGGCGCCCCGTCGTCGCCAGGATGGGCTCGGTGGCCGCCTCCGGTGGCTACTACGCAGCCATGGGGGCCGACGAGATCGTGGCGCAGGCCTCCACCCTCACCGGTTCCATCGGCGTGCTGGCGGGCAAGTTCGTCACCGCGGGCCTGTACGAGAAGCTCGGCCTCAAGCGCGAGTCCATCCGCATCGGCGCCCGCGCGGGCATGCTGTCCTCGGCAGCGGGATTCAGCGCGGAGGACTGGGCCAAACTGGACGAGAGCCTGGACCGCATCTACGCCACGTTCACTAGCCTGGCCGCGCACGACCGCGGGATGGAGGTGGACCAACTCGAGGCCCTGGCCAAGGGAAGGGTCTGGACGGGCTCCGACGCGGCAGCCAATGGACTCGTGGACCACATCGGCGGGTGGCGCCTCGCCTACGAGCGGGCGTGCGCGCTGGCGGACCTGGACCCGGCGACGGCGACGATCACACGGCAGTCGCACGTGGGTCTCGTGGAGCGCCTGATGCCGGTCACCTCCAGCGAGTCCCGCTCAAACGCGTCGGTGGTGTCCCCCCTCACGGGAGTGGACGACCTCCTGGTGCGTGCCGGCGCCCTGCTGGGGCTGCCCATCCATGGGGCCCTGAGCCTGCAGGGGCGCATCGACGTCAACTGATTCAGGATGCGGGGGCCACGAGGAACTCGCGGTCCAGGTCCTTGGGAATGAAGTAGGCGTAGACGGATCCCGCCAGCAGGATCACCCCGCCGATGGCGAACGCCGCCTGGAAGGACCAGGCGTCGATGACGGCACCGGCCACCAGCGGACCGAAGATGGAGCCGAGGTCGGTGACCATGGAGAATGCTGCCACCGGGAGACCGCCTCGACCCTGCGTCGCGTCGCCGACCGCCGCCGTGGGGGCGGTGCCCTGCATCGCGGCGCCCGCGCCGTAGATGCTGAGCACCACCACGAGGATCCAGATGCTGCTGGAGAACGGCATGGCGATGGTGGCCACGCCACAGATGACACCCGAGGCGATCATCACGGGGCGCCTGCCAATCCTGTCCGTGGCATTCCCCGCGGGTACCAGCATCGCGGTCTGGGCCACGGCGGCGATGGCGAATGCGATCCCCGTCCATGCGGTGTCCAGCAGGAGTGCCTCGGTCACGAACAGCGGAATGATGGCGTTGC
Organism: Propionibacteriaceae bacterium; assembly: GCA_030537675.1. Lineage (GTDB taxonomy): Bacteria > Actinomycetota > Actinomycetes > Propionibacteriales > Propionibacteriaceae > Arachnia. The sequence goes on along the minus strand of JAUNVL010000074.1, from coordinate 7,899 downwards.
GGACGCCGAAGGACTGCCATCCCTGCCCCAGTGCCACCATGCAGGCCGCCTGGTAACGGATGTCGCGCAGCACCACACTGAACCGTCGAGGCTCGCGCTTGTGAACCTGCTGCGGCAGCGTCGCCCGCGCCGGGAGCATCGTCATCGTGAAGGTGGAGGCCACCAGCAGCATGGCAGCGTAGAACCAGAACGGCGCCTGCAGCGAAACTGCGCCCAACAGACCGCCGAGGGCGGGCCCCGTCATGTTGCCCAGCAGGAATCCACCCTGGTACAGACCCGTGGCCCGGCCCCTCAGCTTCTCGGGCGCGGTCGCCAACAGGAGGTTGAGCGCGGAGATGGTGAATGTCGCCGAGCCGATGCCTCCCAGAGCGCGGGCCAGCATCACCAACCACAGTGACGGTGCCACGGCGATCACCACGGTGGAGGCCGCGACGATGAGCATGCCGATGGTGATGGCGTTGCGCTCACCCACGCGGCGCCCGAACCGGGACGCGAACGGGCTGGTGATGAGGCGCATCGCCGCGAAAAGGCTGACCACCAGACCCAGCTGGAACGTGGTGGCGCCAAACGTCCGGGCGAAGGGTGTGAGCACCGGGATGACGACGCCGAAGCCAATCGCCACCAGCAGTCCTGCCGCCGTCAGCACCCACGTGGTACGCGGCAACCCGCTGGCGCGCAGGCGGTTCTTCAGCGACAAGGGGGTTGCCTCCGGTGGATCAGGATGGGTGGGGACCACCTTCGATAGTAGCCCGCGTGATCGGAGCGGGTTTTGGGTTGGGTCGCCGTGGTTGCATACCATGGGCGAGGCGGCCACCCGAGTGTGCCACCGAGGAGAGGGTTTCACTTGAGTGAGAACAAGACGTCAGGTCGTGGTCGCCGAACGTGGGTTCTGGCCAGCATCGTAGGGGTGGTGGTCCTGCTTGGAGCTCTCTGGGTGGGCGCCTACTTCGCGGCGGGGGACAAGGTTCCCGCCAACGCGACGGTCGATTCAGTGGCCATCGGTGGCCTCAGCCCCTCAGAGGCGGAACAGACGCTCCGGGATGAGCTCGAACCCCGGTACTCGGCACCGCTGACGGTGACATCACCCCAGGATGTCAGCATCACCCTGGAGCCGCTGGAGAGTGGACTTGTCCTGGACTATGCGGGAGCAGTGAGAGCTTCTGGCGGCGGGTCCAGCTGGAACCCTGCAGACATCTGGCGCACGTTCACGGGCGGCAGGGAGATTGAACTCCCCAGGACCGTGGACGAGTCACGCATCACCGAAGTGCTGGAGGACAACGCCGGGGACTTCGTCGCAGACGCCACCGACGCCACCCTCGCATTCGAGGACGCCAGCATCACCCGTACCGACGGTGCCGTTGCCACCGTCCTGGACGTGCCCGCCACCACGGAGAAGGTGGCAGCCGCCCTGGAGCAGGGCGCGACTGAGGCGGAAGCCACGGTGACGGAGACCCCGCCCGCCGTCACCACCGCCATGGTGGACGCCGCCGTCTCGTCGTATGCCGAACCGGCCGTCTCCGCACCCGTGACGATCACGGCACCCAAGGGAAGCTTCGACATCACCCCCGCACAGGTGGCAGCCGTCACCACCTTCGTCCCTGAAGGTGATGCCCTGGTTCACAAGACGGACGTCGACGCACTGATGGAGCTGACCGCAGACGGTCAGAAGGGTCTGGGCCTCGCAGCCACGAAGGACGCCTCCTATGCCATGAGTGACGGCGCCATCACCGTCGTGCCGGCCGTCGATGGCGAAACGATCGACGCCAAGGGACTTGCCGCAGCTCTGGAATCGGCCGCAGTCAAGAGTGGGGCCGAGAGGACCGCAGCGGTCGAGGTCACCAAGAAGCCCGCCAAGTTCACCACGGCACAGGCCACGGAACTCAAGCCGCGCGAAGTCATCGGTGAGTTCACCACCAAGTTCCCCCACGCCCCGTACCGCAATACGAACCTCGGCAAGGCCGCCTCCACCGTCAACGGAACGGTGCTGATGCCGGACGAGATCTTCAGCCTGAACGAGACGCTGGGGGAGCGGACGGCCAGGAACGGCTACGTGGACGGCTACGTCATCAACGGTGGCGTGCTCGTCAAGGAGCCGGGTGGAGGCATCTCCCAGAGTTCCACGACGCTCTTCAACGCCGCGTTCTTCGCGGGCTACGAGGACATCGAGCACAAGCCCCACTCCCTGTACTTCAACCGCTACCCGGCGGGCCGCGAGGCCACGATCTACTACGGCAAGCTCGACATGCGGTTCCGCAACGACACCAAGTACCCCGCCTACATCCAGGGGTTCGTGAACAAGTCGTCCTCAGGCAAGCAGGGCACCATCACCTTCAAGATCTGGTCCATCCCCACGTGGGACAAGGTGACCTCCACCGACCTCGTGAAGTCTGGTTTCTACAGCGGTAAAACACGTACCCTGAGCGGGCCCAAGTGCGAAGCACAGGCGCCCATCCAGGGCTTTTCCGTCAATTGGAAACGACAGTTCTGGAAGGACGGGAAAGTGGCCAAGTCCGAGGACTGGTACTGGAAGTACTCGGCGGGCGACCGGATCGTCTGCGAGTAGCCGCGACCGCTAAGCTGATCCACAAGTGGAGAAGGAGTTACTGCTGTGACCTACATCATCAGCTTGCCCTGCGTGGACCTGAAGGATCGGGCCTGCGTCGAGGAATGCCCCGTCGATTGCATCTATGAGGGCGATCGCATGCTCTACATCCACCCGGAGGAGTGCGTCGACTGCGGCGCCTGCGAACCGGTGTGCCCCGTCGAGGCGATCTACTACGAGGACGACGTCCCGGCGGAGGAAGCACAGTTCTACGACGTGAACGTGCAGTTCTTCGACGAGATCGGTTCCCCCGGCGGTGCCGCGAAGCTCGGCCCGATCCCGGGTGATCACCCCATCGTCGCTGCCCTGCCACCACAGGAACAGTGATGTCGCTGGCCCGCAGCCTGCCGGATTTCCCCTGGGACACCCTGGCAGGCGCTCGCCAGCGCGCCATGGAACACCCCGACGGTGTCGTCGACCTGTCGGTGGGAACACCCGTCGACCCCACACCGGCTTTTGCGCGCGACGTGCTCGTCGCTGCCTCGGATGCGCCGGGTTACCCCACGGTGTGGGGCGCCCCGGAAACCCGCCGCGCCATCATCGAATACATGTCGGAGCGTTGGCGCTCTGTCACCCTGACTGAAGAGTGCGTGATGCCGGTGGTCGGCACCAAGGAACTCGTCGGCTGGCTGCCCGTCCTGCTGGGGCTGGGCGACGGCGACGCCGTCGTCTATCCGGAATGCGCCTACCCCACCTACGCGGTGGGCGCCCAGGTGGCCGAAGCTCGACTCGTGCCGCTCGACGACCCGTCGCAACTCCCCACCGACACCAGGCTGGTGTGGATCAACTCACCTGCCAATCCGTCCGGCCAGATGCTGACACTCCCGGAGCTGCGCGCCTGGGTGCAGGCTGCGCGCAGCCATGGTGCGGTGCTGGCCAGCGACGAGTGCTACGGGGAGTTCGCGTGGGACGAGGAGCCCATCAGTGTGCTCGACCCGCGCGTCAACGACGGTGACCTGACTGGGCTGCTGGCGGTTCACTCCATCTCCAAGAGGTCCAATGCGGCCGGCTATCGCGGTGGTTTCGTGGCCGGTGACCCCACGGTGGTGGGGGACCTGATCGGAGCCCGCAAGCACTTGGGCATGATGCTGTCCACCCCCATCCAGGCCGCCATGAGCGCAATGCTGGGAGACCAGCAGCACGTGGAGGAGCAGCGGGAGCGATACCTGGGCAGGCGCAGCGTGCTGCGACCGGCACTGGAGGGCGCCGGATTCCGGATCGATCACTCCGAGGGCGCGCTCTACCTGTGGGCGACCCGGGATGAACCGTGCCGCGACACCATCGACTGGCTTGCGGCCAGAGGAATACTGGCGGCGCCGGGCGACTTCTACGGCGAGGCCTCCAACAGACACGTTCGGATCGCGCTGACAGCCACCGACGAGCGCATTGCCGCAGCAGCTAGCCGACTGTCCGAAGCCTGAGTTCGGCCGTACCGGTAGCCAGTGGCCGCTTCGTGGTGTTCCACATGGCCTTCGGGCCCTGCTCCCACACCTGATCTCCGACTGTCGCCGACTGGATGCCGGCCGGGCGGGTGGCGGTGAGTGCGAGTTGTGTGGCCGACCAGAGCGCCGTCTCGTCCTCTGAGGTCAGTGTGACGACGCTGTCCTCCTGGGACACCGTGACGCCCGGGACCGCGCTCAACAATGTCTCGAAGGCGCCGGAGTCCCCTTCGTTCTCGCTGCGATCGAAGCACGCAAGGGAAGCTGGCCGTGAGCCACGCAGCGCCTCGGCCAACGCCACTGAGTTGGCCTCGTGCTTGCGGTAGGCCTCGGGAAAACCACTGCGCTGCACCTTCTGCGCCATGTCGTTGACGTCGACGCTCTCCCAATCGGTGAACTTGACGAGTTCCTGGTAGAACCTCGAGGAGGAGTACCAGGGGTCCATGATTTCGGCCTCGGTACCCCAGCCGTAGCTGGGCCGTTGCTGGAAGAGACCCAGGGAGTCACGATCTCCGTAGTCCAGGTTCCGAAGTCCCGACTCCTGCCAGGCCGTGGCCAGAGCAATGATCGCTGCGCGTTCAGGAAGCCCCGCCTTGTAGGAGGCGGCGACTATCACTGCGGCGTTTGCGGCCTGTTCGTGGGTGAGTGAGAGCCTGCTGCCGTCCATTTGGACGTAGCAGCGTTCCGCTGCGAGTCGGGCCATGAACGTCTGGTAGCCCTTCCACGCCCCAAAGCCGGCAGCCCCGATGAGGATGACGACCAGGAGCGTCCAGACAGCGGATTTCTGCATCAGTTGGCGTGCAGGTCCGCGTTGAGTGCGATGCCCTGGCCATGGCGGGCCTTGGCCAGGACGCGGCCGGTGGTGGAATCGCGCAGGAACAGCAGGTCGTTGACCCCGGAGAGTTCGCGGGCCTTGACGACGTTGCCGTCGGCGAGGGTCACCTTGGTGCCGGAAGTGACGTAGAGCCCTGCTTCCACGACGCAGTCGTCGCCCAGTGAGATCCCGATGCCAGCCTGGGCGCCCAGGAGGCACCGTTCGCCGATGCGGATGACCTGCTGTCCGCCACCGGAGAGGGTGCCCATGATTGAGGCGCCCCCGCCGATGTCGGAGCCGTTGCCCACCACCACGCCGGAGGAGATTCGCCCCTCCACCATCGAGGTGCCGAGCGTTCCGGCGTTGAAGTTCACAAACCCTTCGTGCATGACGGTGGTGCCGTGGGCAAGGTGGGCGCCGAGCCGGACACGGTCGGCGTCGGCGATGCGGACGCCGCTGGGAACCACGTAGTCGATCATGCGGGGGAACTTGTCGAGGCTGTAGACGATGAGGTACTCGCCACGTGCACGCAGCAGAGCGCGGACCCGGTTCACGTCTTCGAGCCTGGCGGGGCCTCGGCTGGTCCAGGCGTTGTTCGGCAGCTTGCCGAAGATCCCTTCCAGGTTCAATCCGTGCGGCTGCACCTGACGGGCACTCAGCAGGTGCAGACGCAGGTAGGCATCCTCCACGCCGAGCGGCGGCTCATCGAGGGAGATGATGGTGCGCACCACCTTGGTCTCCACCTGGCGCATCTCATCGTCGTACTGCGCCTCCACCAGTGCGGCCGGGGCATCGTCAGTGACGTGACTCCCCAAAGCGGGGGTGGGGTACCAGGTGTCGAGGACTGCGCCGGTGCTGTGCACGGTGGCCAGGCCCCATGCCCAAGCCGTACGGGGGGTGTCTGTCATGCGCGACAGTCTAGTGCTGGCCCCCGACATGGGCCACGCGGTGACAGCGGGACTGCGCGAGTCAGTTCCAGCCCTTTGCAGGCAACGAAACACTCCACATGGCGGCCAATGCTTACTGAGCAGGACAGGACTTGGTTGCAGCGGCTGACAGGAGCGGGTGCAGTGCTGTTGGCAGATGAGGTCGGGCAGACGCCAGAGCCGCCACGCAAATGGCGCTATGTGCTCCTCGCTTGGCGGTTCCTGCTCCGCCGTAACGCAAGCCGACCTCGATGAGCGATGAGTGAGCCAATGACGGCAGCCGCTACCGCGGCGACCACTACAGCCCAGAGGATGAAGGAGGCCCATTCACCGACGGACTCTGGCGCGCCATTCACAATGATTCCGGCAGCAACCAATGCCAGAAACGCAGACGCACATGTCACGAAATTGGCCATAACAGTCTTGTGGTCAGTCGGCGTGTCAGGTTTGTTGTCAGTCCTTGATGTCACGCCATGGCCTCCCCGCTCTCGTTATCCAACCGACGACCATAACAGGCGAGGCAGCGGTATCGCTTTCAAGACCGAGCGGGTGCACGGCACGAGGGCGCCACTCGGTGCGCCGCAACCGTGAGCGACTGAACGCGCCGTTTGCCTTCAGCAGGTTCCAAGGTGCTCCACTTCCATTTGTGAAGAGCTTCCACAGGCCGCCCAGTTGGCGTTGAATGCGGTACTGCGCCTTGATGGTGTCGAGGGGCTTGTCAAAGCCTGTGGATCGGCTGTGACTGCGGCTTCATCATGACGCGTGAGTGACCAAGCCTTCGTTCATCACGAAGGCTGGTGTGTCCGCGACTGGATGAAGCCGCCACCGATGGCTTGCAACGCTCTGAGGTGTTCGTCGAATGCTCGCTCACCTGCTGGCGTGAGGGAGAGCCAAGTGATCCTGCGAGAGTCGGTGCGTGTGGATGAGGCGGCCTTCTTCATCTTCACGAAGCCGGCATCGCTGAGTAGTTTCAGATGTTTGGAAAGAGTTGGATCGCTGACCTTCAGTGTGTCGCGAAGCACAGCAAAATCCATTCTGTCGATTGGTCGCAGCAGGCCGCAGATCCGCAAACGCATTGGTGCGTGGATCAGTTCGTTGAAGGAGCCCTCAGATGCCATGGTTGACGTGCTCGCTGGCGGTCCGGATGAACAGTTTGGCGAGCCACGTGACCGCGAGGAAGGTCACCAGGATTGTTGCTGTGACCCACCATGTGAACGCGCTGGCCACGAGCCCGTAGGACACACTCAACATCAGCAGCGATACTCCCACGGCGCAGAGAAGCATGACTGTGGCACGGGCACCAAGACGCGAAAGTTTGATGCCTGTCGTTTTTCGATATGCGGTCAACATGGCGAAAGTGGCTACGACTGCGGCCACAAGGACTGCGTCGCGCCATGGGTCACTGGTGATCACTGCCGTTGCCACGTATGCCGCAGCCACGAGCCCGAATCCGGGTGCGAGCCAGGCCGGCCCGGACAGTCGTGAGGCCATGGCCTGTCGATCTGAGCGGAGGTCGTCAAGTAACTGGCGGTGATCAAGCGGGTCGGGTGACACATGATGAGTTGCCATGACGGCAACTGTACTGATGACTTGCCGTGATGGCAACACACTGCGGGGAATGGGTCACCTTTGTTGGTCGCAGGCCCGATTTTGCAGCCGGGCGGGGTGGGGCGGGGTGGGCGGGGGCGGCACGCGGGCATCGTCGTCCCCGTGCGGACCGAGCGGCAGGGGTGCAGATCCGTAGTGCGTTGATCTCCTGAATCCCCAAGCTGCTCTTTCTTGGATCGCCCATGTGGGGGCCAAATCCGTGGTGCGGCAGGTCGACCGTCAGCCTGCAACCAATGATGAGTGACCCCAGAGCCGCCGGGCTGCAGGGCTTGAGAGATGAGAACCGCGAGTGTTCCCACCGGCAACGGCGTCAACGCCGGGTCAACGCTCAGGCGGAGCTGAACAGCGCTGGGGCAAGGGTCGCGGGCTGCGACGAAACCCCCGGTTGGGCCGCATCGTGCGGCGCTCCAGATTGGCCGTGTTCCTGGGGTGGTGTTGGGACGATGGGCGGTGGCGGGCCGGTGCTTCTGGTGAGGCGCACCACTGCTGGGGGCGCGGCTTCTGTGCGCT
>JAUNVL010000073.1 GCA_030537675.1 Propionibacteriaceae bacterium | reverse complement strand
ATGAAGCGGTCGGGCAGCGTGCGGCCCGTCGACGGCGACAGCGCGCCCATCTGGGTCTGCGCCACCACGTAGCCGTTGTCGTGCAGGGCGGTGAACATTTCCTGTACCACCGCGTAGTGGTTGGGCGTCGTCGTGCGGGTGTAGAGGTCGTACGACAACCCCAAGCCTTGCAGGTCCGTGGCGATGATCCGGTGGTACTTGTCGGCGCATTCACGCGCCGTCAGCCCCTCCTGCTCGGCCTTGACCTGGATGGCGGTGCCATGTTCGTCGGTCCCCGACACCATGAGCACGTTGTGCCCGGTCATTCGCTTGAAGCGGGAGAACACGTCGGAGGGAACACCGAACCCGGACACATGTCCGATGTGACGGGGGCCATTCGCATAGGGCCACGCGACGGCGGCAAGAACATCAGCACACATGCGCGTCATCCTATCGCCGCCGCCACGAAGCGGATTACACAGGCACGCGCCGGAAGGCGATCCAGGCCAGAGCGAACATCACCACCACGCACAGGCTCATGGCGGCGATCCCGGAAACGTCCTGTGATGCACCCATCCAGCCACCGATCACATCCCAGACCCCCAGCATGGCGATGATGAGTGCAGCCGAAGTCACCAGTCCCGCAACCATCCCCACCACGGACCACCGCATCGTCCAGCACAGCGCCAGGACGAGGCCGACGGTGAAGGGAACGAGGTAAATCTGGGTGGGAATCAACGACGCGTAGAAGATGCCCTCGTCCGTCCCCAGCTTGCCGCCACCCGTTTCCAAGGCGAAGACACGCGTACCGCCCGGACCGACGATGGCCAACTCCACCTGGTTGGCGACCGAACTGAGCAGTTGAGCACCGCTCAGGAACAGCACCGAGGCAACGGCCGTCGTGACAAACACCTCGGTGCGCCGATACCCGAGCGACAGCGCGAACCGGCTTCCCCAGCCCCACAACACCAGTAGTGCCGCCAGGGAGGAAAGCATGAACCACCCCGCGGGAGACTGGTCCATCCGCAGGAGATCGGGGCTCGTCTGCATGGTGATGCGCCCGATGACGGCGCGGAAGAGCCCCACCGCAATGGGAAACCACCATCTCCAACCCCACCGGCCGCCGAGAGCAGCGAGGATGCCAAGGACACGGGATGGGCGGGTGTGCGTTTGCAACAGCTGGCTCATGATGACTCCTTCGACTAGGTGTTGCGGTGTATTTGCTGTGGGAACTACGAGGTTGTTGTGGACAGGGTTGATGGCGCAGGCACCGACAGGGCGCCCGAGAGTTCTTGGAGTGTGACCGGCGTCACATGGGCGTCGTGTGGGTCTGGCGCGTCGGTCCGAGCGACAAGCGCACTGCCGCGGTTGCCAATCCTTTCCACCGGCTGCAGCGTGGGGAGGCTGGAGACCAGGTCGTACGGACCATCGACCCGCGCATAGGCGGCGCACAGGGAGTCAACGTCGTCGGCAGCAACCACTTGACCGCGGTCAAGGATCACGACGCGCTCGAACAAGCCTGCCGTCTCGTCCACCAGATGGGTCGAGATGATCAGGGATCCGGGCATGTCTGCTGCATCCTCCACGCATGCCCGGTTCAGCAGTGCCCGCGATGGTGCGTCCATACCCAGGTGCGGCTCATCAAGCATCACCAGGTCAGCTCGAGATGCGAGGGCAAGGCTTGTGAGTGCTGCGCTGAGTTGGCCCCGGCTCAGGGCGCCGGCACGCCGTCGAGGGTCAATGCCGAAGGCGTCAAGAAGTTCACGCGCGCGATCCTGGTCGAAACGCGTATGCACACGTCGCAGTTGCTGGATCAGGTCGGTGATGCGCAGGTCGCCAGCGAAGGGCCACCAGTCCACGCAGATGTGCACGGCCCCGGCAGGAAGCTTCCTGACCGGCAGACCCAGCACCTGCACATCACCAGTGAAGCGGGGTTCTCGCCCAGCCAGCACGCGCAGCAGGCTTGTCTTGCCGGCACCGTTGCGGCCGATGAGGCCGGTGATGGCGCCGTGGGAAAAGTCCACGGTGACACCGTTCAGGGCAGTTGCTCGACGGGAATAGGACAGGTTCAGCCCTTGGGTGGAAGCGGCCGGATGCTCACTGGTCATGTCGGTTCTCCTTCAGGATGAGATGTGCCACCTCGGTGGGTGTGAGACCGATGCGGCCGGCTTCGGCAAGCAACGGATGCACGAATCGGTCTGCGAATTCAGTGCGGCGCTGCGCCAGGAGGCGCTCACGGGCACCCTCGGCGACAAACATGCCAATGCCACGCTGCTTGTAGAGGATGCCGTCGTCGACGAGTTGCGTGATGCCCTTCAGCGCAGTGGCGGGGTTGATGCTCCAGTGGATGGCGAACTCAGTGGTGGAGGGCACCTGGGCGTCTTCAACGAGGATGCCGGCGACGATGTCGTCGCTGATGCGTCGCGCCACCTGCTGGAACAGCGGAATCTCCACGCCATTGACCTGCGGGAACCCCGGTGGTCCATTACTGGAGTAACTAACCATGATCTGACCCTACACCTGCGCGACTGCAAGCGCTACAACTGAACCCACATAGGGTGAAACGGGGAGGGAACATGAAGCTTGGTCAGATCGTCAGCGCGCTGATCGCGGGCGCAGCACTGTCTGCATGCTCTTCTCCGATGACCGCAGTACCGCAGGTCGCTGTCCCCACTCACCTCCCAAACCCCCCGCCCCTCTCGCAGACGACAGGGTCGACTGAGCCCGCGGCTGAACCAGAGCCGGGCGAGTTCCCTCACCGGGAGACGTCGATGCCCGTGAGCTGTGATGGCGCTGGCGACGTCGCGGTGTCCTTCTCCCCGGTCGAGGCGGGACTGGGCAATCGGTGGCTGGTACTGACCGTGCGCAACTGTTCAGCAGCTCCCATCACCCTGCCAGCAGAGCCCGTGTTCCAGGCCATCAACGATGACGGCACCATCCATCCGGCGCCGTGGAGATGGGACGAGCCGCAGGGCTCGCTCGTCCTGGAACCGGGCAACGACAAGTTCGTCGTGGCCCATTGGCTGAGCAACGGACACTGCGAGCGAGGAGTCCACGAACTCCGTCTGCAGTTGCAGGGTGAAACGTTCAGCGAACAGGATTGCTTCCAGTTCGGTGGCGACACGGCCCCGGACCGCGAAGGCGCAGACGGTGACCTCTACTGGGCCGACGACCCCAGCCAGCCGCCCGGCTGACAACCCACATGGGGCGTCGCGGCGAACCCGCATCAGGATTCGTGTCTGTGGTGCAGCCAGACATCGATGCGCCGGGTGGTCAACCAGCGCCAGCGGAACGCCTCCAGCCCATTCATGACAGCCATTCCCGCGACACTGCCGAACATCAGCCACGCTGGGACACCAAGGGTGGCTGACGCGGCCAGGGCGAAACCAGATCCGTCGAGGAGGAGGACAAGGACCAGGAACACCACCAGAACGCCCACCACCAAGGCAAGAGTGGTTTCGGCTGAGCCCCTGAGCCACGGCGCGGCGAACAGCACCAGGGTGGGTAGGCCCACGTACCAGAGCTCCGGAGCCTGGTTCACGCTGCCGGTGAACACCTTGAGCGCGAGCGCAGTTGCCAGCCATGTGACGAGCCAACCCACCGCGACGCCCAGCAGTGCCCTCGCGACACGTCTCATGCGAAACCCCCAGATCCGCCGAAAGGATTGCATCCCCCATTCTCGGACATCATGCTTGAGCCGGGTCCAGCCCACCCTTCTCGGACTGACGGGTCACCTGGGCGAAGCGCAGCTTCCAGCCTGCAGGAAGCTTCTGCCAGAGCGAAAAACGAAGACGATCGCCGTCAGCGTGGTGGCGCCACCGCATCCCGACGACGCCGTCGGCGTACTCGTCCATGGCGATGACGTCGAAGTCCAACGACGTGGGCTCCCAGGCTCCGTGGCTGGCCGTGACGATCTCCCCATCGACGGAATGCGAGACGAACTCGTGGTGCAGGTATTGCCGCAGTCTCTCCTGGTGAGTGCGGACCTCGTCGCTGAGAAGTTCTCGCGTCAGACGAACCAGCCACGCCTTCGTGCGCGGGCTTGCACTGCCGGGCGTCAGCACCTCAGGCTCGGCGGGTGCATCAAAGCTGAAGAGATCCGGCTCCTCGTCGACTGTCTTGGGAGCAAACTCCTGCTGCCGGGCGGGCTGGGTGAGCGACTCGGGGAAACCCGGCCCTTCGTCGGCGGGCTGTCCCTGCTGGAAGGCGGTGGCAGCCGCGCGAGCACGCTCGTCCGCGGCCTCGTTCATGGCATGGCCGGCGTGACCCTTGACCCATTCGAACTCCACTTCGCGGTCCTTGAGCGCCACGTCGAGTTCCTTCATGAGTTCGACGTTGAGCACAGGCTTGCCGTCGCCCTTCTTCCATCCGCGACGTTTCCAGCCGGGCATCCACTTGGTGAGCGAGTTGATGACGTATTGGGAGTCGCACAGAATCCTGATGGGCTCGTCCACGTGCGCCGTCGACTGGAGCAGGTCCAGCACCGCCATGAGTTCGCCCATGTTGTTGGTGCCGTGTGGCCAGCCGCCTGCCGCCCAGATGTCGTCACTGACGTACCAGGCCCAGCCTGCAGGACCGGGATTGGACAGCGACGATCCGTCAGCGGCAGCAATGATCACGACGGCAACGGTATCGCCCAGCGGCCAGTCCTACTCGCGGGCGATGTTGTTGCGGTTGCTGGCGGTGAGGGCGAAGGTGCGCTCACGCGTCACGAGGTACAGGAACCCCAATGGACTGGACCAGACAATCTCCCCGGCGATGCGTTGCGTGGCACGCCACGCCGCCACCGTTTTCGCACGATGCACCCTCCGACTCAACGGCGCCAACAACCCGATCCCCGTCTGCGGATCCCTCCACGACCCTCGATACGCCACCGTGTGGTCCAGGTCCAGCCCCCGACTGCTGGTGTGCGAAAACGGGAACGCCTCCACCGGATGCACCAACTGCACCGCCTCACGCATCCGCTCCGAGGGCCGGTACTGATGCTCCGCCGGGACCCGGTTCAGGTCAATCACCGGCTGGATTGTGACAGCCCTGTCACCCAGCATCGTCTTCAGCGACAGAGTGGAGAGCCACCCGGCCTTCTCCACCAACACCGCCCCACCCAGACGATTCAGATCCGTGGCATCCAGATGGAGATACACCTTCGCCTTCGGCTGCAACTTCCCCGGTGGGACGGTGACGCTGCCGCACACATGCCCCAGGCAGTGGTGGGGGTCCCGATCAATCCTGCGGGTCTCCGCATCCACCACACCCCGCACATCAGCTGTCTCACCCGCAGAGGCTGAAGCGTCCCCGTCGTCGTTGCACTGGTCCTCGGCAAGCAGCGCCGGCTGGAACGCTTGTTGCTGCATCGCCAACGCCAGAGCAGGAGTGGCCACAATTCCCAACGCCTTGGAACGCAGCGCCTGCTTCGTCCACCCGACAGTGGAGCCCTGACCGGACAAGATGTCAGCCAACTGATCCAACGTGGCATCCAAGTACTTCGCATCCAACACATCAAGGCGCGCCGTCATATCGACGCCACCCTCACGCTGGCCCCAGAACACCACATCCCTGGCGGCAGCCTGCTGCGCCTGCCTCTCCGCCGCCGCTGCCGGGTCAGCCTCGATGATCAACCTGTCCAGCAGGTCCATCGCCGCCTTCCACCCCAACCCGACCTGCTGACCGAACCACTGCCGACCCACCACATCAGCATCCGCCTGGCCCAGGCCAGCGCACTTCATTGCCGCGAAACATCCCCGCCGCACCTCCAACTGGAGTCCCTGCACCGCCGACCACAACGTCGGGTGCCGGTAAAACAGGTTCAACACCTCAAAAATCCGGGTCCTCGCCTGCCACGCCGTCAACCCCAACAAGCCACACAACTCCAGATGCACGAACTCATGCACCTCCGGCGTACCCAACGCCCCACCCGGAACTGTGGACACCAACAACTCATCAATCAAGTCATCATCAATGGAAATGTCGTAATCCACCACCAAATCCACCAGCGCCTGCAACTCATCCGCCGCACCCCGACGCTGCATTGCCACGGCAGCCTGCAACCGCTCCGCCGCCGCCCTCCCCGTCGCCTCCATTCATTTATTATAGTTCATGTGTTCGATAATGGGTAGCCCTTCGCCCACATTTTTCACGTCCCTCGTTGCCAAATATGCCCATGACGGATAACGACAGCAGCATCGGATCACGGGGCCAGTGGGAGGCCTCAATCCACCTGGAGCATCCATCACAACGCACGCTCCTTCGCTCTGCGTAGGTTCAGGTCATGCCCCCGTCCAGAGGACCCTCTGAGCCCCAACACCCGGACCATGGCACGATGGTCAGCGATGACGCTCACCGAAGTACTCAATGGCCCCAAGGATTCCGACTCCCTCTACGCGGGCTTCGTGGCATGGGCGGAAGCCGACGGCCTGCCGCTCTATCCGCACCAGGACGAAGCGCTGCTGGAGATCCTGACCGGCGCCAACGTGATCGTGACCACCCCCACTGGGTCGGGCAAGTCACTCATCGCGCTGGGCGCGCACTTCGTCACCCTGGCGGCCCGGGGGCGCACCTATTACACGGCCCCCATCAAGGCACTGGTCAGCGAGAAGTTCTTCGCACTGTGCGCTGTTTTCGGCGCCGACCAGGTGGGCATGGTCACCGGCGACGCGTCCGTGAACCCCGACGCCCCCATCATCTGCTGCACCGCCGAGATCCTCGCCAACATCGCACTGCGCGAAGGGGCCGACGCCGACGTCGACCAGGTGGTGATGGACGAATTCCACTTCATCGCCGACCGTGACCGCGGCTGGGCATGGCAGGTTCCGCTCGTGGAGCTGCCGCAGGCGCAGTTCATCATCATGTCCGCGACCCTCGGCGACGTCACCCGCCTGGCCAGCGACCTCGAGAAGCGCACCAGCCGCCCCACCTCCGTCATCGGCGGGGCCGAGCGACCGGTGCCCCTGGTCTACCGATGGTCACTGGAACCCATCCACGACACCATCGCGGCACTCATCGAGAACCAGCAGGCCCCGGTCTACGTGGTCCATTCCACGCAGGCCGCCGCCGTGGAACGAGCGCAGGCGCTGCTGAGCCAGGGCGTCGTCAAGCGTGCCAGCAAGGCCGTTCCCGAGGACCTGAAGGAGGCCTTGGCGGGCTTCAAGTTCTCCGGCGGCTTCGGCCAGACGCTCGTGAAGCTACTGCGCGCGGGCATCGCCGTGCACCATGCGGGAATGCTGCCGCGGTATCGCCGGCTGGTCGAGCAGTTGGCCCAGCGCGGTCTGCTGACCGTGATCTGCGGCACGGACACACTCGGAGTCGGCATCAATGTCCCCATCCGCACCGTGTTGTTCAGCTCCCTCACCAAGTTCGACGGCCGACGACAGCGGCATCTCCGCAGCCGCGAGTTCCACCAGATCGCCGGCCGCGCGGGTCGCGCTGGCTTCGACACCATCGGCTACGTGGTGGCCCAGGCCCCCGACCACGAAGTGGAGAACGCGAAGATCCTCGCCAAGCACGCTGGCGATGAGAAGAAGCTGAGGTCGGTGCGTCGCAAGAAGCCACCGGAGGGCTTCGTCAACTACGCAGAGGGCACCTTCACCAAGCTCATCGACAGCGAACCCGAGGAACTGCAGGGCCGGATGCGCGTCACGCACGCCATGCTGCTCAACCTCCTGCAGCGCGACGGCGACGTCGCGGCCGCCCTCGTCCGGCTCGTCGACAGCTGCGTCGAACCCGGACGTGCACGCCGACAACTCCTCAGCCGAGCCGCAGCCCTCGGCCGCTCACTCATCCGCTCCGGCGTCGTGACCCGGCTGCCGGAGCCCACTGCGACTGGTCGTCGCTACGCCATGGACGTGGACCTGCAGCGCGACTTCGCCCTCAACCAGCCCCTGTCATCGTTCGCGCTCGCCGTCATCGAATCCCTGGACGAGGAAACACCCGAGTACGCGCTCGACGTCGTCAGCGTCATCGAGGCGACCATCGAGGACCCCCGCACCATCCTGATGGCGCAGCAGTTCAAGGCGCGCGGCGAGACCGTGCAGGACCTCAAGGCCGACGGGTACGAGTACGAGGAGCGCATGGAAATCCTCGACGAGGTGACGTGGGAGAAGCCCCTGGAGGAGAAACTCACAGGAGCCCACATCGAGATGGCCGCGCAGGCGCCGTGGCTGCTGGAGACGCCCGTCTCCCCCAAGTCCGTGGTGCGCGACATGTTCACGTCTGCCATGACCTTCGGCGAGTACGTGGCACACCTGAAAATCCAGCGCAGCGAGGGCCTCCTGTTGCGCTACCTGTCCGACGCGTACCGCGCGTTGCGCCAGACCGTTCCGGAGGGATTCCGCACTGAAGACCTCACCGACCTCATCGCGTGGCTGGGTGAGGTCACCCGACTCGTCGACTCCTCCTTGCTCGACGAGTGGGTCGCCCTCAGCGCACTCGGGGGCGATGTGGTGCTGGAGCACGACGAGATCCCACCACCGGCCCGTCCCGTCACAGGCAACCAGCGCGCCTTCCGCGTCATGGTGCGCAACGCGTTGTGGCGCCGCGTGGAGTTGGCCTCGCGCGACGACATCGACGGGCTTGCCGTGGTGGATTCGGGATCGGCCATGACCCGTCAGCGGTGGGACGTCGCGCTGGGTGACTACTGGGACGAGCACGACGACATCCGCACGGGCCAGGACTCCCGGGGCCCATCATTCTTCGACGTCGAGTCGCAGCAGGGCGGAAACAAGTGGTTGGTGCGTCAGGTGATCGACGACCCTGCCGGCAACCGGGACTGGGCCATCCACGCCACCGTCGATCTCGCCGCATCTGATGAGGCCGGGGAACTGATCATGCAAACGGTCAGCTTCGCCCGCCACGACTGAGCCATCCGGTTCACCGCCGCCGGCTCAGACGAGCTTGCGTGGTCTGACCCACCACCAGACGATGATGGAGCCCACGATCAACACCGATACGGCGGCAGCCACGGTCGGCCATATCCAGTCGCCAGGCCGGTCCCCCGGGTCGGTGTCAGGCGCGACGCCGGGGCCGACTGCTTCCCGCAGTTCGACGACGAGTTCCTCGGTGGCCGGAGCCGTTCCGCCGCACAGGTTCGCCGACCAACCGTCGGCCACCTCGTTGGCGAACACCACCAGGTCAGAGCCTTCCGTGATGCCCTCCAGCCCACACTCCGAGCCGCTTCGCTCGGACGTGACCTTGAACTGTGACACCACGGTGCCCTTCCACACATAGGTGGGGCGCAGCGTGTACGTGGTTGGTTGATTCTCCGGCGCGCCCGCCACCGGTTCGTTGACGAGCTCGACGATGACGCGGGCGATCAGATCCGCATCCGCAGCGTGCTGGGCTGTGCTCTTGTCCGTGCAGTCGCACCCAGGTTCTTCATCATCCGAGGGGTCCACCTCCACGGGCGTACCCACGCCGAGGACCCCGGTGACCTCGGCGATCAGCACCTCATCCGCGGCGGCTGTGCCTCCGCAGAGGCCCGCCGTGAGGCTGTCGCCTTCGAACGTGGCGAAGAGCACGATGTCGAGACCTTCCGGAAGGAACTCAAGGCCGCAGGAGGCGCCGCTGGGGGAGGTCTCGACCGTGAGGGTGTCGGTGACGTCACCCTTCCACGCATGGGTGGGCCTGACGGTGTAGACGGCAGGCTCGCCAGCGTTCCTCCCCTTCTCGTCGGGAACAACAATGCGTTCGATGATGCCGCGAGCGACCACATCGGCTTGAGCCACGTATTCCGCCGGCGTCAATCCTGCACAGCTACAGGCCGCAGCAATCGAGGTGGAGAGCACCAGCGCAAGCAGTCCCGCCAGCGAAGTCAACAGAAAACGAGCGAGGATGGCCATGCGTCCATTGTGCGGCACGGTGCCATGACTCCGACCGATCCGTCCGCTCATCCATCCGCATCCGCGACGGTGACTTCCGAATCCTCATCCATTTTCTCCGTGATCGCCCGCTGCAGCGACTCGTGTTCTGCCACCAACCACTGCTCGCGCCGCTTGATCCTCTCCCCGACGCCCTCGTCCCACATGCGGCGCCACCCGCCACCGAGTTGCTCGGCGCGACTCTTCATCGCATGCCAGGACTGCTGAGCTGCCGAGATGGACACCGGCACCACCCACTCCCTGTCCTCGTCGGAGAGTCCGTAGGTGTCGACGAGGAGTCGCCCGCGTTCGCCGGGATCGACGCCGACAAAGACAGGGTCCCGGTCCTCGGGTGCCACCCATCCCGCCCACCACTGCAACAGGTTGGCCACCTCGTCAACCCGCGACGAGGGACTCAGCAGGTCGAAATCGAGAAGGGCAACCGCCCGGCCGTCGCGGAACACGGTGTTCCCGGGTGTGACGTCCCGATGCCCGAGGAAACTCGCCACAGGCCCAACGGGCTCGGGTGCACCGGATGGCCAGGATCTCACCGCAGTGTGGTCCGGGAGGCCCAGTGCCACCAGTGCGTCGTCCAGTCGTCGCAGAAGCCTGGCCACGGCGACACCGCGCTCGGGGTCGGCCACCCAGTCCGGCCACGGTCGCCCGGCCACTTCGCCGTCGATGTAGGAAAGGATTTCGCGACCCTGCTCGTCGATGCCAAGAAATCTCGGCACGCAGTCGACGTCGGCCTCCTCGAGCTGCACCAACACGTGGTGGACAAGCTCGGAGTGGGGGCCCATCGGCCGTCGGACGGTGTCGCCCACCCGGACGACGTCGTCGGTCACGTCCCCGCCGGAGAGCGGGTGTTCATCTCCTCGCGGATCAGTCATGGCCACATGATGTCACCGGGTGGGCCACCACGGCCCGTATTCGGTCACGAAATCTATGGATGGGCACCATTGCGCACGCGTCGGAGAGCCGCTGAAGATCGACCGACGCACTGCGCCCCGGGTGACTCCAGGCCGAAGGACTGCAAGGCTGAGCCGGTGCAACAGATTTGGCAGAGATTGACCGATACCTTCGCAGAGCTGGATCCCACGGGATATCTGGCGCTGGTGGCCGTCGTGGCCATCATCGCCCAATGGCTCGCATGGAGGCTCAAGGTGCCCTCCATCCTGCTGCTGCTGGTCATTGGCTTCGGGATGGGTCAGCTCGTCAGCCCCGACGATGTGCTGGGCCGCGACGTGCTCTTCGGCGGAGTGACGCTGGCCGTGGGCGTCATCCTGTTCGAGGGCGCGCTGACACTGCGCTTCCGCGACGTCCGAGATCTCGGCCGCCCCGTCTTCCGGCTCTGCACGGTCACGGTCGCCATCTCGTGGGTGCTGATCACCCTGGCTGCCTGGTTGATTGGGTTCGAATGGGAGATTGCCCTGCTCGTGGGCGCAATCCTGGTGGTGACGGGGCCCACGGTCATCGGCCCCATTCTCAGAACCCTGCGCCCCACCCGACGAGTGGCCTCTCTCCTGAAATGGGAAGGCATCGTCGTCGATCCCATCGGCGCCGTGCTGGCTGTCCTGGTGTTCCAGGGTGTCCTGCTGGGACGCGGCGGCGACGCATTCCCACAGTTGCTCGGCAACCTGTTGCTCACTCTGCTGGTGGCGGGCGTGCTCGGACTGGGCCTCGGCATGGGTCTGGAGTGGGTGGTGAAGCACAACAAGATTCCTGACTTCCTCCTCGGTGTCTCATTCGTGGGCACCGCCGTGGCGGCCCTCGTCATCTCCAACGCCATCCAGTCCGAGAGCGGACTGCTGACGGTGACCGTCCTCGGCATCTATCTCGGCAACCGCAAGGACCTCCATCTGCGCCACGTCGAGGAGTTCTCCGAGCACCTCCAGGTGCTCTTCGTCGGCGTGCTGTTCGTGGTCCTGGCGGGCCGCATCGCACCCGCCGAGATCGTCGCCATCGCACCCAGGGCGCTGCTGTTCGTCGCCATGCTCGTCGTGGTTGTACGGCCGGCCAGCGTCCTGCTGGGGCTCATAGGCACCAAGGTCACCCGTGAAGAGCGGCACCTGCTGTCATTCATGGCTCCGCGTGGCATCGTGGCTGCAGCCGTGACCAGCATCTTCGGACTCGAATTCACCAGCGCTGCCGAGCGCGCCATGGAGGCTGCCGGGGAGGCGACCGGAGACGAGGCCGAGGCGTTGTCCGGCCGAGCCATCAACCTCTTCCAACTCGCGGAACAGGCCACCGAGCTCGTGCCGCTCGTCTTCCTCGTGATCGTCTTCACCGTCGCCCTCTACGGACTGGGGGTCGGCAGATTGGCCGAGCGCCTGGGCCTGGCGACGACATCGCCGCAGGGTGTGCTGTTCGTCGGCGGCCAGAAGTGGGTGCTCGACCTGGCCCTCGCATTGAAGAACGCCGGGGTCACCACGACGGTGGTGACCAGTGAATACGAGAAGACCGCCAAGGCCCGACGCATAGGGGTGGACGCTGTTCTGGCCAACATCCTGAGCGAATTCGCCGTCAAGGATCTGGACCTGGCCGGCACCAAGACCCTCATCGCCGCCACCTCGCAGGACGAGGTGAACTTCACGGCCGCACGGGAATTCGCCCACGTGCTGGGCCGCGCCAACGTGTTCCAGCTGCCACGCGACGACAACCCCGGCAACACGGCATCACTGCGCACGGAGGCCGCGCCGCACCTGACGGCCACCATCTGCTTCGACCCGCCGCGCACCAACACCGAGCTGAAGCAGTTGGTCTCGGAGGGATTCCGCATCAAGCGCACCAAACTGACCTCCAAGTTCACCCTCGACGACTTCCGGCAGAGGTGGGGGAAGGAAATGGTCCTGATGTTCGTGCTGAACGACGGCGACGTCGCCGTGGCCAATGGTCGGACGAAGATTCCCCAGCAGGATGTGTCGATCATCGCGCTCGTGCCGCCGGAACCGGAATCTGTCTGAGCGGGGCGGACGTAGTCTGGCTCCATGTCATCACGTGCCGATGCCTCTCAACACGCCACATCCTTCATGGATGCACTGGTCCCGCCAGCGCTGTGGGCCTTGGGTGGGGCGCTTCTCCAACGCCTCTTCCCCACTCGGCGCCCGCCCGCCTTGGTGCGGGCCCTCGCGTTGCTGATTCTGGTCGCGTCGGCTGCGCTGGGTATCCAGGCTGTTCGCGGCTTTCGTGCACACGCCACGACCGTGCATCCCCACCACATCCATGATGTGACGTCGCTCGTCACCGACGGAGCACATTCGGTGTCCCGCAATCCCATGTACACAGCCTTGGTGGGCGGACTCGTGAGCATCGCTCTGTGGCGTGGCCGCGCCGCCGCACTGCTTCCCGCGGTTGCGGTGTGGGGTGTCCTGCACCGTTTCCAGGTGGCGCCTGAGGAGGCGGCGCTGGCAGAGGCATTCGGTGACGAGTTCGAGCGCTACAAGGAGGCTGTGCCGCGGTGGCTGTGAGTGGTGCTCAGCTGCGCGCCGGTCTCACCATCGTGTCGTGCAGCAGACCCGCCTCGGTGAACGGCTCCCCCACCACGGTGAAGCCGAACTCCTTGTAGAGCCCCACCACGTAGGACTGCGCATGGATGGTCAGCGGCGCATGGCCGCATCGCTCCACCACCTCTCGGATGAGACGCCGCGCAAGACCGCGTCCGCGTTGATCGGCACGCACGACCACCCGCCCGAACGTCCTGTCTGCACCGTATTCCGGCACGTCCAGAGCCGCTATCCGCGCGTAGGCTGCCATGCCGTCGTCGTCGGAAATCCACAGATGCAGCGTGCGCTCGTCCCTGTCGGCAGCATCGAAGTCCTGCTCATCAATCCGTTGCTCGACGTAGTACACCTCCGTGCGCAGGACCACCATCTCGAAGACCTCGTCGCGGGTCATCTCCGACCATCGCCTGGCAACGACGACGGGCTTGGACGCGTTCACGCGTTGAACTCGACGGCGTCGGTGCCAGTCTCCCGGACGCCCAGGTCCCACACTTTTTTGGCCTGGCGAGGATCCGAGGCCTCGGCTGAGCGGCCGATCAGGCTGGGCCAGCCGCGCAGTCCCTTGAAACCGTCGGGGCCCACGTAGGAGCATTCCGGGAGATCCGCCGTCGCTGCAAACAGGTTGCACAGCGCGCTTTTTTCAGCCGATTGCGCAACGGGCCGGGAAACCGTCGCCAGGATGCTCTCGATGGTCTTGTTGCCAACAGCGCTCTGCAGGTTGCTGAGCACCCAGCCCGGATGGACGAGTTGGACGCCGACGCCGGTGCCCGCGAGCCTCTTCGAGAGGCCCAGACCCCAGAGCATGTCCGCGAGCTTGGACTGTCCGTAGCTGGCGAAAATGCTCCACCGACCCCGGAGGTGCGGATCACTCAGATTCATGTGAGCGCCCTGGTGCGCGTCGGAGCCGACGATGACAATCCGGTCGCGCACCTGGGGCAGGAGGAGGTTGGTGAGGGCGAACGGTCCGAGAAAGTTGACGCCCAGGGCCTTCTCGAACCCGTCCTCGGTCTCCTCCCGACGGCGAGTCACCACCCCTGCATTGTTGATCATGACGTCGATGTCGCCGCTGATGGCGGCCGCAGCCTTCCGCACGGAGGCCAACGAGGAAAAGTCGACGTGCACCACCTCGTGCCGGCCACCCCACTCCCGGTTGAGTTCCTCAGCACGATCGGTCCTGCGTGCAGGAAGCACGAGTGTGGCCCCGGCATCGGCGGCAGCCCGCGCCGTCGCCTCCCCCAGTCCATTCGTGGCGCCGGTGATGAGCCAGCGTCGTCCGGTTTGGTCGGGCAGGTCTGCGAGCGTCCAATGGGTCATGGGTGCAATGAAAGCACCCGCCTCCAACCTGAGCCTTCAGCTCTTCCTCGGAAGAGCAAGCATCCACCTTCCGCGCACCGCTGCGAACACATGCGCCCCGCCGACCTTGGTCAGCGGCGTCGTGGACGACGAA
>JAUNVL010000072.1:2554-15040 GCA_030537675.1 Propionibacteriaceae bacterium | reverse complement strand
GCCATAGACCGGACTAGGCGACACCTCCACGCCGGACAAGGTTAGCGGGTGCCGCAGAGCAGCGCCAAACGGCACGAATGGGTGCAGCGCCCACGCTCGCCTAGAATCATGCGAGGAGGCCACACACCAGCATGAGCAACAACCCACAGCCCAGGCATTCAACCACGGGCAGGAGCACCCCCGTCGAGCGCGCAACCTTCACCCCTCGCGGGCGAGTAGTGGTGACAGTCGTCGCCGTGCTCGTGGTTCTCGGTCTCACCACGGGGATTGCGTCAGCCACCGGTTCCTCGCTGGCATGGCTGTTCGGCATCCCGATGACGGTCGTGGCTGCTCTCGTGGGGATCCTGGGCAGGAGCGCCGTCTTCACCGTTGCCAGCACCATCCTCCCGGGTCTCGGCCTGCTGGGTGCGCGGTCCCGCATCGCCAAAGTGCTCGGCGTCGTGCTGCCTGTGGCCATGCTCGGGTTCATCGCGTGGCAGGGGCTCTCCGCGTCCACCGATTTCGGCGACTTCGCAGGCTTCGTCGTGAATCCGTCCGAACTGCGCACTTTCACCGTCGTCATGGTGGCGGTGGGTTTGCTGTGGGTGACCATGATTGCCGGCACGCACCTGCTGACCCGTCCCAAGGGCTGGAGCTGGGGCCGTCGTGCACTGGGTGCCATCCTCGTGGCCGCGCTGAGCTTCGGTGTGGCTGGCTCCGCCGCACTGGCTGCGCGCTACGCCTACGACACGAAGAAACTCGTCAACACGGTGTTTCCCTCCCAGGATGAGGTGAAGTCCACCTCCCGGCCGTCCATCGACGCCAAGGAGAAGGATCCGTGGAAGAACACCCCTCGCCTCAACATCCTGCTGGTGGGTGCTGACAGCGCCAATGCCCGCGACAAGGCGTTCAGCCTGCGCGCGGACACTCTCATGGTGGCCTCCATCGACACCACAACTGGTGCCACCACTCTCGTCCAGATCCCGCGCAACGTGCAGTACACACCGTTCCCCGAGGGTTCCGAGATGGCCGAGGAGTTCCCTCGCGGCTTCCGCGGCGAGGGCGACCCCGCCCAGTGGTTCATCAACGCCATGTGGGAGAAGACGGAACTGGAGTACCCCCACCTGTTCGAGGGTCAGACCTACCGGGGAGCCGAGGCGCTGAAGCAGGGCGTCCAGGGCATCACAGGCTTGAAGATCGACTACTTCATGCTGCTCAACATCGACGGCGTGCAGCGACTCATCGACGCCATGGGCGGCGTCACCGTGAACATCAACCGTCGCCTGCCCGTGGCCGGCAACACCACTGGCAAGAGGCCGACGAGTTGGCTGGAGCCCGGGCCGGACCAGCGCCTGGGCGGCTATGACGCCATGTGGTACGCCCGCAGCCGCTCCGACAGCAGCGACTACGAGCGCATGGGCCGTCAGTCCTGCCTCGTCAACGCCATCATCAAGCAGGCGAACCCTGCCACGATGCTGAGTTCCTACGAGGCAATCGCCGCCGCCTCTGCCGACATGGTGATGACCGACATCCCACAGCAGGTGCTGGAGCCCATGGTCAGCCTGTCGCTGAAGGTGAAGGACGCCGACATCACGCGCCTGGTGTTCTCACCGGGCAAGAATGGCTACGACTTCGCGCGCCCGGATTTCGAGGCGATGAACCAGGCCGTGCAGGACGCCATCGCGCCCGTCACGGCGTCCGTCACGCCGCTTCCCACTGCAACGTCCACGCCGGACGCGACGCCCACGACGGAATCCCCGGCCACCACGTCTCCTTCGCCGGAGCCCTCGGTGAGCCCCACCGCAACGCTGGTGGAGGGTGCGCAGGGCGTCGAGGACGCCTGCGCCTACAACCCTTCGGACGAGTAGTCGCAGGGTTGCAGCCTCTGCATTCTGCCTCCGGGTTCACCCGCGTGGACCCATGTAGTCCCGTGCGGAGGCAACCTCGTCACAGCGTTCACGGCTCCGTGCTTCGCGCTGGTGCGGTTCAGGAGCCGTCCCAGGGCTTGTAGCCCTTGGCGGCGTCGAGTCGTGTGCCCATTTCTTCGAGGATCTCGTCGATCTGGGTGCGGTCGTTGCTGTTGAACTGCAGGCGGGTGCGCTTCTCGTCGCCCTCGTGGACGGTGACGACCCGACCGTCGACGGCGCGGGTGATGCGCGTCACGTCGCCCCAGTCACCCGACTGGCTGCCGTCGCGAGTGACGACGGTGTAGCCGTCCTCATCGAGCACCAGCTCGGCGATCGAGGCACGCTGGGCGAGGTAGGCCATCAGGGCGAGCAGCAGGCTCGCGGCCAGGACGACTGTCCCGATGACTGCTGCGGCGGGGTGCCAACTGTTGGCGAGCGCCAGAACGATGAGGCCGGCGCCGATGAGGCTGCCGATCGCTGCGATGAGGAATGCCCGCACAGCTGTGCGCGGAACGAGGGTGTACGTGGATGCGGCCATGACTGCATGGTAGGGCCGATGGCGGCGAGGGTGGGATTCGAACCCACGGAGCGTTGCCACTCGGCCGCTTTCAAGGCGGCTGCACTAGTCCACTATGCGACCTCGCCACTGCTCCTGCAGCAGCGGCCACAATGGTAGCGTGCAAAAGAAGTCACCGCTTCCTCCCCGTCACGGGTTGCAGGCCGCATGGGTCCGAACGCCTGACCGCGACCCCTCGAACGCGCTCCCCTGGCCGACGATGCGCGAGTTCCTGCTGTCCAAGCTGGGACCGGCGCGCGACGAGGTGGATCCCATGCTCGCCGAGGGTGCCTTCGTCGATCCTGCCGGGGTTCCGTTGACCGGGGACGAGCCCTACACCCCCCACACGTTCATCTGGTTCCACCGTCGGCTCCGCGACGAGGTGACGGTGCCGGGCGAGCTCGTGGTGCTGCACCGCGACGACCGACTCGTGGTGTTCGACAAACCGCACTTCCTCTCCACCATCCCCAGGGGCCGGCACGTGCTGCAGAGTGCCGTCGTCCGGGCGCGCCGGGAACTCGACATGCCACTGCTGACCGCGGCACATCGGCTGGACCGGGCCACTGCCGGCGTGTTGCTCATGACCACCGAGCCGCGCTGGCGTGCGGCGTACCAGAGCCTGTTCAGTGAGCGCACCGTCGAGAAGACCTACGAGGCGATCGCCCCGCTGCAGCCCGGACTCGAGTTCCCACTCGAGGTGGAGTCGCACCTCATCAAGCGGGTCGGCACCATGCAGGCCGAGACGCTGGATCTCCCGCCCAACTCCCGCACCCACATCGAGCTCATCGAGACCCGCGCAGGCTGGGGCCGCTACGCCGTGCGGCCCGTCACCGGCAAGACCCACCAGATCCGTGCGCACTTCACCCAGCTGGGCATCCCGCTGGCCGGCGATCCGCTGTACCCGGTGGTGCTGGACATCGACATCGACGACTTCTCCCGTCCCTTGTCCCTCTTGTCCAAGGAACTGTCCTTCACCGACCCCGTCGACGGCGCCCAGCGTCGCTTCACCTCGCAGCGCACCCTCGATTGGCCGCAGCCCTAGGTCCCTCCCGTGTGGCATGGTGGAACACATGCATGCAGTGATCGTTACCACCCCCGGAGACCTCGATGCCATGGAGCTGGGTGAGATCCCCACGCCCCAACCAGAACCCGGTGAGGTACTTGTGCGCACCGTCGCCTCCGGCGTCAACCGTGCGGACATCCTGCAGCGCAAGGGCCACTACCCCCCGCCGCGGGGGGTCACGGACGTCATCGGGCTCGAGGCGTCCGGCATCGTCGAGGCGGTCGGCGCAGGCGTGACCCAGTGGAGCCCCGGCGACGAGGTGGTGGCTCTGCTCTCCGGCGGCGGCTACGCCGAGTTCTTCGTGGCACCCGCCGGGCAGCTCATCGCGCCGCCTCCCGGCATGGACCTCGTCACTGCCGCCGGCCTCCTGGAAGTGGCCGCCACGGTGGTCTCCAACATGGACGTCGCCTCCCTGTCCCCCGGTGAGACGCTCCTGGTGCACGGGGGCTCAGGTGGCATCGGCACGTTCGCCATCCAGTACGCCAAGGCACTCGGCTGCCGTGTCGCCACCACTGCGGGGACCGACGCCAAGCTGGAGCATTGCCGCCAGCACGGCGCCGAGATCGCCCTGGACTACCACGAGGACTGGGTGCAGGGCCTGAAGGACGCCACCGACGGCAAGGGCGCCGACGTGATCCTGGACATCATGGGCGCCAAGTACCTGGAAATGAACGTCAAGGCACTGGCCCGGCGTGGACGCATGGTGGTGATCGGGATGCAGGGCGGCACGAAGGGGACGCTGAATCTGGCGCTGCTGCTGCAGAAGATGGGCACCATCACCGCCACATCCCTGCGCTTCCGCTCCGCGCAGGAGAAGGCAGACATCTGCTCACGGGTCGCGGATCTGGTGTGGCCCATGGTGGCTGATGGCCGCATCAAGCCAGCGCCCGAAACCCGCATCGGCTTCCGTGACGTCCGCAAGGCGCACGAACTGCTCGAGAGCGGCGACAACCTCGGCAAGATCGTCCTGGTCCACGACCAGGACTGACTCTCTCCCTCACCTCACGCTTTCCCTCGACACCGGATCCAGTCCCGCAACGCCCGCGCTGTTGACAGACGCCCGTTCAAAGCGCCGACGCCCGCCGTATCCGGCGGGCGTCCGTGCTTTAGACGGGCGTGTGCGCGATGAGACGGGCGTCCGGGGGAAGGCGCCTAGCTGGCGTCGACGGCGCGCCTGCCGAACAGCGTCGGGTCCAGTTCCGGCACCACGACGATGCCGGGGTTCGCATCCCAGTAGAGCGACGCGTCGGCGGCGGACGTGAGGTCCCCCAGCAGCGCCGCGGTGGCTCCGCCCGCGGCCGTCGGTGTGCTGGGCAGCACCTGTGACAGCAGTCGACGGCCCTTCCTGAGTGCTCGCTGCGAAACGGTCAGTGGCTTGGCGGGCGCCTTCGGCTGCGGCACGCCGATGGTGGTGATCTCGACGCCCTCCTCCTTGGCCACGGCGATCTGCGGCTCGACGGCCAACGAGCGCCATGTCCGTCGGGCGAAGACCACCAGCTTCTCCGGGCGAACCCGCGTGGCCTGCATGGGTGCCGGCAGCACGGCGGGCAGTGGGCCCCACTCGTCCTCGCCGTACAACTCCGCAAGGCGACTGCGGACAGCATTGGGCCCGAAGCGGGCGTTCAATTCGGCGCGAGCCTGCCCCGGATCCAGGTCCGGAAGGCGCGCCTCCAGTGCGTGCAGGCCCGCGACGAGTTCCTCCGCATCGTCGTTGACGTCCACGAACTCGGCGCACAGCCTGTGCGTCTGGCCCAGTGACTCCTCCGGCCCACCGCTGCGTGTCAGCAGCACCGGCAGTCCGGCAGCGACTGCCTCGGGCACGGCGAGGTGGAACGTCTCGTACCTGCTGGGGGCCACCAGGACGTCGAACTCCGGCATCCGTGCCAGCACCGTCGAGCGGGGTACGGCGCCGTGCAGGGTCACGCGCTCGCCAAGCCGGGCGTCGGTCACCATCGTGACCACCTGGTCGCGGAGGTTGCCCTCCCCGAACATGCCCAGGGTGGCCGCGGGGCGGGTGCGGGCGAACTCGATGAACGCCTCCACGAGCCTCACGACGCCCTTGATGTCGGTGAGTCCTCCGACGAACAGCCACTTGTCCAGGGATTCGGGCTTCTCGGCGCGTCGGGGTGCGGCGTCGAAGTCCACCGGATTGGGGAGCACCTCGATGGTGGACTCGAATTCTGGCAGGTGCTGGAGGATCAACTGCTTGACCACCCCGCTGACGCAGGTGAGCCGGTGTGCCCGCTGCAGCACCTCGGCGTACAGGGCGCGACCAGCGTCGTCGGCCAGCACGTTACCGAGTTCGCTGGAGTGCTCCGTGACGATGACGCGTGCGTCGGGGCGCGCCAGTCGGGCGGCAGCGAGACCGCCAAAGTAGCCGACGTGGCCGTGGACCACCGGCGCGTCGATGGGGCCCAGCGCGGCGGCGATGGCGTCGACGGCAGTTTCGGCCCGACGCGGAACCTGCCAGCCCGCCACCAGGACGTTCGGGACCCGGGTGATGGTGCCGAAGGCGCCGCGGGCATCCAGTCCGCCGGCCCGTGCCATGCGGTGCACAAGGGACTCGAATGCTGGCTTGTGCTGGGTGACGAGCTCGTCGGGACCACCCGGCCACTCGACGGCGTTGATGATGCGCACGTCGCGGCCGTCGGCAGCGAGACGGCTCCACTCCCCCACGAAGTTCCCCAGCATGGGGTTGCCCAGCGACGGGTACCAAGGGGTGAAGACGGCCAGTGGGGGACGACGCGACATCTGGGCTCCTGCAGGGTGGCTGAATGTCGTCCCAACGTACCGCGCGCACGATGCGGGATGAGCGGGCATGCCGCCCGCGGCTGTGGTTGACTGACCACTTGTGAAGATCATGAGCGTCGTCGGTGCCCGCCCCCAGTTCGTGAAACTGGGCCCCATCGTCAAGGCGTGCGAGGCGCGCGGCGACGTGGAGCACGTCATCGTGCACACCGGCCAGCACTACGACCCGTTGCTCTCCGACGTCTTCTTCCGCGACCTGGGCATCCCCGAGCCCGACGCCCACCTCGGTGTCGGCTCCGGCACACATGGCCGACAGACCGGCGCGATGCTCGCACAGATGGACGGCGTGCTCGAGACCCACCAGCCAGACTGGGTGCTGGCCTATGGCGACACCAACTCCACGGCGGCCGCCGCCATGGCTGCCGTGAAGATGCACGTGAAGCTCGCCCACCTCGAGGCCGGGCTGCGCTCCTTCAACCGGCGGATGCCGGAGGAGCACAACCGCATCATCACCGACCATCTGTCCGACCTGCTCCTGGCACCCACCGACGTCGCCGCCCAGCACCTTGCGGCAGAGGGCCTCGCCGAGCGCACGCTGCAGGTGGGCGACGTGATGACCGACGTCTGCCTGGCCACCCGCGACGCCGTCGCGGACCACGCCGTCCAGCTGCCGGACGGCGTCAACCCTGACGAGCCGTACCTGCTGGCCACCATTCACCGCGCTGACAACACCGACGACCCTGACCGGCTCCGCGACATCCTGACAGCGTTGGAGAACCTCTCGGTCCCCGTGGTGTTGCTCGCCCATCCGCGACTGGTGGCGCTGAGCCTCAAGCACGGTCTGGACCTGAGCGCCGGCAGCCTCGTCGCTTCCGAGCCGCTGGCCTACCCCCAGATGGTGCGCGCCATCATGGCCTCTGCGGGTGTCATCACGGACTCCGGTGGCCTCCAGAAGGAGGCGTTCCTGCTGGATGCCCCCACCACCACCATTCGCACCGAGACCGAGTGGACCGAAACTCTCGACAACGGCTGGAACATCCTGGACCACGGCCTGACCAGGCTCAAGGAGGTCGCCGTTCGTCCCCGCCCCACTGGCGCCAAGGGACATCCCTACGGCGACGGCCACGCCTCGGAGCGCGTCATCCAGGCGCTCGTCGATCGCACCTGAGCACACTACGACTTGGTTTGCCTCCGGGTTCCGGTCAGATCGAGTGTTGCCGCAACGTGGATGCTGACGCGTTCAGAAGCTCCTCGCCGCATCGCCCGTGTCCTACGGCTTGCCCGGCAGCAGCAGCGCGATGCCGGTGCCACTCGTGCCCGACAGTTTCTGGAACACGATGCCGTCAACCATGTACACGAAGTTCGCGCTGTCCGATGCGGCGAAGCCACCGAGCGGTTTGCCGGTCTTCGCGTCGTGGATGCTGGCGTTGTTCCGGTCGGACAGGAACAGGGACCCGTCCGCCGAGATCCCCGTGAGCCTGCCGGACGCGGCGAGGTGCCTGCCATGGGTGTCGACGATCCTGCCGCCGACACTCCCGACCACCCGCTCCCCCGTCGCCGTGACGGCCCACACCTCCCACTTGTTCTGGCCGCCGCTGTCGAGACTTTCGCTGCCGTACACAGTTGTCGCCGTGCCACCCACCGACAGGCTGGAGGGGATGAACTCATCGACGTAGCCAAGCTCGTCGACCAGCGTCCCGTCCAGATCGAACACTTTGTAGTGGTTCTCACCCTCGGGGGCAGCGGCGAGCCACCCGTCCCACAGGAGTGACAACAGTTGCAGCCCGCCAGTCTCGTTGAAGACTTCCTTCACGACGATGGAGCCTGAGGTTCGCTCCAGCACGAAGATGGTGTCCTCGATGTCGAGAATCATGCGGTCGTTGACTGTCAACGCTGCCCGATAGATCATCCCGTCGGTGTCGATGGGCGTCATCCAGACCACGGCACCCGCAGGATCGAGCGCCACCACGTGCTGTTGCCCGAAGGACGTGTACCCCTCCTCCTGGTGGATGCCCAGGGTGAAATATCCGTGTGACTCGTCGGAACCGATGAAGACAAAGTTCTCCGGGACACCGTCGGGCGTGAAGCGAAACACTTCCTGCCCCGTCGACAGATCGAGGCCGACGACGTCGCGTACACCCTCGCGGTACACCGCTGATGAGTCATCCTCGTCCACGCACAGGGCAACCCCGTCCCAGGACCCCTGCGAGCACGAGAAGCTCGGGTACGTCCACAGCGTCTGCGTGGTCTCCATGTCGATGCCTCGGAGTTCCTCGCCCACCAGAATCGCAACGACCTTCAGGTCGGAGGACGTTCCCACCATCTCGCCATATCCCTCGCCCACCACCCGGAAGTCCCGGACACCCCGGGCGTAGAGGGGTGAGAGGAACGCCCCACCATTGTTGTGGGGGATGATCGCCACGCCGCTTCGCGGCCTCGTGGTGGCAACGGATGGAAGAGGATCCTGCCTTTCGTCGCCTCGTGGCCCT
Source organism: Propionibacteriaceae bacterium (assembly GCA_030537675.1). Taxonomy (GTDB): domain Bacteria; phylum Actinomycetota; class Actinomycetes; order Propionibacteriales; family Propionibacteriaceae; genus Arachnia. The sequence goes on along the minus strand of JAUNVL010000072.1, from coordinate 6,298 downwards.
GGCGCGCTCAACAGTGCGAATGCCGTGGCCACCCCCACGCCGAGGACGACCAGGGCACCGAGCAGCCACTTGCCCCGGAGGCGGGACGCGACCGTGGGTTGCTCCGCGGGGCGCGGCTGCTGCTTCAAGACACCAGCCGTGCGGCGTCGCCTCCCCTGTGGCCGTCGCGGAGGATCAGGGGCCTCGTAGGTGAACCCCGGTCCCGGATGATTCGCACCGCCACCGCGAGGCTTCTTCTCGGTCACGGCTTTCCTTGTCGTGCGCGATTGCGTGGGTGATTGCGGGCGGTCCGCTCGTTGCCGTGCCGGTACTGCCCGGTGATCCGGGCCATGAGAAGCTGCGCGTCGTCACGTTCCACGTCAGCGAGGAAGCGTGCCGATGCCGGACCGCGCAGAACACCTGCCCGACGGCCATGATGCGTGATGATCACCTCGTCGCCCTGCACGGTGTAGTTGAATCCCCGGGGTCGCGGCATGACGCAATCTCACCACAGCAGCCGCTCGCACTGACGGCCGTGCAGGCGGTTGCTGGTCGGCCATCTGGAGGACAGGCGGACCATTGACCCGCCTTCCCAGCCAAGAATAGAGTAATTCATTATTATTCGGGACCACGTCCGACGACGCCGTGGCTGTGGCCGTTGGTCGAAGGTCCCCCACTAGTTGTGAGGAGTTTCGCCATGACGCAGAGACCTCTTCGCCGTTGGGCTCACCGAACGGCTGCTCTGGCCGCCTCGGCAGTCCTGGCGCTCACCGCGGCCGTGTTCACCACGGCCCCCGCCCATGCCGCAGTCGACGTCTACTCCGCCCCGGGGACCTATCACGTCAACGGGCGCGAATGGCGGACCACTTGCGAGCCGTACTCCCAGACCCAGCGGTGCCGCACCGACATCTGGTCCACGCAGGTCACACAGGTGGGAAAGAAGTTCGTTCAAAAAACGGGCTGGTACTTCAACAACCTCACCTACATCTCCTCGCCACGCTCCTTGTGGACAAACAACCCGCTCGGGGGATACGGCGCGCACGGCGCCACCGTGAACTGGACTGCATCGGGCGGCCGACACTGGCGTACCGAGTGCGACACTGCCGTGTCGGGGGGCAACGGCTGCCGCAGCTACGTCACCTCCCGCATCGTGGAGGCCTACACCACCTCCGGCGGAGCGACCGCGTACCGATGGGTGACCAAGGAGGTCTTCAACAACATCGTCCGGTTCGGCACACTGCCGATTTTCAAGGACGTCTCGGCCGGGACCAAGGTCTCCCTCAAGTACTTCGACATCACCGTGAGCAATCCACGGTGGGACGGTGACGGCACCGCGTCCGGCGCCCTCGTCAAGGTCTGCTACACCCACGTCCACCCTGAGGCCGGAGCCGACGGCAAGGTCCGCGTGAGCCGCGACCCATGGCAGTTCGGCATGTTTGCCCCCGAAGAGGGCGTCACGGAACTCGTGTACTTCGAGTCCAACGAAGTTGCCAGCAGCAACCTGTGGAAGCCTGTTTACGGCGAAACCAGATTGGCTCTCGGCGCCTGCCAGACGGGGTACCTGGCCATTCACCATGGGGATCCGCACCTGTCCACCCAGTTCGCGATGCGTTACGCCCCGGCTGGCTCGTCAGATCGGATCACGTGGAACTTCCACCGCTGATCGCGCTGCCTGAAGTCCTGCCGTCAAAGGTCCCGCCGTCGCTGCGTCTCAGCAGCGACGGCGGCACAATGGCAGGCACAGGACCCAAGGAGATGACGATGGCGAAAACGCCGGGGGCAAGCCGCTCCAGGGATGGATTGAGGTCCGGCCCTTCATGGGCGAGTGACCCACCGCGAACGGATCACACAGACCTGGACCAGCGGCCACGACCGTTTCAGTCGTCCAAGAGCCTCTGGAACAGGATGTGGTCCTGCCACGCGTCGTCGATGCGGAGATACGCGGCTGCCACGCCGATCCTCGTGAACCCAGCCCTGTCCAACACCTTCTGCGACCCATGGTTGTGCAGCAGCGTCCCGGCCTGGATGCGGTGCAGACCAAACTCGTTCGCGGCCAGTGCACAGACTTCGGCGGTTGCTGCGCTGGCCAGTCCCTGCCCCTGGTGGTCGGCGGACACCCAGAAGCCGAGGTTCGCGCTCTGGAAGGCGCCCAGAGCGATGTCTGTCAGGGAGATCCTTCCGATGACACGGTCGCCATCCACCAGCAGCCAGAAGGCGCCGCGTCCCTCCGTCACATCCACCAGAGATCTGGCCACTGCCTCATGCTGACCCTCAGGCGTGAAGAACGAGTCCGTGCGCACCGGCTCCCACGGCCGCAGGTACTCCCGATTGCTGGCGTAGGCAGTGGCCAACGCCGAGGCATCGGAGAGCGCAAGGGGACGCAGGACGACGGTCCCTACCAGAGGCACACTCACGCAGCCCAACCTATGCGCTGTGGTGTTCCACGCGCGTCGGGAACTCGAGAATCGTCCATCGACGTCGTACCAGATCCACAGCTGGCCCCATGAGGACGAAGACCAGCACCGTTCCCAGCCCCGCGGACGCCCCCATCAGCCAGCCCAGCACTGCTGCGACTGCTTGGAGGATGCTGTAGCTCCAGCGAAAGGGCAGCGGCGGATCCCACGAAAGGGCCATCGCCTCGGCCGGGCCGGCGCCGGTGTCGCTGGCGAGGTAGCCAGCCACCCCGATCGACATCAGGACGAGCGCGGCACACAGCGCCAGGAAACGAACGGCCATGGACTCGATGTCCGGCACCACGTCCAGGCCGTAGGAGATGACCGTTCCCACGAGGAACCACTGCACCAGAGTTCCCGGCCCGGGCTTTCTGCCGCGCATCCATGCGACACCCACGAAGACCGCCCCCACGACGATGTTCATGAACCAGAACGGCCACCCTGTTTGCAGGGTGAGTCCGCTGACGAGCGTGGAGTAGCCGTCCGAGCCCATTCTGGATTTCAGCAGCAGGGCCACGCCTACACCGAGCACCGTGCAGGAGATGACCAACTGCACGTAGCGCGCCGTGACCGACGTCGATTTCACCCAGGGCCGCATCACGCCCTCAACCTATCCTCATGGCCAATTCAGTGATGTGATGTTCAGGAAGCACAGCCATGTCCTGATCGCCCCGAACAAGGAAGCTCATGGATTCCTACGACATCAAGAAGGCGTACCCCACGCTGTACGCCCCCAAGCCTCGCGAATGGCACGTCGTCGAGGTACCGGAGTTGTTGTTCCTCATGGTCGACGGGCACGGCGACCCCAACACCTGTTCGGCTTATACCGACGCCGTGCAGGCGCTCTACTCCCTGTCCTACGCTGTCCGCGCCATCGTGAAGCAGGAGCTCGGGCGCGTCCACACCGTCGGGCCTCTCGAGGGGTTGTGGAGCGCCGAGGACCCGGCCGCCTTTCGTACCCGGGACAAGTCCGCGTGGGACTGGACCATGATGATTTCCCAACCCGCCTGGGTCACCGACGACATCGTCAGGACCTCACTGGAGATGCCACGAAAAAAGGACCTTCCAGCGCTGGAGCACGTTCGCCTCGAGCCGTACACCGAAGGGATGAGCGTCCAGATCCTGCACGTGGGCTCCTATCACGACGAAGCCCCGGCGCTCGCGCGTCTGCACGACGACTACATGCCCTCGCACGGTCTCGCGTTCAACGGCCGCCACCACGAGGTGTACCTTTCGGACCCGCGCCGCACCGTGCCCGCAAAGCTGCGCACGGTTCTGCGGCAACCCGTGGCACCAACCCCTATGACCAGAG
>JAUNVL010000072.1:0-2454 GCA_030537675.1 Propionibacteriaceae bacterium | reverse complement strand
GCAAAGCTGCGCACGGTTCTGCGGCAACCCGTGGCACCAACCCCTATGACCAGAGAGGAATAGCTCAGGGGCGGCTCCGGGCCATTCCCGATGTACGGGCTGATCCCCTGATGACAGGGTTGATGACCATGGACCATCGATGAACGTCAACGCCCTGTACCGGCGCCACGGTTACAACGACCTGACCCGGAACAGGGCAATCACCGCAGCACTCCTCATCATTCTCATCCTCGGCGCGTCCATGATGGCAACCGGGGCAATGGTGATGGAGCGCCTCGTGGGATCCGTCGACGCGCTGTTCCAGCAGGCCCAACCGCCGCACTTCCTGCAGATGCACACGGGTGACTACGACACGGACGCACTCGCCCAGTTCGCCAGCGATCGTCCCGAGGTCGAAGCATGGCTCATCGAGGACATGCTCGGCTTCGACGGCGCTGCCATCTCGTGGCGCCGCCCCTCCACCGGTGAGGGCAGCGACTTCTCGGCCAGTCTGATCGACAACCTCTTCGTGACGCAGAATGAGGATTTCGACTTCCTCCTCGACGGCACGGGCGGCATTCCACGTCCCACAAGGGGCAACGTCTACGTCCCCGTGGCCCACCAGCAGAGCTTCGGCCTCGAGGTGGGTGACGCAGTCACGGTCCAGACCGACACCGGAACTCGCGAGCTGAACGTCGCCGGGTTCGTCCGGGACTCGCAGATGGCCTCGTCGCTGTCCTCCGCCACACGATTCCTCGTGTCGGAGGACGACTTCCGTGAACTGGCCAGCGCCGGTGGAGGCGACCCCGAGATCATCGCGGAGTACCGACTCACCGACCCCTCGCTCGCATCACAGTTCCAGAAAGCGTACGAAGCCAACGATGCCCTCCCGAGGAATGGGCAAGCCGTGACGTTCCAGATGATCCGCCTGGTCAACGCGGTCAGCGACGGCCTTGTGGCGGTGGCGCTCATCTTCGTCAGCGGGTTGCTCATGGCCATAGCCATGGTGAACCTGAGATTCGTGATCCGCGGCATGCTGGAGGACGAGGTCCGGGAGATCGGCGTCATGAAAGCCATCGGGCTCCCCGACAGGTCCATCACACGTCTCTACCTATCGAAGTACCGGGGCATGACAGCGCTGGCCTGCGTCATCGGCGGAGGGCTCGCTCTCGTGGCCACGAGGCTGATGACCCGAAGCGCCCAACTCAACTATGCCGTGGCACCCGTGGGGCCTGCCACGTTCCTCGTTCCCGTGGTGGCGCTGCTGCTGGTCTACGTGCTCGTCACGGCCATGTGCCGCAGGGCCCTCAGCGCTGTGCGTCGGGTCGAGGTGGTCGGCGCACTCGTGCATGGCAGCACGCTGGATGAGAAGCAGACCGCACGGCGGGCCCAACGAGTTGCACGGCGTGCGCGACGCACGGACCTGGCTCACGCGTATGGACGCAACATGAACCGTCGGCTGGCGCTGCTGGACCTGAGGGCGGAGGCCAGCCAGTGGGTCCTGCTGCCCACGGTCTTCGCCCTTGCGACGGTGCTGGTCGTTCTTCCCACCAACCTCCTCACCACTTTTCAGAGTCCCCGCTTCGTGACCTACATGGGCGCCCCGGAGAGCGACCTGCGCGTCGACCTGCAGTTCTTCGACGACGTCGACGTCGCACGTCAGGACATCCTCGATTCCATGAACACCGATGACCGACTCAGTAATGTGCGTGACTACGCACGCGTCCTCGTCGAAACCTCCGGCGAGAACGAGTGGGAGGCGTTGCGCCTTCAGGTGGGCGACCACTCCGGGGACACCATCGCCTTCCTGGAGGGTGGGCCTCCGGAGGACGGAGAGATCGCGCTCTCGGTGATGAATGCGAACCAGTACCAACTCTCCGCAGGCGACACGATGTCCATTCGCTCCGGCAGGGACGTCGCGGCCACGTCCGTCGTCGTGAGCGGCATCTACCAGGACGTCACCAGCGGCGGCTACACCGCCAAGATGCAGGGCGACGTGTCCGCTGATGCGCTCGGTTATGTGATCTATGCCGACACCGCAGAGGGCGTCGATCCCACGGCCATTGCGCAGGAGTACAGCGAGATTCATCAGGCGGCCACGGTCATCCCCATGCAGAAGTACGTGGAGCAGACGCTGTCCTACGTGACCGGCGCGTTGCGCGGCGCGGCTGTGCTGGCCACGGTCTTCGGGGCCGGTGTCGCCCTGCTGATCACCAGCGTGTTCCTCCAACTCCGTCTCACGCGGGAGAGGACGCGGATGGGCGTGCTGAGCGCCATCGGCTTCTCGTCCCGAGAAATCGTCTCCCAGGTCAGGTTCAAAGTCCTGCTCATAGTGGTGATGGGCACGCTCATCGGCGCGGTCGTCGCTGCCACCGCCGGCGAGGCGTTGGTGGGAGGCGCCATCTCCATGTCGGGACTGGGGATCGCCCGGCTGGAGTTCATCACCCATCCGTGGCTGGTCCATCTGGCGTACCC
>JAUNVL010000071.1 GCA_030537675.1 Propionibacteriaceae bacterium | reverse complement strand
GAGTCATCATGGGCAAACGAGGCCGCAAGCGCAAGGCACGTCGCAAGAACAAGGCAAATCACGGCAAGCGTCCCAACGCCTGACCGCACAAGCAGCAGCCCCCGCTCTCCCATGAGAGACGGGGGCTGTCGTTGTTTTATGGGGCTCAGTGACCGGATCGACGGCGCAGGATGCTCACCCGTGCCATCAGGCTCATCGGTGCCTGCGGAGGGGGTTGGCTGCGCTGAATCATCTCGGTGATGGTGTTCTCGATGTCGAAGCTCTCCAGGCATCGCTCACAGGCGTGCAGGTGAACGCGGATGAGGTCCGCGTCAGCATCGGGCATTTCGTGGTGCAGGAACGCATGGACGGCCTCCAGTGCCCGAACGCAGTCGTCCATCTCATCGTGATCATGGCTCCACATGTCACTTTCGGCCATCACGCATCGCCCCTGACAGCCTTGGCGATGCCACGATCCGCGGCGTACTCCGCCAGCGACTGCCGCAGTAGCGAGCGTCCACGGTTCAGTCGGCTCATCACCGTACCGATGGGCGTCTCCATGATCTCGGCAATCTCCTTGTAGGAGAAGCCTTCGACGTCGGAGAGGTAGACGGCCATCCTGAAGTTCTCCGGCAGTGCGTTCATGGCGTCGGACACGACGCTGTCGGGCGTCAGGTCGAGCGCCTCCATCTCCGCCGAACGCAGTCCGGTGGAATCGTGCGACGCCGCCCTCGCCAGATGCCAGTCCTCGACGCCCGCGTCGGAGCTGGTGCGAGGTGTCCGCTGCGCCTTGCGGTAGGTGTTGATGTAGGTGTTGGTGAGGATCCGGTACAGCCACGCCTTCAAGTTTGTTCCGGGGGTGAAGGTCGACTGCGCGGCGAACGCCTTGGCATACGCCTCCTGCACCACATCCTCGGCATCCGCGGGGTTGCGCGTCATGCGCAGTGCTGCCGCGTAGAGACGGTCCAGGTGGCTGAGCGCCTCCACCTCGAACGCGTCATCATCCGCCGCGACGGCGCTGTCGTCGCGTGAGAGGTCAGTGGCTTCTATCTTCATCAGGAACGAGGATAGCGCCGGGAACCGATCGACGACGTTCCTGTCCGCCGCCACTGCGTCGAGAAGGATGCCCATGTGGGGAACAACATCGTGGGCCGCTTCTCTATTCCCGCGAGCTCAGGCAACGGTGTCGAGCAGGGCGGCGCCATCGTTGGCGACGCTGTTCACCGCGCGTGACACCTTGCGGGGGCTCAGGTGTTGCAGCGGGTGCAGGAGGGCGCGCGCTGCCTCCGCGTCCGTCATCGACGGGTCCAGCCACGTGTCACGATCTGCGGGTGTCATCGGCATGCGGTCGTGCACCCACCCGAGTTCGTCGCTGGCGCTGGTGGTGATGATGGAGGCGGTGGCCAGCCATCCATGCGGGCCCTTCCAGAACTCGTAGAGGCCGGCCATGTGCACGAGGAGCCCGTCCGTGGGGTGCAGGAAATATGGCTGCTTGACCTTCTTGCCGCCCTCCTCCTCCGGGCGCCATTCGTAGTAGCCGAGCGCCGGGAGCAGACAGCGCCTCGCGGCCATGGCCTTGCGAAATGACGGCTTCTCGGTGACGGTCTCCACGCGGGCATTGATCATCCGCGCTGCGGAACCGGGATCCTTCGACCAACTCGGCACCAGGCCCCAGCGCAGTCCCACGAGCTTCCGGGTGATGCCTGGTGCGGCCGAGCGGTCCACGACGGCCGGGACACAATCGGTGGGGGCAATGTTGTAGCGGGGTCTGCACGCATCACGCCCGTCGTCACTGACCTCGTCGATCCGGTACTCCTCGACGAGCTCTTCGGGATCTGCACTCGCGGCATATCTCCCACACATGGCACCCAATCTACGTCCCCGGAGCGCAGTGGACGTCCCAGTGGGTATGTTTGGCTCCATGAGTCTGTTGCGTTTTCTGTCCCGTAGCCTGTTCGCCAGCGCCTTTGTCGTCGACGGTGTGAAGAAGATCCGCACACCATCCGATTCGGCCCCCGAGGCCGAGGCCTTCACGGCCAGGGTGGTGCCCCTGTTGCAGCGCGCGGTGCCCGCCCCCTACTCCTCGTCGATCCCCGAATCCACTGAGACGTGGGTTCGCCTGGGAGGCGCGGCACAGGTCGCGGGCGGCGTGATGTTCGCCACCGGTCTGGGACGTCGGCTGGGCGCCCTGTTGCTGGCCAAGGCCAGCATCCTGAACATCGCCATCGCACTTCCCGGCAAGGATGCGTCCAAAGATGAGAGGGGCGCAGCCCGACCGCTGGTCCTGACCAACCTGGCACTGCTGGGAGCAGCACTGCTGAGCGCTCGCGACACCCAGGGCCACCCGAGCCTCTCCTGGCGGGCCGAGCAAACCGTCAAGGCTGCCGACAAGAAGATCTCCGACACGGGCGACGACCTGAGCCGCAAAGCCAAGAAGGCCGCGAAGAAGGCCGACAAGAAGAAGGACGAGCTGCTCAAGAACGCCCGCAAGGAGTCCAAGAAGCTGGGCAAGAAGCTGGAGTCCGTGATCCACTGATGAGCCACGCTCTGCCTTGGTCCCGGGGACCTGTCACCTCTGAAGTAAGGGTTCCCGGGTCGAAGTCCGAGACCAATCGTGCCTTCGTCATCGCGGCACTCTCCGATGGCACCAGCACGGTGCGCGGGGCCCTGGAGTCCCGCGACAGCGACCTGATGGTGGCCGCGCTGCAGGCGATGAACGTCACCGTCGATGGCGACCCCGCGGACGCCGTACGCATCACTCCGCCGCGCCACTTCCGTGGCGTTCCCGACGGCATCGACTGCGGTCTCGCCGGGACCGTCATGCGTTTTGTGCCGCCCATCGCCATGCTCGCGGACGGTCCCACCACGTTCTTCGGCGACCCGCACGCCAGCAACCGCCCCATGGCAGGTCTCCTGGATGCGATGCGGCAACTGGGAGCCGACGTCGACTCCGACAGGCTCCCGTTCACCGTGGTGCCTGCCACCGAGATGGGCCATGTTGTGAGCGTCGACTCATCCGCCACGAGCCAGTACATCTCGGGACTGCTGCTGGTGGGTGCCCGGCTCCCCCATGGTCTCAGGATCCAGCAGGTGGGCGAGAGCGTGCCGTCGCGTCCACACATCGCCATGACTGTGCACATGCTCCGTGAGCATGGCGTGCACGTGGACGAGGTCGACGACAACACGTGGGTGGTGCACCCCTCACCCATCTCCGCCCGGGACATGACTGTGGAGCCCGACCTCACGAATGCCTCGGTGTTCCTCGCGGCCGCAGCCGTCACCGGCGGGTCAGTGACCGTCCATGACTGGCCCGAGGAGAACCAGCAGGCTGGCGGGTTGTTCCTCGGCATCGCCCGTCGCTTCGGCGCCCGCGTGGAACGCGACGGCAACACGGTCACGTTGCACGGCCCCGAGACGATGCAGGGCATCGACGTCGACCTGCACGCCTCGTCTGAACTCACGCCCGTGGTGGCCAGCCTCGCCGCACTCGCGAGCGGAACCACGCGGATTCGCGGGGTGGGTCACATCCGTGGCCACGAAACCGACCGTCTCGCCGCGCTCGTGACGGAGTTCGGCAAACTGGGGATCACCGCGAGTGAGACCGACGATGGCCTGGTGGTCGAAGGTGCAAGGCCTGAGGACCTCGTGGCCACCGAGTTCGAAACGTACGCGGACCATCGCATGGTGCATGCCGCGGCCATCCTGGCCCTGCGTGTGCCCGGCCTGAGCGTCACGGACTTTGCCTGCGTCGCGAAAACCATGCCCCATTTCGACGCTGACTGGCGCGCCGCGGTAGAGGCCTGATGGCCCGCCGGGGCGCCTTGGGAGCTGACGACCACGGCGGCTTCGACAGGCCGCGCAAGCGCAGTCGCCCACGGACCAAGGAACGCCCGAACTACGAGGGTGCCCCCACCGCGATGGTGATCACCGTGGACCGTGGCCGCTACCGCTGCCTGCTGGATGCCGTGGTGGTCACCGCCACCAAGGCGCGGGTGATCGGCCGCAAGGGTGTCATCGTCGGCGACATCGTGACCCTGGACGGCGACACCTCGGGCACCGAGGGATCGCTGGCCCGCATCGTTGAGGTGGCCGAGCGCCGCACCATGCTGCGGCGCAGCGCCGATGATGCCGATGCGTTCGAGCGCCCCATCGTCGCCAACGCCGACCAACTCATGATCGTCACAGCCCTGGCTGATCCCGTGCCGCGCATGGGAATGATCGATCGGATCCTGGTGGCCGCTTTCGACGCCAAGGTCTCACCCATCCTGTGCCTCACCAAGTCAGATCTCGCGAGCCCGGACGAACTCATCGCCTCGTACCAACCGCTGGGTGTGCCCATCATCACCACACATCCGGGATCAGACCTGGCACCGCTGCACCACATCCTCACGGGCTGCTCAACCGTGCTGGTGGGGCACTCAGGCGTCGGGAAGTCGACGCTCGTCAACGCGTTGGTGCCGGGCAGCAATCGTGCTGTCGCCGAAGTCAGCGACCTGACGGGGAAAGGGCGTCACACCTCCACGTCGGCGCTGGCCATCCCGCTGCCCCAGGGCGGCTGGATCGTCGACACGCCGGGCGTCCGTTCGTTCGGGATCAGCCACGTGAAGACATCCTCCATCGTCGCCGCTTTCAGCGACCTCACCGAGTACGCGGAGCAGTGCCCGCGCGGTTGCCACCACCAGACGGGCGCCGAGGATTGCGCCCTGGATGAGGCCGTCGCCGATGGCAGACTGGACCCTCTGAGGCTGGCCTCGTTCCGGCGGATGGAGCGCGCCTTCATCTGAGCGGACCCAGATTTCGCTAGGTTGGACTCCATGGCACAGCCGAAGAACCTCACCGACGACGTCCGACTCATGCACATGCTCGCCGACGACGCAGACTCCTTGTCCATGAACCGCTTCAAGGCTCTCGACCTCCGCTTCGACACCAAACCGGACAACAGCCCGGTGACGGAGGCGGACACCGCCGTCGAGGAAGCGATCCGCCGCACGTTGGCCAAGGCGCGTCCGCGGGACGCCGTGCATGGAGAGGAGATGTCTGACACTGGCGCGAGCGCCCGCCGATGGATCATCGACCCCATCGACGGCACCGCGAACTACCTGCGTGGCGTCCCGGTGTGGGCCACATTGGTGGCACTGCAGGTGGATGGTGAAGTGGTGGCCTCCGTCGTCTCCGCCCCATCGCTGGGACGACGCTGGTGGGCAAGCCTGCGGGGCGGCGCCCACACCGGCAAGTCCCTCTTCAGCGCCACGGAGATCCGCACGAGCAATGTCTCCCAACTGGAGCACGCGTCGCTGTCCTACTCGGACATCGCCGGATGGGTGAACACCCCCCGCGGCCAGGGTTTCGTCGACCTCATGCGCCAGTGTTGGAGGACCCGCGCGTACGGCGACTTCTGGAGCTACATGCTGCTCGCGGAGGGCTCCGTCGACATCGCCTGCGAGCCCGAACTCGAGCTCTACGACATGGCTGCACTCGACATCATCGTGCGGGAGGCGGGGGGCCGCTTCTCGAACCTCGACGGGGTACCCGGCGTTCAGGGGCCGGGAGCGCTGGCCACCAACGGCCTGCTGCACGACACCGTTCTGGAGATGCTCTCCACCACGTGAGTCCCGCGCCTCGGTGGCGCATCTGAGGAGGAGTACGGACACCGTCGTCGTTGCTGGCGCCACCGGCTATCTGGGGCGCCACATTCTGGCCCGCGGCGATGCCTCCCCGCGTGTGGCTCGCGTCACGCATGGGTGATCGGCCGACCACCTCGCGGCCCACTTCGCAGCGTTGGCGGCCACAGCTGAGCGTTGAGCAGTGTGCTCGACTACATCATCCGGACGCGGAGGGTCTCCTCCAGAGCCTCCAGTTCGGTCAGCAGATCCGCCGGCACTTCTCCCGAGACGTCGGTGACGGCGTAGCCAAGCTGGCCACGGGTGGAGAGCGTCTGGGACAGGATGTTCATGTTGTGCGTGGCCAGCAGGTTGTTCAGCCGTGCCATCACACCCGGAACGTTGTGGTGCAGGTGGACGATGCGGTGGTTCTGCGAGGATGCGCCCGGCACCTCGGGAAGGTTCACACACATCGAGGTGGCGCCGTAGGACTCGTAGTCGGCCATCTTGCCCGCGACGTAGCGGCCGATGTCCACCTGCGCCTCCACGGTCGACCCTCCGATGTGCGGGGTGAGGATGACGTTGTCCAGGCCCTGCAGCTTGCTGACCAGGGGTTCGCCCTTTTCCTTGGGCTCCGTGGGGTACACGTCGATGGCTGCACCTGCCAGGTGCCGACTCTTCAGGTTGTCATACAGCGCGTCGTGGTCCACGACGTTGCCGCGGCACAGGTTGAGGAACAGGGTGCGTGGCCGCATCTGGGAGAACTCCTCCGCTCCGATGAGTCCGGCATTGCTCGCGCGGCCGTCGACGTGCAGGGACACGGTCTCCGACATGGCGAAGAGTTCCTCCATGGAGCCGACGCCCTTGGCATTGCCGAGCGGCAGGCGATCCACGATGTCGTAGTAGTAGACGCGCATGCCGAGCGACTCGGCCACCACGGAGAGCTGGGAACCGATGTTGCCGTATCCGACGATGCCGAGCGAGCGACCACGAATCTCGTGCGAGCCCACGGCAGACTTGTCCCAGAGACCCGCGTGCACGTCCCTGTTCCGGTCCGTGAGGTGACGCGCCATGCAGATGATCTCGGCGATGGCGAGTTCGACCACGGAGCGGGTGTTGGAGTACGGGGCGTTGAAGATTGCGACGCCTGCTTCGGTCGCGGCTTCGAGGTCGATCTGGTTGGTGCCGATGCAGAACGCACCCACGGCCTTCAACTCCGGCGCGGCGTCGAGAACCTCGCGGGTGATCTGCGTGCGGGAGCGGATGCCGAGGTAGCTCACGCCCTCCAGCGCCGCGACGAGGTCGTCATCGGTCAGGGCACCGGGCCGGTTCTCGACGTCATAGCCGCGCTGCACCAGGATGCGCGTGGCCTCGGAATGGATGTTTTCAAGCAGGAGAGCCTTCACCCCACACACAATAGCGATCCCGGAGCAGGTACCCACAGCCCGATCACGCCGGGGGCCGTCACAGGCTCAGCGTGGCGGCCAACAGCTTTCGGGTGTAGGGGTGCCGTGGGTCCGCGAACACCTCGTCGAGGCTGCCCTCCTCCACCACGCGGCCGTCCTGCATCACCACCAGTCGCTCGCACAGGTGGCGCACCACCGCGAGGTCATGGGAGATGAAGACCAGCGCCAGGCCCCGCTCGGAGACGGCGTCCGCCAGCAGGTTCAGCACCTGTGCACGCACGGAGACGTCCAGGGCGGAGACTGGTTCGTCGGCGACGAGGACCTCGGGATCACTGACGAGAGCGCGCGCTATGGCGACGCGCTGGCGCTGGCCCCCCGAAAGTTGGTGCGGGAACCGGGACCACATGTCCGATTGAAGTCCGACGGATTCCAGCGCGGCCTCGACGGTGGCCGGGGACTGCTGCGGTAAATGGGCCTGCGTGCGGAGCCGCGGGGATCGCAAGGGCTCCGTGATGATGTCGCCCACCCTCATGCGGGGGTTCAGCGATGAGTTGGGGTCCTGGAAAACCATGGATGCGCCTGCGCGCAGGTCCCCCAGCGCGCGCTCGGGCAGCCCGTCGATCCGTTGCCCCCTGAACGTCACGGCGCCGGCACTGGGCCGGATCAGTCCCAGCAGCAGGCGGGCCAACGTGGTCTTGCCGGAGCCCGAGCCGCCCACGATGCCGATGCGCTCACCGGCGCCCACCGAGAGCGAGACATCGTGCAGCGCGACGAAGGGCCGGCCTGAGCGCCGGTACGTCACCTCGGCGTCCACTGCCGCCAGCAGGGGCCCGGTCATGGTCGGGGTCCTTCCGTGAAGTCGGCAGCCGTCGGCAGTCTCGTGCCACGCGGATGGTTTCCGATGCGTGCAGCCGCCACGAGGGCACGTGTGTAAGGGTGCTGCGGTGCTTCAATGATGTCGTCGATACGTCCGGACTCCACCACGCGCCCCTGGAGCATCACGAGCACCCGATCACACACCTGGCGCACCACCGCGAGGTCATGACTCACGAACAGTGACGCCCTGCCACGCAGTTGTACGTCCAGCAGGTCAAGGATCTGGCGTTGCACGATCACGTCGAGTGCCGTGGTGGGCTCGTCGCAGATCACCAGTCCCGGCTCGTTGGCCAGAGCCATCGCCACCAGTGCCCGTTGCCGCTGGCCGCCGGAGAGTTCGTCGGGATAGGAGTGGGCGACCCGCTCCGGGTCCGTCATCCCGACCCGCTCCAGCCACTCGACGACTTCCTCCTGGATGCCACCTCGACGATCGCGGTGGTGCAGCGCCACCACCTCGCCGATCTGGCGGCCCACCCGCATGGTGGGATCCAGCGCCGTCATGGGTTCCTGGAAGATCATCGAGACCTCGTTGCCGCGCAGCCGTCGCAGTTCCTTCTCCGGGCGCCCCACCATTTCCTGCCCGTTCAGCAGGATCGATCCGGTGACATGGGCGTTCTCGGGCAACAGCCCGATCATGGCGAGCCCCGTGACGGACTTGCCCGACCCGGATTGGCCGATGATCCCGAGTCGCTCGTGCTCTGCCAGCGTGAAGGAGAGTCGATCGACGGCGACGCTCCTGCGCCGGCCGAACGCGACGGTCAGTTCGGAGACCTCGAGGCGGTTCATGCGATCTCCCGAAGCTTCGGGTCCAACAGGTCGCGCAGCCCGTCGCCGAGCAGGTTGAACCCCATCGTCGCCATGGCGATGGCCAGTCCCGGCCACAACGCCACCAGCGGCGCGTTGAACAGTTCGTTCTGTGCCTCCCGCAGCATCCGCCCCCACGTCGGGACGTCGCTGCCTGAGCCGAGACCCAGGTAGGAGAGCCCTGCCTCCGCCAGGATCGCGAGGCCGAAGCTCACCGAGGCCTGCACCCCCAGCACGGGCGCGATGTTGGGCAGCACGTGGCGCCAGGCCACCTGCAGTGGTGGGGTGGCGGACAACCGCGCCGCCTCAATGAAGGTCTGGCTCATCACCTGCAGCGTCGCGGCACGGGCGATGCGCACGAAGACGGGGATGGTGGCGATGCCGATGGCCATGACGGCTGTCCAGGTGGATCCGCCGACGGCGGCCGCAAACAGGATGGCGAGCAGCAGGGCCGGGAAGCCGTAGAGGATGTCCGCACCACGGGCGAGAATGGCTGACACCCAGCGCTGCGACATGCCCGCGAGGATGCCGACGGGCACCCCGATGAGCGCCGCCGCCGACACGGAAATAACGCCTACGAGCAACGCCAGCTTGGCGCCGCTGATGATGCGCGAAGCGATGTCGCTGCCCTGCCCGTCGGTGCCCAACACATGCGGCCAGCCGGGGGGTGCCAGACGTGGGCCGGAGATGGCGGTGGGGTTGAACGGCGTCCAGACCAGGCCGATGAGGACCAGCAGGACGATGGCGGCGATCAACGTGCCACCCACCACGACGTTGGCTCGTCTCATCAGCGCACCCCCGTCCGTCGCAGGCGCGGGTCCACCAACTGGTAGGCGAAGTCCACGAGGAAGTTGATGACCAGCACCGCCCACACCAGCAGCAGCACGATGGCCTGGACCACCACCAGATCCCGTTGGTTCACCGCCTGGATCAGCCTCGACCCCAGCCCGGGCAGCGCGAAGACCTGCTCGATGATGATGGCACCCACCAGCAGGGTGGAGAGTTGCAGTCCGATGACCGTCAGGAGCGAGATGGCGATGTTGCGGCTGCCGTGGCGCCTGAGTGCGCCCCACGTGGACCAGCCCACGGAGCGGGCGGTGCGGAACCAGTCCTCCCCCAGCACTTCGATGACGGCGCTGCGCACGTAGCGCGACAGGATGCTGGCCTGCACGATCGCCAGGGATGTGACGGGCAGCACCAGGTGCAGGGCCCATTGGCCCAGACTGACCGCGGGACTCACGTAGTTGGTCGCCGGAAGCCATCGCAGCGTGACGGCGAAGATCACCACGAGCCAGATGGCCGCCCAGAAAGCCGGGATGGAAAGCCCGATCTGGGCGACGGCGGATGCGATGAAGCCGCTGGCGCGGCGCCGCTTGATGGCCGCGAACGCCCCGAGTGGCAGCGCGATGACGATCGCGAGCAGCATGGCCAGGCCCACGAGCCACAGGGACACCCCCAGGCGGGGTGCGATCTGCGAGACGACGTCGCGGCCACTGATCATGGACGTTCCGAAGTCGCCGCGAAGGACCTGGGAAAGCCACTCAACGTAGCGAGTCCCCAGTGGCCGGTCGAGTCCCAAACGCACGCGCAGTGCATCCACCTCGCCGGGCGAGGCGTTGGTGCCGAGGATCACCTGGGCGACGTCGCCGGGAAGGTAGTTGGTGGCCAGGAAGATCAGCATGGATGCCACCAGCAGGCTGACCAACAACCCGGCCAGCCGCAGCCCCACGGCGCGCCAGGTCACGTCAGCGGTTGGTGGCGACTGTCGTGAGGTCGAAGGCGAGGCTGGTGGCGTTCTTCTGGAGCCCGGAAACTTCCTTGGTGGTGATCACCAGGTTGGGCAGCAGGAACAGCCAGTCCGCGGCCGCGTCGTCGGCCAACATCTGCGCCGCGTCCTTCATGAGGCTCACCTGCTCGTCGGCCGGGCCCTCGTCGGCGTCCTGGATCAGTGCCGCGAAGTCCGGGTTGTCGTAGTGCCAGTAGTACTCGGGGTTGGCGAAGTTGGAGATGTCACGGGGTTCCACGTGGGCGATGATGGACATGTCGTAGTCGCCAGCGCTGTAGACCTCCTTCAACCACGACGCGAAGTCCAGTTCATCCACCTGCACCGTGATCCCCACCTCCGCCAGTTGCGCGGCGACGAAGCGTGCGGCGGTCGGCGCGTAGGGAACGGTGTTGGGAACGCGCAGTCGCAGGCTCAGGCCGGACTCGTAGCCAGCCTCCTGCAGCAACGCCTTGGCCTTGGCCTGGTCGAAGGGATAGGTGTCCGACAAGTCCTCGAACCACGGGTCGGTGGGCGGGACCATGGAGCCGATCAGCTTGCCCTTGCCGCCCCACACCGCATCGACGAGCGCCTGGCGGTCGATGGCGTGGTTGATGGCCTGACGCACGGGCAGCTTGGCCAGTGCTTCGTTGTCGTGGTTGAAGCCCAGCACCACTTCACCGTCGGTGGTGCCCTCCGTCACGGTGAACTTGTCCGTGTCGGAGAACTGGTCGATGGATTGCGGCACGGTCAGGTTGGAGATGATGTCCAGCTGCCCGGACAGCATGGCGGTGTTCATGGCGTTCGGGTCGGCGTAGTAGCGGAAGAAGACCTCGTCGACGCGGGTGTCAGTGCCCCAGTAGTCGTCATTCTGGACGAGCTTGACGTACTGCCCCGTCTGCCATTCCTCAAACTGGAACGGACCTGAACCGGCCGGCTGATCAGCCAGGGTGTCCATGCCTTCCGGGTCGTAGATGATGCCCGCAGGTCCTGCCAGGTTGTAGAGCCACTGGTTGCTGGGGCGGGTCAGCGTGACTTCCACGGTGTCGTCGTCTGCCGCTGTGATCGACGCGACCGGCTCCATTTTGCTCTTGATCTGGCTGGTGACGTTCTCGGCCGATCTCGCACGCTCCAGGGACTCCACCACAGCGTCGGCCGTCACGGGGGCGCCGGAGGAGAACTTGGCGGAGGAGTCCAGGTTGAAGGTGTAGACGGTGCCGTCGTCAGAGGTGCTGTAGTCGCGCGCCAACAGTGGCCGGACTGCACCCTCGCCGTCGATGCGCACGAGTGTCTCGTACACGTTGTAGAGCAGAACGAAGGGCGTTCCGGCGCCGTTGACGACGGCCGGATCCAGTCCTTCGGGCTCCAGCGTGGCGCCAATGCTGAGGACGACGGGTTGACCGGCGGCAGGCGTCTCAGGGCTGGAGCAGGCTGTCAGCGCAAGGGCTGCAGCAGCCATCAGACAGAGCCATGCCGCGACGAGGCGGCGTGGTCGACGTGATTCCATTGGGCAGGGCTCCCCCACTGTCGAAAATAACAACGACGCAATCCTAACGGTTTGGGCCGGTTTCCCACCCACCCGCCTCTTCCTGGCCTGTCAATCCGCCAATTCGGTGTGATCGTTTGCCGCTAGAATTCACGATGCGTTCACCGCGACGGTTTCGGCCGGAGCGATCCTGTCAGGAGGGAGACTGCCTTGCCGAAGTCGAAGCGCCGGCACTTCACCTGGCATGACACAGGCAGCGTCATCCAGGGCGCATCGCTGCGAGCCTTCGACCTCAGCGAACGCACCGCGAAGCGGGGCTGGCGTTCCCAGAAACGGCGCGTGACCCGCTGGCAGTCGCGGTTGTTCATGATCATCCAGATCTCCCTGGCCGCCGGCATGTCGTGGTGGTTGGCACAGACCCTCTTCTCGCATCCAGCTCCCTTCCTCGCCGTGGTTGCCACCATCGTCTGCCTAGGTTTCAGCTTTGGCCAGCGCCTGTGGCGGGCGCTGGAAATCTCTGTGGGCGTCACGATCGGTGTGCTGATCGGTGACATCTTTCTCTATTTCTTCGGCACAGGAGTCTGGCAGATCATGCTGGTGATCGCTGTTGCCATGTCCATCACCACGTGGCTGGGTGCCCGCACGCTCATGGTGTCGCAGGCCGCCGTGCAGGCCGCCGTCGTCCTCACGGTGATCCCGGGCGTCGACGCCGGCATCTCGCGCTGGATGGATGCCCTCGTGGGCTGTGGAGTGGCGCTCGTGTTCGCCACCGTCGCACCCACCGGTCCCGTGATGCGGCCGCGACTGCAGGCCGCCAAGGTGCTGAACGAGACGGCCAACACCATCCGGGAGATGGTGGTGGCGGTGAAGGCCCTCGACATGGAAGCGGCCGAGCGTGTCCTGGCCTCAGCCCGTGCCACGGAACAGGCGCTGACCACCCTCACCACCGCCGCCAACGAGGGTGCCGCCGTCGTCCGCTTCTCCCCCTTCCTGCGTCGGCACAAGGAGGGCGTCCTCCAGATCGCCGATATCACCGTCCCCCTGGACCGCTTCACGCGCAACCTCCGTGTGCTGGCGCGGCGCTCGGTGGTCGCGGTCTATCGGGGAGAGCACGTGCCTGACGAGCATCTCCACCTGATGTCCGGGCTGGCGCGGATCACCGACGAATGCGCGGAAGAACTCTCCGCCATGCGTCAGCCGTCCAACAAGATCGACGACATCATCACCCTCGCCGTCGAGAGCGCGCTCATCCCCATCGGCGACCGGCTCTCCACGGCGGTCATCCTTGCTCAGGTCCGCTCCATGATGGCTGACCTGCTGGAACTCTGCGGGATGGAGTACACCGACGCCCGCGACAGCATCCCCGACCTGGAGTGACGTCGGCGGGGTACCCGGATCGGCCGGTCGTTCAGAGCGCGCCCCGTCAGTTCAGGACCCGGGCCCTGGGCAACCGTGCATCGGCCCACCACGCGATGGCCGCCAGCACCAGGAACACGAGCGTGACGGCCACGCAGGTGATGAGCACCGGCGCGTAGCCCTGCGCTCCCACGTCAAGGAACGGATACGGGTACCACTGTGTGGCCGCACCAACCACGAGAGTGACGATGAGCCAGGCGATGGGCCACAGCAGCGACCACAGGACCGTCGAGGCACTCAACCTGGGCCGCGGCCCGAAGGCGAGCCAGCCGGTGAGCGCCAGAGCAGGCACCACGAGGTGCAGCCCCGTGTCGGCCACGGCATTGAGCCCCTTGAGGTTCAGCAGTGGCCGCAGGAGGAAGAAGTGCACGAGGCCCGTGAGGGTGATGCCCAGCACCGCGT
Organism: Propionibacteriaceae bacterium; assembly: GCA_030537675.1. Classification (GTDB taxonomy): domain Bacteria; phylum Actinomycetota; class Actinomycetes; order Propionibacteriales; family Propionibacteriaceae; genus Arachnia. Next base: position 1,347 of record JAUNVL010000071.1, on the reverse strand, counting down.
CGATCCGCAACACCCGCCACACCGGTCCATCGCGCTCCGGGTTCCGGACGAGGGTGGCTGCGGCGATGGCGACGAGGACGTTGCTCTGGATGGTGAAGTAGCTCGCGAGGCGCCACAGTCGCGTTCCCAACGGCGGCACCGTGGACTCGTCCAGCACCGACTGCCCCTGAACCACGAGCCCCAGTTGCAGCAGCAGCGTCGCCACCACGACGGCAAGCGTCACCCCATGCCAACCCCGCGCCCACGCATGCTTCACATGCCCATGCTAAACGCGTGCCGCGTTCAACGGCTCACACGTGCGCGAAAGGATCCTCGAATCCGACGTAGATCGTCTCCAGGTATTCCTCGATGCCCTCGAGGCCGCCTTCGCGTCCCAGGCCGGAGTGCTTCAGTCCGCCAAAAGGCGCTGCTGCGTTGGAGATGGTCCCGGAGTTGATGCCGATCATGCCCACCTCGAGGCGCTCTGCCATCCGCAGGGCGCGATCCATGTTGCCCGTGTGCAGGTAGCCGGAGAGTCCCATCATCGAGCGGTTCGCGTACCCGAGCACCTCCTCCTCCGTGGTGAAGGTCGTGATGGGGGCGACCGGGCCGAAGATCTCGCCCGTCATGAGGGCCGAATCAGGATCAAGGTTCGTGATGACCGTGGGCGGGTAGAAATACCCTGGCCCCTCCAGCCTCCTGCCGCCCGTCAAGACGTGTGCCCCGTCGTCGCAGGCTGCACGCACCATCTCGTCGACGGAGGAACGCTGCTCCTCGGACACCATCGGACCCACCTCGGAATCTTCGTCAAGACCGTCGCCGACCACGAGGGCCTCGAAGGACTCCGTGAGACGGCGGGCAAACTCTTCCGCGATGTCAGCGTGGACGTAGAAGCTGTTGGCGGCGTTGCACGCCTCCCCCATGTTGCGCAGCTTCGTCTTGTGGGCGGCAGCGACGGCGCGGTCGAGATCAGCATCCTCGAACACGATGAAGGGAGCACAGCCTCCCAGTTCCATCGAGGTCCTCACCACGTTCCTGGCAGCCGCTTCCGTCAGGGCCATCCCCACCGCTGTCGAACCCGTGAACGACATCTTGCGCAGCCGGCGATCCTCGATCAGAGGCCCCGTGACGTCACTGGCCTTGGACGTGGGGACGACGTTGACCACGCCCGCTGGGATACCGACGTCGTCGAACACCTTGACCAGAGCAAGCGATGTCAGAGGTGTGAGGCTGGCCGGCTTGAGGATGGTGGTGCAGCCCGCCGCGAGCGCGGCACCAATCTTCCGCGTTGCCATGGCCAGTGGAAAGTTCCAGGGCGTGATGAACAGCGCCGGACCCACGGGACGCTTGAGCGTCAGGATCCTGAGG
>JAUNVL010000070.1 GCA_030537675.1 Propionibacteriaceae bacterium | reverse complement strand
AGAAAGGGTCGCCCATGCGCAGATCTCTTTCCATCGTCGCCATCGCCGCGCTGGCGCTCGCGTCGATGACGTCGATCGTCACTCCCGCCAACGCAGACACCGACAACATCGACCTCACGTTCCTCGCCACGACTGACGTCCACGGTCACGTGTTCAACTGGGACTACTTCGCCAATGCCCCCTACAGCAAACAGGCGGATGTCCTCGGATTGACCCGGGTGTCCTCCTACGTGAACGAGGTCCGCGACGACGTGGGTGAGGAATCCGTCTTCGTCATGGACAGTGGCGATGTCATCCAGGGCACACCCCTGACCTACTACTACGGATACGGCGACGGCCGCGCCGCGGTCCTGTCCGGCGCTGACAAGCACCCCCTGTCACAGGCCTTCCGTCACATCGGATACGACACGCTGGGGATCGGCAACCACGAGTTCAACTACGGCCTCGACATGCTGAAGGCCTACGAACGCGACCTGGAGACGGACAAGGGCGGCCCCGCGCTGCTGGGCGCCAACGTCATCGACGTCGCCACCGGCGAGCCGTGGCTCGAGCCATACAAGATCATCGAGCGGACCATCGACGGCGAAACCGTGAAGGTGGGCATCATCGGCCTCGTGACCCCCGGCGTCCGTGTCTGGGACAAGCAGTTCGTCGACGGCAAACTGGAGTTCCGTGACCTGGTGGAAACCGCCAAGGAGTGGGTGCCCATCGTTGCTGACATGGCCGACGTCGTCGTCATCAACGCCCACAGCGGCAAGGGGGACGCTCCGGACGCGAACTACGACGAGCAGGCCCTCTACGAGAACGCCATCAACAACGTTGCCTATCAGGTGCCCGGCATCGACTACATCCTGTTCGGACACACCCATCGGGACAATCCCGAGACGATCGTCACCAACATCGACGGCGGGAAAGTCCTGTTGAGCCAGCCGTACTTCTGGGCGCGCAGCGTCACCCGCACCACGCTGAACCTGGTGCGCGACGGCGAGGGCTGGAAGGTGGACTGGTCGGAGGGCAAGGCTCCGCACGCCGTCGCCAAGTACGGCTACGAAATCACTGAGGAGGACCAGGAACTCAAGGATCTCCTGCAGGACAAGCACCAGACGGCGATTGACTACGTGAACACCCCGGTGGCTGAATCCGTGGCTGAGTTGAAGGCCCAGTCCTCCCGCTACGAGGACACGCCCATCATCGACTTCATCAACCACGTGCAGACCGAGACGCTCACCAAGGCACTCGGCAAGAACCTCGGGGACGCCACGTTGATTTCCATCGCGGCACCCTTCTCCCGCACGGCGGTGTTCCCGAAGGGGCAGGTGAGCATCCGCGACATCGCCGGGCTCTACATCTACGAGAACACACTGATGGCGGTGGAACTGACCGGGGCGCAACTCCGCGACTACATGGAGTACTCGGCCAAGTACTTCAAGCAGGTCGAGGAGGGCGCAAAGTTCGACCCGGAAACGGGAACGAATGCGGACGATGAGCCGGACTACAACTACGACATCATCGCAGGGCTGAACTACAGCATCGACATCTCCCAGCCGGTCGGGAAACGGATCACAGGGCTGACGCATCCTGACGGCACAGCGGTGAAGGACAGTGACACGTTCGTCATGGCACTGAACAACTACCGTGCGAGTGGTGGCGGCGGGTACCCCCACGTGGCAGGCGCCAAGGTGGTCTACAACGAGCAGCGCGAGATCCGTCAACTCCTCATCAACTGGGCCTCGGCGCGCGGGGTCATAGACCCGGCCGACTTCTTCGTGAAGAACTGGCAACTCATCACCGTGCCGCTGCCCGTCGGACCCACGCCGACTCCGACGCCGTCCACGCAGCCCAGCCCCAAACCCAGCACCGGTCCGAAGCCCGGACTGCCCCACACGGGCTCGGCAGCGGGTACCACCACCCCGCTGCAGGTGGCGGCTCTGGTTCTGTTGCTCACTGCTTCGGGTGCGGTGGTGGCCGGCACAACCAGGAGGAAGGGCGTCTCAGCAGGCCGCCACACCAACTGCTAGAACTTGGCGCACAGACGGCATGCCGTGGGACAACCCACGGCGTGCCGTCGTGTTCAGGTGAGTGCTTCAGTGAGAAGAGGGTCACTCACCGATGGCCATGATGGCCTTGCGTGCCTTGTCCCCCAGGCTGCGGTGACGGGCATGGGAGATGGCGTTGATCGTGACGACGAACACCACGACGCCGAGCACGGCGCCACCGATGACCATCAGCCTGTCGGTGCGCCATCCACGTTCGTCCTTGACCTGTGACTTCACAGCCTCGAACTCCGTGGCTGCAAAGCTCTTGGCGTTCTCCACACCGCGCTTCGCAACATTCTTGGGATTCACTTCGGTGATCAAATCACCCAGCGCATCAGTGACCTGCCCCCTGTTGCGAGCAAGGTCTGCACGGATCTCCGGGATACTGCGTGCCTTGTCCTTGGCCATCGAAACTCCTTCAGTCTGAATCACTGTCAGCCTAGCCCTAGGATGGACCCATGACTGCGCGCTTGACCCAAGGATCCACTGCCCCGGACTTCACACTCCCTGATTCGGACGGCACCGACGTCTCGTTGACGGATTATGCCGGATCATCGGTCATCCTCTACTTCTACCCCGCGGCGATGACGCCCGGGTGCACCACACAGGCGGTCGACTTCACCGCGTCCAACGATCACTTCACCGAGGCTGGCTACAGCGTCCTTGGTGCCTCCCCCGACTCGGTGGATCGGCTGGCGCGATTCAAGGAGAAGTCGGACCTGAGCGTGCCTCTGTTGTCCGACGCCGAGAAGACCGTGATGAACGCCTATGGCGCCTACGGGATGAAGAAGCTGTACGGCAAGGAGATCGAAGGAGTCCTGCGCTCCACCTTCGTCATCGACGTCGACGACGCTGGCGTCGGCATCGTGAGGCTTGCCCAGTACAACGTGAAGGCCACGGGTCACGTCGCCAAGCTGCGCCGTGAGCTCGGAGTCTGAGGGGGCCCCACGCGGGCCTCTCCGCTACACCACCATCGCTGCGGTCCCCGGCCGCGGCGTCGACGTCGAACTTGAGATCAAACGCTCCCGGTTCCTCACCCGATTGCGGAGGGTGAGCACCGAGGAAGCCGCGCGCGCTGTGATCGAGGAGCGTCGCCACACCCACTTCGATGCCCGGCACCACTGCAGCGCCTTCATCCTCGGACCCGAAGGCCAGGCCGCACGCTCCTCCGATGATGGGGAGCCCTCGGGGACCGCGGGCGTGCCCATGCTCAATGTTCTCCGCCACCACGAGTTGAGCGATGTGGTGGCCGTGGTCACCCGGTATTTCGGGGGCATCAAGCTGGGCGCGGGCGGGCTGGTGCGGGCCTATTCGGACGCGGTCGCGCACGCCGTGGCGAAGCTCGGCACCCGCGAGGTCCGCCTGTCCCGCCTCATGAGCGTCGACGTCCCCATGGCGGACGCCGGCGCCGTCGAGGCACAACTGCGCGGCCTGGTGCTCCCGAGCGGCACAGCCGTTTCCGTGGAGGGCATCGAATGGACCGACGTCGCCCGATTCAGCCTCGCCGTCCCCGTGGTGGCCGAGGACGAGCTCGGTCCAGCACTTGCCTCACTCTCCAGCGGGGCGCTGCACGCCGTCGTCACCGGGCAGCGCTGGGCGGACGTCACCCGTTGATGGAGCGCCGCTCATTGCGGAAGTTGCTCCTCCTTGCTGTTCTCCTCTTCCTTGCTGGGGGTGTTCTCGGCCACAACCCTGTCCTGTTCGATCCACTGCGGTGTGGCAGAGCCCACGAATCTGGGCAGCTTCAGGCCCTTGCCCTGAGGAGCCAGTCGACGTGGAGAGCCGGTGAGCGCTGATCCTCCCGCTGCCAGTCCGGGGAAGGGGTCGCGGCCCACCCAGTACTTGTAGCCGGCATTGACGGAGGCCAGGACCGGCACCGTCAGCAGTGCTCCTGTCAGCCCGAGCAGGTACGTGCCCGTGGTCACGCCAAGGAGCACCACCAACGGATGGAGGTTCACGGCCTTGCCCATGAGGAGGGGCTGCATCACATTGCCCTCGAGTTGCATCACGACAACCACGATGACGAGCATGATGAGGGCGGTGACCGTGCCCTTGAACAGCAGGGCCACGAGCACGAAGAGGAAACCTGCGAGCACGGCGCCGAAGAGCGGGATGAAGCACAGCAGGAACGTGATGATGCTCAGGGGGATGATGAAGGGCAACTGGAGCGCCCATGCTCCGAGTCCGATGCCGATCGCGTCCACCGCTGAGACCACCACCTGCGTCCGCGCCCAGCTTCCCAGGGTGACCCAGGCTCGCCTGAGTGTCTCTCGTGCCTTGGTGCGTTCCGGCTCATCAATCACCATGAGCAGGAAGGAGAGGATCCGGTCACCCTCAGCGAGGAGGAAGAACGCCACGATCAGTGCCAGCAGAAGTCCCACGAGCACCGTTGATGCACTGGTGGTGGCGGTCAGCACACCGGAGGTCAACGACGATGTGTGGCGGGTCAGCCAATCCTGCGCCTCGGAGAACAGATCGCCAAGTTGGCTGCTGTCGATTCCCAGAGGCCCCGTGGCCAGCCAGTCCTCCGCCTTCGTGAGGACCGTCTGGACCGTGCCGCCCAGTTCATCAATCCCGCCAGCGATAGCCTGCCCGGCGAACCAGATGGTGCCGCTGACCACCCCGATGAGACCGAGCACAGCGGCGCCGCCTGCCACATGGCGCGGCAGTCTCAGCGTGTGGTTCATCAGCACCTGAAGAGGCATGAGGAGGGCGGCAAGCAGCACGCCGACGATGATCGGGATCAGGATCTCGGAGACCATGCCCCCCACCTGGATCAACACCCAACCGGCCGCGTAGATCAGCACGACAAGAAGAGCGCCTGCCGCCACCACCCTCAGCGGCCGGGGCAAGGGGATGATCGGAGTTCCCGGATGAGCTGTCGAAGGCATGGTGTCTCCTCGAATGGGATGAGGCTTCCCATTCTCCGACGCGAAGGTGCCACTGTGGACCGGCACTGCTCATGGATGAGATCCTCGAGTTTGAGGCGCGGGTCAGGCCGTGTCTACTTCAGTCCTCCTCGGCGACGCTCGGTGCGGCCGCCTCGGCCTCGCGATCGTGCTCGATCCACTGCGGTGTCACGCCTCCCACCATCTTCGGCAACTTCGCTGCCTTCCGCCGTGGCGCAAGAGTGCGCGGCGAGCCCGCAAGCGCCGATCCTCCTGCTGACAGCCCTGGGAAGGGATCGCGCCCCACCCAGTACTTGTAACCGGCGTTGACTGCAGCCAGGATCGGAACAGTCAGCAACGCCCCGGTCAGTCCCAGAAGATAGGTGCCGGTGGTGACACCCAGGAGCACCACCAGCGGGTGAAGGTTCACGGCCTTCCCCATGAGCAGGGGCTGCAGGACATTGCTCTCCAGCTGCTGGACCGCGATGACGACGCCGATCATGATGAGGGCCGCGATGGATCCCTTGAACAACAGCGCCACCAGCACGAACATCGCGCCTGAGAGGAATGCGCCGAACAACGGAATGAAGCACAGCAGGAACGTGATGACAATCATGGGAATGACGAATGGCAGGCCGAGGATGGCGGCTCCGATACCGATTCCCACGGCGTCAACAGCAGACACCACCACCTGGGTCCGTGCCCAGCTCCCAAGCGTCACCCACGAACGCCGGATGGTTTCTCGCACCTTCGTCCGCGTCGGGTCCGGGAACACCATGATCATGAAGGAGAACAGGCGGTCACCCTCAGCGAGGATGAACAGGGCGACGATGAGGGCCAGGAAGACCCCGACGAGAACGGTGCCGACGCTGCTCGTGGCGTTGAGCGCCCCGGAGGAAAGCGTGGACGTGTTCGCAGACAACCATTCGCGCCCCTGGGAGAAGAGTCCCTTCAGCTGCTCATGGTCGATCCCCAACGGTCCGGTGGCCAACCATTTCTCGGCCTGGTCCAGCACCTCCTGCAGGCTCGCGACGACATCGCCGATTCCCTTGCCGATGGAGCGGCCCGCAAAGTAGACGATGCCACCGATGATGGCCACCACTCCCACCACAGTCACAGCCGCCGACACGTACCGGGGCAGTCGCAGCTTGTGGTTGAAGAGCAGTTGGGTGGGCATCAGGAGGGCAGCCAACAACACGCCGACCACGATGGGGATGAGCACCTGGGAGACCATGGCCCCCACCTGGATCAGCACCCAACCGGCGGCGTACACGGCCACGATGAGCAGCGCGACGGCCCCCACCACCTGGAATGGCCGTGGCAACGGCATTTTCATGGTCTTGACTGGACGGGCGGGTCGCATGCGGATCTCCTAGTTACTGGCGTGCCCGCCCATTGTGCCGGGTGTCGGGCAAGTTTCACAGCGCCCTGTTGCCTGTGACGGAACTGCTGCGGGAAACGACCCTTTCGCACACGCTGCACCTGCGCCCTCAGTCGCGCGCCGCATCCGCCACGTCACGTCGGGCAACCTCGTCAGTCCCATCCCACACTGCCACGTTCCTGGCACTGGGCAGCTCGTCGCGGTGGAAGACCGGGTCCAGTTTGACGGCCTTGTCGTCCAGGTAGTTCTTCAACAGTTTGAAGGCCAGACCTCCGAGCGGGATGATCGCGACCAGGTTGATGGTGGCCATCACTCCCATGAAGGCATCGGCCATGTTCCACACCAGGGCCACGGATCCGAGAGCACCTCCCAACACGCACAGCATCACGGCGAAACGGAACGCCGACAACAGCTTGCTGGAGCGTTCACGCAAGAACTGGATATTGGCTTCGCCGTAGTAGCTGTTGCCGAGGATGGATGAGAAGGCAAGGAAGAAGATCACGATGGAAAGGAATGGACCTGCCCAGTCGCCCACCTGCGCCTGCAGCGCGTTCTGGGTCAGGGAAATGCCCTCCGCCCCATCCCCGAACGTCGGATTGCTGAGCAGGATGATGAATGCGGTGCAGGAGCACACGATGAGCGTGTCGAAGTAGACGCCCAGCGTCTGCACCAGTCCCTGCTTCACCGGATGTGACACCGACGCAGTGGCTGCCGCATTGGGGACCGAGCCCATGCCTGCCTCGTTGGAGAAGAGGCCACGCTTCATGCCCTGGACGATCGCGGCGCCAACGCCAGCGCCAGCGATCTCACGGATTCCCAGCGCGTGCTCCACGATCTGCGAGATCATTCCGGGCACGTGCTGGATGTTGAGGACGACAACGGCAAAGGCAACCCCGATGTAGGCCACGGCCATGACGGGCACGATGATCTCGGTGACCGCGGAGAGTCGACGAATACCGCCAAAGATGACCGCACCTGTCAGCGCTGCCAGGGTGAGGCCGATCACCCACCCGGTCCACGGATCGTTGGTGTTCAGGTTTGCCTGGATCGACGTCGAGATCGAGTTCGCCTGGACCGCGTTGAACACGAAACCGTAGGTGAGTGTGATCACCACGGCGAACGTGGTCGCCAACCATGGAAGCCGCAGCCCGTCGCGGATGTAGTACGCGGGACCGCCGATGTAGGAGTCCTTGCCCTTGTGCTTGTACAACTGGGCCAGGGTCGACTCGACGAAGGCGGTAGCTCCTCCGATCAGTGCGAGCACCCACATCCAGAAAACAGCACCGGGCCCGCCGACGCTGATCGCCACGGCGACACCCGCCACGTTCCCTGTGCCCACCCGGGAGGCGGCGGAAATGGTGAACGCCCTGAAGGCCGAAATCCCCTTCTTGTCGCCGATCGAGTCGGCTGGTTTCTCGGCGATGTTGCGGAACATCTCCGGCACCATCCGGATCTGCACCAGCAAGGTTCTGGCGCTGAAGTAGACGCCGGCAACCACGAGCAGAACGATGACGAAGTTCCAGTAGTAGTCGTTGAACCAGGTGATCGCGTTATCGAGGACTCCCATGTGCTGACGTTAGTGGGAAGTGCCGACGTCCACGCCGAAATCCTGTTCAGACTGTCGTGCTGGCGGTACTGTGCCTTTCCTCCCCACAAGGGAAAGGGCCAACCAACCCTGCGTCGTGCGGGGAACGCGCCGTGAGTATTCACCTCCCTTGCCAGGGTTGCGCCTCGATTCAGTGATGCGTATTCGAGACGGCGCCACCGGAACAGGTGTCCGGTGGCGCCGCGAATCACGAACGGTCGGATGTTCTCCAGCCTCGATTCGGTGTCAGTCGATTTCCTGGGCGAGAATGCTGGCATCGCCTGCGTCGACGAGGACCTCGATGACGGTGCCGTCGGCCTGGGTGATGTCGGCCTCCCACACCACGAATCCGTCCTCGTCATCCAGCTTGATGGTGTTGACCGTTCCCGGAACGGCATCGGTTGCGGCCTTGGTGGCTTCTTGTTCCGTGACGGTGGCCAACTTCGTCAGGGCGTCAGTCTCGGCCTGGTCCTGCGCCTTCTTCTCCGGGCTGCCGTCCGCAGCTTCGGGCTCGTTTGTCTCGGCCGGGGCCTTGATGGTGCCGACGATGTCGGCCTCGTCTGCGTCCTCGACCTCTTGGGTGGTGTTGGTGGCGTCGCCTGCATCCACGAGGACCTCGACCAAGGTGCCGTCCGCCTTGGTGATGTCGACCTCCCACACCACGAATCCGTCCTCGTCATCCAACTGGATCTTGGTGACGGTCCCCGGCACCAGGTCGGTGGCAGCCCTGGTGGCGTCCTGTTCTGAAACGGTGGACAGCTTGGCCAGAGCTGAGGTCTCTGCCTCGTCCTGTGCCTTCTCCTCCGGACTGCCATCAGGAGCTTCGGGCTCGTTTGTCTCGGCCGGGGCCTTGATGGTGCCGACGAAGGCGGTCTCGCCACGCTCCGGGGTGGGGGTGTCGGCGAAGGCGAGTGCCCCACCTCCGATGAGCAGTACGCCGCTGACGGCCGCTGCGACGATACCGGCCTTCTTCTTGTTGGTCTTCATGATCGCTACATCCTCTGCTTGATGTGGAGAGCTGGTTGCGCCCCTCATGAGAACCACTGTGCCGAGGCACCTCTGAGATCACCCTGAGCGTCGCTGAGAGACTTCTTATGCAAGTTTCGGTCCCCTCGTCCGGGGTTACTCAGGCCCTTCACAGGTGAATCCGGCGACTCTGTTCGATGAGGGAGCGGTACTGCGCGGCTGGGCGCACACTGGGTGCAGACAGGAAATGGGTGAGGAGATCCACACATGACGCGACGCCGATTTCGGTGGGTGCCTCGAGGTATCCGGTTGCGGACCACAGTTGCGGCGACCGTCGTGGTCACCATCGCCTTGCTGGGCGCGTCGGCGGCGTTGGTGGTGCTGCAACGCCAACAACTCACCGACGGGCTGACCGAGGTCGCCCAGCAGCAGGCTGACGTCATCGCCCAGATGATAGAGAAGAGCGGCGTCGATGATGTGAGCATCGCGGCCCTGGAAGCCGCGATGGGAGATTCCGCGCTGTTGCAGATCCTGGATCGTCACGGCGACGTGATTCTGGCCACCGATGATGACTACGGCAAGCACCCAGTCACCGATCAAACACCTGCGGTGGGCGAAACACTCGAGTTCACCGTCGACTCGCTACCGGATCACGATGAGCCGTTCGTGATGGTCGTATCGAGCGTCGAGACCCCTGACGCCGGTGTGGTGCGGGTTGTGACGGCCCAATCCTTGGAGTCCGTTCAAGACGCCACAAGTATTCTGGTGACATTGTTGGGCATCGGCGTGCCGCTGGTGATCGCGGTGGTCGCCGCCACCTCCTACGCGGTCGTGGGCAGGGCTTTGGCGCCGGTGGAAGCGATCCGCCGAATGGTCGCTGGCGTCTCGACGGCCGACGAGGATGCCAGGGTCCCCGTGCCCGACAGCAAGGACGAGATCGCGCGGTTGGCGGAGACGATGAACTCCATGTTGGCCCGGATGCAGGCTGCCGCAAAAGCGCAGCACCGTTTCGTGGCGGACGCATCGCATGAGCTGCGCACGCCATTGGCCACGATTCGTACCACCACGGAACTGGCCACCCTCCACCCGGAAGCCATGGACCGGGAACGCGCCACCAATCTGGTCCTGACGGAAACCCGTCGGTTGGAGCGCTTGGTCTCAGACCTGTTGCTGCTGGCCCGCTCCGACGAGCACGGCCTGATCATGCATCTGGAGGACGTTGACCTCGATGACATCGTCACAGGCGAAATCGCCCGTCTACGGTCAGAAGGTGGCGTTTCGGTGGTGGTGCACGTGGTGTCGGTGAAGGTTCACGGTGATCCGCAGCACCTGCTGCGTGCGGTGCGCAACCTGCTCGACAATGCGTCCGGGTTCGCCGAGACCACCGTCGAGGTGCGGCTGGGCACGGCGGAGGGGCAGGCTGTGCTGGATATCAGCGACGATGGGCCGGGCATTCCGGCTGCTGAACGGGAACGAGTGTTCGAGCGTTTCGTCCGGCTCGACGACAGTCGTGAACGCGGCACCGGCGGCACGGGCCTGGGTCTCGCCATCACCCGCCAGATCGCCCTCGCCCACGGCGGGGACGTTCGCGTCATGAGGCCCGAACACAGCACGGGAGCCCGCGTGCAGTTCGTCCTCCCCCTTCCGCCGTCGGCCGACATCTGAGACACCCGCAGACAAAGCGCGTTCAGCCACCATCAGCGGCCAGGCGGTATCCCATGCCCCGGATGGTTTCGATGGCTTGGCGTTGGAAGGGGGTGTCGATCTTGCGCCGCAGGTAGCCGATGTAGACCTCGACGACGTTGGGTTCGCCCTCGTAGTACGGATCCCAGACGGACTCCAGTATCTCGGTCTTGGTGACCACGTCGCCCCGGTGTTCCATCAGGTATTCCAACAGCCCAAACTCGCGTGGTGTCAACGAGATGGTCGTGGTGCCTCGTCGCACGGAGCGACGTGAGGGGTCGAGTTGGAGGTCTCCTGCGGTGAGGACCACGGGCCGGGCGGGTGCGCCGCGGCGAATGAGAGCCCGGAGCCGGGCGACGAGCACGATGAAGGAAAAGGGTTTGGTGAGGTAGTCGTCGGCACCCAACTCGAGCGCGTCTGACAGGTCGTATTCACCGTCTTTGGCCGTCAGCATCAGCACTGGGGTCCAGACTTCGCGTTGACGGAGTTGTTCGATCACTTTGTAGCCATTGAGTTTGGGCAACATGATGTCGAGCACGATGGCGGCGTAGGTGTTTTCAGTGGCCGCCCACAACCCGTCCTCACCGTTGGTGACGACTTCAACGCTGAAACCTTCGGCTGTCAGGCCCCGGCGGACCGATTCGGCCAGGTTTGGTTCGTCCTCGACAACCAGTACGCGCATCGTCGTGTCCCTTTCTGCCGTGTGGATCGTTGAGGGTGCTGTGGAGTGGCGCCCTGGGGCGTTGCTCCGTTGAGGGTGACACGGAGTACTCATTGTGGGCCCGTGCCGATCAAGCGCGCGCCCCTTGGTGCCGATTCGCATTGTCCACCGAGCGTGACCGAGTGGGGCTGTGACAACGCTGAGTATGGCTGGCTCACGGCATCCGGGAGTGCCCCGGGACATCCACCAAGCCCGGTGAGGACGAGATTCTCATCGTTGCCACAATGGCCGCCACGATGGCCACGACCGTGGGAATGGCCCACCCCGGACGGACCTGATCACCCAGAACAAGGACCCCGATGAGCGACGGCGCGACGATCTCGATCACCCACAACCAGGCCGAGGCCTCATTCACCGCGTCGTCGCGAGTCTCCAACGCCCGGGCAAACATCACAGCCCCCACCACGGCAAACCCTGCGATCAGCCACACCAACGGCTCCGCCAGCAGCACATCGATGGGCGCGCCATGCACTGCACGGGCTGCCACGGCCGCCCCCGAATAGCCCAGCCCAGCCAGCACCGCGCACGCCGCCGTGTGCGGATGCCTGAAGGACAGCACTGCCGCGACGACCAGCAGCCCCAGCGCAATGCCCATGGCTGCGCTGAAACCGGCAGGAGCGGGCCCCGGGGGACCGGGTTGCGCAGCCATCACGACGACGCCGCACGCCAGACAGACCACGACGACTGCTGTCCAAACGCTACGCCCCGGCTTGAGACGCAACACCAGCGCACCCAGGACTACGGTGACAGCCAGAGACGCAGCCAGTATCGTCTGGACCGCCAGCAGCGGCAGGTGACGCATGGCCACCACCGACAACCCCCACCCGGCCACATCCAGGCCGAGACCAGCGACATACAACGGATTCCTGAGAATCGACATGCCGACGGCGCGGCGGGCAGCGATGGCCTGCAGGATGGCGGCCACTCCCATGGCCAGAGAAGCCACCACAGCCGACACCAGGGACACGCCCATCAGCGGGTTCCCCTGCCGGGGACGTCAATGACCCCTTCGGCCTGCGCGACTGCCAGAGCCTGTTTGAGGAGTTCGTCCCCACTGCCGCGCATCACGTAGCGCGAGACCCAGACGGGATCGTACTTCTCGTTGAACTTGCCCAGCGATTCCAGTTGGGAGTGCTTGGCGACGGTGTCGAGGACCCGGCGTTTGATCTGCCCGGTCACACCCTCGGGCGGCGTGATCATGGTGTCGCGCATCACTGCGAAGTTCAGCCCCAGTCCCCGTGCTTCGTCAGCCTTGATGTGCTCGATCGTCTTGACGATCATGAAGTCGATCAACCCATTGGGCACGTCATCGGCTGTGTCGCGGCGCATCACATCCAGGGACCATCCCGGCAGATCGGTGGCAGGGACCCACTGGATGAACCCCAGCACACGCCCGTCGCGATCGGTGGCCATCACCATCAGCAGCCCAGCATCGGCGGGATCGAACATCCGCGACAGCGTCATCGAGAACCCCCGCTCCGTCTCGCCCTGCCGGGACTTGTCGGCGATCGCGAGGACCTTGTCGCGCACCTCCTGCGACGCGAGGGCGGGCTCGATGAATGCGGCCTCCACCCCGGCGCGTTCAACGCGGTTCACTGCCTGTCGCAGCCCCTTCACGGCACGGCCCGTCAAGGTGAAGGAGGTGACGTCCACGATGGCCTCGTCGCCGAGATAGAGGGGTTTCAGGCCTGAGTGGTCATACACCTCAATCCAGTCCGCAGCAGCCGCCACGACCGCTACCGTCCAGCCACGGGCAGCGGTGAAGTCCATGAAGTCTGCCCACGTCTGATACTGGTTGCCCCGGGCGCCTATGGGATCAGGTGAGACCAGGCAGACGCCGCGTCGCACCGCATAGGCCACCACGGCGCTGCCGGTGAAGAACCACTCCTTGTCATCACGCAGGGCGAAGTAGTCCAGGGTGCCGCCGCCATGACGGGCAACTATGGTCCTGGCTCGTTCTCGGTCGATGACGAGATCCGCAGGCGTGCGTGACAGGGATCCTCGAGGTGACAGCAACAGCCACAAACTCACCACCACCACGGCGATGCCCGCCGCCGCCAGCAACGGAGCCCCTGCCGGCCCCAGACCGAGGAGAGGTAACTGGGAATCGCCACCAAGCCTCTCTGCCGCAGCCTGCACCGTCTCCCCAACGCGTGGGTGATGCCGGCGCCCCATCGTCATGACCAACACCGTCGAGACGATCACCACGACAACGGCCGCCACCACTCCGCCCATCACCCCGCGCCGCAACTGACCACGAGTGGGCACCACCGTGAAGGCTCGTCGGCTCAGCACCAACCACACCACCACCACAGCACTGACCACCCCTTCCTCCACGTCCAGGCCCTTGACCAGGTTGAGCCCAACTGCCGCTGTCAGAAGGATCACCGCAGCCGCCCACGCGATCCGGTGGCCGTACAACAATCCGCGGGCGGTCATCACGAGAGCACATCCCACGAACACGGTCGTGGCAGCCGCCAAGTGCAGAGCAGGAAACGGCAACACCTCCAACAACACTTCCAACCGGGCACGAAGTGGCGGCGACAACGCCGACGCCACCGTGATTGCAGCAAGCAGCACCGTCAGCGCAGCCGTCCACCGCCGAAATCGCCGATTCCGCCGCACCCTGCCCAGTTGGACTCGAGCGGCTTCCTCCCCCATGCCTGACCCGGGCACCATGTGATCGGCTAGTTCAGTGGTCATGCTGTGTCCTCATTTCCATCCCAGAGCTGGAACGACGTGGGCGAGACCAAAGGGCAAACCGGTCCTGGCCATGGCCCAGTCGTGCCGCTGGCCGGCCTCAATCTGGAACAGGACGTCCTGCCCGCGATTCTTCAACGCGTCAGCCACCAGCTCCATCGGTCGCGGATCCTCCAATTCCCCTTCGTCGATGAAGATCGGGATCGTCCGCGGGAAGGTCATGGTGGAGATGTAGTGGCTGGGTGAGACACCCTCAAAGGCTGACGTGTCGTAGCCCATGTCCGTGGCGGTCGACTTTCCCGGGTCACCGTAGCCCTCCAACGCCACGATCCCGCCCCACACATCCAGATGGCGCAGCCCCTGATCCAGGCTGCAGAACCCACCGGCCGACATCCCACCCAGGATGCGATGCTGACCATCAGCCTGGGTCAGCAACGACTTGTCCACCCACGGGATCAGATCGTCGTAGAGCCAGGACTCCACTTGCGGACCACCTTTCAACGAGTTCAGGCACTCGCCGTCGCGGACTCCCCCACCATTGACGTCCGGCGCCACAGCAACGACCGGCGGTATCATCCTCGTGGCGATCATCGCGTCCAGAACCTCGTCCGCCCGTCCCGCGGTGAACCAGTCAGCGGCCGTTCCTGGATACCCATGAATCAGGTACACCACCGGGTACCGGGTCGTCGCGGAAGGGTCGTACCCCGGAGGTGTGTACACCCACACCGACGAAGCTGGCATGGACAGTGCGGAGGAGGCGGGAACTGAGTGTTCCTCCACGTGCGAGCCATCGACAGTCCGGTACGCCACCGGCAAACCGAGGCCCGACTCGATCTGGCGCTGCACCGCGGCGAGGTTGGGAGCAAACTCGTACCAAGCATTGGCACCCAGTGCCACGACGACCAGCCACACAAACGCGGAGCCCAGCCAGGCCAGAACCATCAGCCACCGCCGTCGCCTTCGCTGTATGAGCACCACACCTGTCACGACCAACGCAATGACCAACGCTGCCATCGGTACCCACCACTGCGTCAACGGTGAAGAACCCGCCACGGCATCCACCACCGGCCCTGGCAGGACAATCGGGTTCATCGGGATCTGTCTCACTTCTCGACGGTACTCCCACGA
>JAUNVL010000069.1 GCA_030537675.1 Propionibacteriaceae bacterium | reverse complement strand
TACGGCGATGGTGAGGGAGGCCCGGACGTCGACAAGGCGACCAAGACCCTCGCAGACGCCGGTGTCACCACCCCTGTCGCGCTGAACCTGCAGTACTCCAACGACCACTACGGCCCGTCCTCGGGTGACGAGTACGCGCTGATCAAGGAGCAGCTGGAGTCCAGCGGCCTCTTCACGGTGGACCTGCAGACCACGGAGTGGGTCCAGTACGCCAAGGACCGCACCGCCGATGTGTACCCGGCCTACCAGCTCGGTTGGTTCCCTGACTACTCCGACGCGGACAACTACCTCACACCGTTCTTCCTCAAGGAGAACTTCGTGGGCAATCACTACGACAACAGCGCAGTGAACGACAAGATCCTCGCCCAGGCAAGCACGCTGGATGCTGGCGAGCGCACGGCGCTCATCGAGGAGATCCAGGCCGACGTCGCCGCCGACCTCTCCACCGTGCCGTACCTCCAGGGTGCGCAGGTGGCCGTGGTCGGTGCGACGGTTGAAGGCGCGGACGACACGCTCGACGCGTCGTTCAAGTTCCGCTACGGCGCGCTCAGCAAGGGCTGATCGCTCCGTCGACGAGCAACATCACTGAGCCAAGGATCACGGATCTGCGGGCCCCTCGCCATGCGAGGGGCCCGCGTTTTCCGAATCATGCCCGGGCAACCACCACGAGAAAGTGGAAATGATGACGACCACGATCGAACCGGAGACCGGCGCTGCGCCGGCCGCCACGAAACAGCACGATCGAGGGGGCAGTCTGGGCCGCTACATCGCGGTACGCGCTGTGCTGATCATCCCGACCGTCTTCATCCTTGTCACCACAGTGTTCATGCTCATGCGGGCAACGGGTGACCCCATCACCGCGGCCCAGGGTGGCCGCCTGCCAGCCGATCAGCTCGCTGAGCGAATCGCCCAGGCCGGCTACGACAGGCCGCTGATCACGCAGTACATGGAGTACCTCGGCAACATCATGCGCGGGGACTTCGGCACCACTCTCAGCGACCGTCGGCCAGTGACCGAGGTCATCACCACCTTTGGCGCCGCGACTCTGGAACTCGCGGTCTACGCCCTGATCATCGCCCTCCTCATCGGCATCCCGCTGGGCCGCCTGGCCGCCTACCACCGGGACAAGGCCCCCGACGCGATGCTGCGCGTGCTCGCGATCCTCGCCTACGCCACTCCCGTCTTCTTCGCAGGACTCCTGCTCAAGCTCGTGTTCTCCGTCTGGCTGAAAGTGCTTCCGGTCGCCGGCCGGGCCAGCACCGGCGCGGAGATCAAGATGCAAGTTCTCGAGCGTCCCACAGGGATCCACCTGATCGACGGCCTCCAAACCGGCGATCCGAGCGTCATCATCGACGTCCTGCAACACGCCGTTCTACCGGCGCTCGCGCTGGGAATGCTCACCGCCGGCGTGTTCCTCCGCCTCGTGCGGACCAACGTCATCGGCACCCTGGGCAGTGGGTACGTCGAAGCCGCCCGCTCGCGCGGAGTGCCCGAGCGCCGGTTGCTGAAAACACATGCCTACCGACCAGCGCTCATCCCGATCATCACGGTCATGGGCCTCCAGATCGCGCTGCTGCTCGGCGGTGCCGTCCTGACCGAGACAACTTTTGAGTGGAAAGGCCTCGGATTCCAGTTGGCTGCTTACCTGAAGGCCCGTGACTTCGTTGCCGTCCAGGGCATCGTCGCCGTGCTCGCAGTGATCGTCGCAGTCACCAACTTCCTGGTCGACGTCCTCGCCGCGCTCATCGACCCGAGGGTGAGGTACTGATGTCCGCTCCACAGTCCGAGACACCCGTGGCTGCCGCGGTGCGCGCTCCGCGCTGGCATCGCCTGCCGATCGTCGCGCAACTGCGCCAGAGCGTCGGCCTCCAACGCGGAATGCTCATCGCAGGGCTGGTGCTCTCCGGCATCTTTCTGATCACCGCACTCCTGGCCCCCGTTCTCGCTCCCTACGGTTTCGCCCAGTTGAGGGGTACCGACGGCGCATTCGGCGCCCAGCAGCCACCCTCGGCCGCCCACCTGCTTGGAACGACCGTCAGCGGCTACGACGTGCTCTCACGTGTGATCTGGGGTTCACGCACGGCGCTCCTGGTCATCGTGACCGCCGTCGCCCTGTCCATCGTGCTCGGGGTCCTGCTGGGTCTGGTTTCCGGCTACTTCGGCGGGTGGCTCGATCGCATCCTTGTGGTTCTGGCCGACGCAATCTACGCCTTCCCCTCCCTCCTCCTGGCCAGCGTCATGGCCATCGTCATCAGCGGGGGACAGTCCGGGCTGTGGCCGGGCGTGCTGGCTGCTGCCCTGTCCATCACCGTGATCTTCATCCCGCAGTACTTCCGGGTGGTGCGCTCAGAGGTCGTGCGCATCAAGTCGGAGGCGTTCGTGGAGTCGGCGCGGGTGATCGGCGCCTCCAACATCCGCATCATGGGGCGGCACGTGCTTCGCAACGCGACGCGCACTTTGCCCCTCATCGTGACCCTCAATGCGTCGGAGGCGATCCTCACCCTCGCGGGTCTGGGATTCCTCGGTTTCGGCATTGAACCTTCGTCAGCCGCCGAGTGGGGCTACGACCTGAACAAGGCAATCTCCGACGTGACCAGTGGAATCTGGTGGACCTCGCTGTTCCCGGGCCTCGCGATCGTGCTCGTCGTACTCGGGATCACTCTCGTGGGCGAAAGCCTCAACGACCTGGCCGACCCCCGGCTCCGCACCCGACGCGCCGCGGACCAAGCACCACCAGAGGATCTCGGTGTCGCCCTCTACCCGACCGATGGAGGGGCGACGCGATGACCGACGTCGTTGACATTCAGAACCTGGCGATTTCCTTCGCCACCGACGCCGGCACCGTCGTCGCTGTGGACGGAGTCAGCCTGTCCGTTCATCCTGGTGAGGTGCTCGCCATCGTGGGGGAGTCAGGAAGCGGAAAGACCGTCACCGCCAAGACCATCCTCCGTCTGCTCCCCGAAACCGCGCGAACCCGCGGTGCGGTGATCCTGCGTCACAAGGATGGCTCGGACGAGAACGACGTACTCCAGGTGTCCGCCGCCAAGCTCCGCCACTTGCGTGGTCGCGATGCCGCGATGGTGTTCCAGGAGCCGTCCACCGCCCTCAACCCGGTCTATCCGGTGGGTTGGCAGATCATCGAGGGCCTTCGGGCACACGGGAAGTACACGCGCGGAGAAGCCCGCGCCAAGGCCATCGACATCATGCGGCGGGTGGGAATCCCCGACCCCGAGGTCAGGGTGGATCACTACCCGCACCAGTTCTCCGGCGGCCAGAAGCAGCGCATCGTCATCGCGCAGGCACTGGTGCTCGATCCGGGCGTGATCATCGCCGATGAGCCCACGACTGCGCTGGACGTCACCGTGCAGGCGGAGATCCTTGACCTGCTGCGTCGCTGCCGCGAGGAGTTCGGCACGTCGATCGTGCTCATCACGCACAACATGGGCGTCGTGGCCGACCTGGCAGACCGGGTTGCTGTGATGTTCCAGGGACGGATCATTGAGCAGGCCGACGTCCACACGCTGTTCTCCTCCCCGCAGGAGCCTTACACGCGGCAACTGCTCGAGGCTGTCCCTCGCGTGGGGGGAGGTCTCGTCCGAGCCCATGATCGTGCGTCGCGGCGTCCCGAGGGTTGGGCCGAGCAGACGCCAGTGGTCGAGGCAAAGGACCTGCGGATCGTCTACCCAGGTCGCTTCCGTCAGCCAGATTTCGTGGCGGTGGACGGTGTCGATCTCAGCATTCGTCCCGGCGAGGTGCTGGGTCTCGTGGGGGAGTCCGGCAGCGGAAAAACAACGATCGGCCGCGCCATCGCTGGGCTGACCAAGGTGAGCGGCGGTTCCCTGACCGTCCACGGGATCCAGATGAACGGCATGCGGGAGCGGCAGTTCCGTCCCGTCCGAAGCCGGATCGGCTTTGTGTTCCAGGACCCCGCGACGAGCTTCAACCCGCTGCTCTCAATAGCCGACTGCGTGGCCGAACCCCTGGTGGTGCATGGGAAGGCTGAATCCGTCCACGAGGCGCGCACCCGGGTCGACGAGCTACTGGAGGCCGTTCAACTGCCCAAGGCATTCGGCGACCGCTTTCCTCACGAACTCTCGGGAGGTCAGCGTCAACGCGCGAGCCTGGCCCGTGCGCTCGCACTGCAGCCCGAGTTGCTCATCGCCGATGAGCCCACATCAGCGCTCGACGTGTCCGTCCAGGCTCGCGTGCTCGACCTGTTCGACGAACTCCAGCGTGAGCTGGGCTTCGCCGCCCTCTTCATCAGCCACGACCTCGCCGTCGTGGACATGCTGGCCGACCGGATCGTCGTCCTTTATCACGGCAAAGTCGTCGAGGAGGGGACAGGCGATGAGGTTTTGGGTTCGCCTCGCGACCCCTACACGCGACGTCTGCTCGCCTCCCTGCCCGTGCCCGACCCGGTCGAGCAGGCCAAACGCCGGGCAACGTGGGAAGCGCTGCGCGCAGCCGACCGGCAGTGATCCAAACGGAGCCACCATCGCCGTGAAGTTCTGGTGGCTCCGTGGAACTACTGGTAGCTGATGAAGTCCGGGACCGGGTCCACCGTGGTGATCGTGTCGGACGGGCTCAGGGGACCTGGGATGTCCTCGTCGTAGAAGTTCTTCCATCCCCAGTACTGCACGGTGGATGCGTTGTTGTGCAGAGTGCGCCATGTGGTCTGCTTCGTTGGCTGAGGCCCTTGACCATCAACGTGGATGAGCACGGCAATCTCGGAACGGGATTGGTCAACGTTGTTGACGTCGCGCAACATCTGAATCTGGAACTGATGGAGGATCAGCATCTTCTGGGGCAGATTGTTTTCCTTCACCAAGTCGGCAAGCCAGGTGGCCACCTGGTTGACCTCGGCAACCTCGACGTGCCCGATCTGGCGCAGGTGCACCTGGTTGGGTTTGATGCGCCACTCGGGATCCAGTGCCAGCCCGACGTGGGGGAGTACCAACAGTTCCTCGTACAGCTTGGCCTGGGTCAGAAAATCCGTCCGGCCGGGCTGCAGGTCAAGGACGACGTACTGACCGTTCTTCCCTGCCAGATCCACCAACTCATGCAGGGCTTCCGGTGCGACTTCGTTGGAGTAGTTGCCATCCCTGCCGGACTGAGCGCTGGCGACGGTGGCAATGATTTCCAGGGCCGGAACGACCGGCTGATCGACGAGCGAGTCATACTCGGACGCGATGGCCGCGGCACGCTTGATGGTGGCGGGAGCATCCTGCTCGCCCAGGACACCGAGCGCTGTGGAACCGGGGTGGCCGTACAGCGCCACGTAGGTCTTGCCGGGAAGGACCAGCTGGCCGCCTCCGGGCAGTTCAGCCCCGGTGGAGGCCACCTGCAGTCGACTCTTCAGGGTTTCAGCGTCGATGAACTCAGGTCCAACACCGACGGCTGTCTCCGGCTTCATCTCCGCCATCGCGGAGACAGACTCTGACGTCGAACGGGGGTCTCCGCCGGGAACAATGACCACGTGGGCTCCGCTGGCCAGCACCGTGCCGACGGCGGCGGTATCGCGGTCATCACCGGAGCTCAACACCACCACACCCGACGTTGCCTCTGGGCGTTGCGTGGCTGGCAACTCATCCCGATCGGACTCCAATCTCGCGGTCACGGGCGCTGCAGACGTGGACGAGACCGTTGCTGGACCGTCGGCAGCGAGGAGTTGGGGGTTGTCTGCGTCCAAGGCAGTCAGTGCCCCGATGTGATTCCCGGCCGCGACGCTGCCGTCAGCCGCAGACGCGCCGACCAGAGCGGCAAGGTCGTTGTCATCCTTGGGGACCACCACGTCGATGCCCGGGTCGCTGACGGCTCCCAGTACCAACGCCACTTCGGAGCCGAGCCGATCGATCTCGGAGGAAACCTGCGGACCATCTATGAGGACAGGGACTCCGAGCGCAGCCGCGGCGGATGCGCCGCGCAGTGACTCTCCCTCAGCAGCGATGACCACCACGGGAGCACTGTCGAAGAAGGTCTGCGATGCCTGCTCGGCAAGAGCGGCTGAGGAATCGCCGGTCAGCACGACGGTGTCGCTCAACGCCGACAGGGTTGCCACGAGTGCGTCGGTGGCTGCCGATTGTTGGCTCGTCGTTTCACGGGTTGTGACTTGCCCGTCCTTGATGGGCTCCGATCCGGACGAAGTGCAGCCTGTGAGGGCGAGCGTGACCGCCGACCCGATTGCGAGTGGACGAAGCGCTGAACGCCAGAGTGGCCGAACGGACACAAAAATCTCCCTATTTGGCTTGCTGTTCTCACCGACCCTACGCACATCAATGGCAATGTGCGGAACGCGATGCGCCGAGTCCGGTCTCCGCGCCGCAGTGGCGGCCGCGGATCTCCGTACGCGCTCGCGTTGGCGTTCGCTCCATGTCACTCGCGAAAGCACGAGAGGAGGCCGCAGCCACCGTCCATCGCTTCGGCACCTCGAAAGCTTGCAACCAAGCACATCCGGGCGCGCAGCCGACGGCCAGCGATCCGTACGACGTCGTCAGGCAGGGTGAGGTCTGCGCCGCAGTGGCACAGGCGTCACTTGAACCAGCTTGTCACCAGGACGCGGCTGGCGTAGGACCTCTCTCCAGCAAGGTTCGGATGCAGGCTGCTAGGCAACGGATATGGACCGCTGAACTGCACCCCGTTGATCCAGTCGGAACCTGAGCCGCACAACCCGTGGCGCAGGGAGAGGAATGAGACGTCAACATAGGTTGCGTCGCGATCGCCCGACTTCTTCACGCCGGCCGCGATGGCGACGTTGAGTCCGATGACGGCGGCATTCACCGTCGTGGCGGCGGTGCGGTCAACAACGATGGGAGCGCCGGTGGGCCCTGTTCCCACGGTGCAAGTCCCCTTGAAGTCACCGAAGAGGTAGGGATACCCGGTCACGTAGACGTTGGCGTTGGGCGCGACGGCGGCGACCTGCCCGATCACACCAGCGATCGACGTCTTCACCGCGGGGATTTTCGCGGCGACGTCGGCGAAGGCACCGGAGCATGCCTGTTGATTGACCATGCACACCATGAGCGCATCGCTCCATCCCACGTCATTGCCTCCGACCGTCACGGTGACGGAGCGGGTGTTGGGGCCAATGTCGGCGATCTCCAGTTGCGCGGCGATGTCTGCCGTCGTCTTACCCGAGCAGGTCACGTCACTGCGATTCCGGAACGTCGGCCACTGCGAGAGCAGTGCGGGGTAGCCGGAGGTCTGAGACCTCAGGCAGGCCGCGTCTGCACCGCTTGCATAAGGCGGAACGCCCGTGCCGGCTGCGAACGAGTCGCCGACGGACACGTAGGTGGCACCGCCACCTGTATCCGCGTAGGCGTGAGGAGCCAGTGCCACAGCGCTCGTGGCCACCATGGCGAGCGTCGCAAGAAGAGCTAGGAGCCGGTGCTTCATGAGAATCCCCCTCGAGAATTAACATTCGGAATGAATGTTAATTGCACATTAGACCTCAAATTCAGGCCTGGAAAGGTGATTGCGACAACTGGGTACAGCGCGTCAGGGTGTCTCTCAGGGAAGTGCCTTGTAGATGGGAAAGGCCACCATGCGGACCACTTTTCCAGCGACCTCGGGCGCGATGGACGACATGCGCGACGACGCCATCGGAGCCGCGCCCCGGACGTGACGGAGCCCCGTCGGTCCATTGACCGGCGGGGCTCCGTGTGACGAGCAGGGAAACTCAGACGAGCCCGTGGCGTGCCTTGAACTCGCGACGGCGAGCGTGGAGGATCGGCTCCGTGTAGCCCGAGGGGGATTTGGTGCCCTCGAGCACCAGGTCCCTGGCTGCGAGCCAGGCAATCGAGTCCTCGAAGGAGCCCTCGGAGTCTGACGGAGTCACCGGCAGGTAGCTCGGATCTCCCGCGTTCTGCTGGTCGACCACCTTGGCCATCCGCTTCAGCGAATCGACAACGAAGTCGGCGGACACCACATCATGACGGATCCAGTTGGCGAGCATCTGCGAGCTGATCCGGCAGGTGGCCCGGTCCTCCATCAGCGCGACATCGCTGATGTCTGGCACCTTGGAGCAGCCGACCCCCTGCTCGATCCAGCGCACGACGTAGCCGAGGATGGACTGGCAGGAGTTGTCGACCTCGTTGCGCCTCTCATCCTTCGTCCAGTCCGTTGCTGGAGCAAGGGGAATGGTGAGCAGCCCCTCCAGGGTGGCCCGACGGCCCTGCTTCATGATGTCTTCCTGACGCTCCCGCACATCCACCTCGTGGTAGTGGGTGGCGTGCAGGGTCGCTCCCGTGGGTGAGGGCACCCACGCGGTGCTGGCACCGGCCAGTGGGTGTGCGCCCTTCGTCTCGAGCATGTCTGCCATCAGTTCGGTCATGGCCCACATGCCCTTGCCGATCTGTGCCCTGCCCGGCAGGTGGGCTGCCAGGCCGACGTCCACGTTCCAGTCCTCGTAGTTCTTCATCCACGTGGCAGATTTCATCTCCGCCTTGCGGATCATCGGGCCAGCCGCCATGGAGGTGTGGATCTCGTCGCCAGTGCGATCCAGGAAGCCCGTGTTGATGAAGATGATCCGGTCGACGGCCTGTTCGATGCAGGCCATCAGGTTCACCGTGGTCCGGCGCTCCTCATCCATGATCCCCATCTTGATGGTGTTGCGCTCCAGGCCGAGGATGTCCTCCACCTCAGCGAACACCCGTGACGTGAAAGCAACCTCATCGGCTCCGTGCTGCTTGGGCTTCACGATGTAGATGGAGGCATTCTGCGAGGCAGAAGGGTTCTCGTCGTTGGACTTGAGCCCCGGCAGCGCGCAGAGACTGGTCACGAGCGCATCCAGGATGCCCTCGGGCAATTCCCGACCCTGCTCGTCGAGCACGGCGGGCGTCGTCATGAGATGGCCGACGTTGCGGCACAGCATCAGGGAACGCCCGTTCAGCTCCATCGTGGAGAAGTCGGGAGTCGTGAAGGAGAGGTGCGGGGACAGCGTCCGGGTGAACGTCCTGCCTCCCTTCTCCATCTCTTCAGAGGCGGTGCCGTCGTTGAGGGCCAGCCAGTTGCGGTAACCGATGACCTTGTCAGGACCGTCCACCATCGCCACGGAGTCCTCGAAGTCCATGATCGTGGTGATGGCCGCTTCCATGACGACGTCGGAGACGCCGGCCATGTCGGTCTTGCCGACAGGGCTCTCGGCATCGAACTGGATCTCGATGTGCAGGCCGTTGTTCTTCAGCAGGATGCCGGTGGGGGCATCGGGCGAGCCCCGGTACCCCGCGTAGGCATCCTTGTCGGTGAGTCCCACAACTTCGCCGGACGTCAGTTTTGCCTTGAAGTTCCGTCCGGCACGGTATTCCACGACGTCTGCGTGTGAGCCCGAGGAGAGCGGCACAGCACGGTCGAGGAACCCACGGGCCCAGGCGATGACGCGCTCGCCCCGCACGGGGTTGTACGCACGACCCGGTTCGGCGCCGTCCTGCTCGCTGATCGCGTCGGTGCCGTAGAGGGCGTCGTAGAGCGAGCCCCAGCGTGCGTTGGCAGCATTGATCGAGAAACGGAGGTTCGTGATGGGGACCACGAGCTGCGGCCCGGACATCTGGGCGATTTCCTCATCGACGTGATGGGTTCGTGCCCAGACCCTCGTCGGCTCGTCGTGCAGGTAGCCGATGTCGCGGAGGAACTGCTGGTAGGCCGTCGGGTCAGGAACACCGGGGTGCTCCTGGTGGTATCCATCGATGGCTCCCTGGAGCCGATCGCGTTCCTCCAGGAGCGCCCGGTTGTCCTCGCTGAACTGATTGAACAGGGTGGCGAACCCTTCCCAGAACCGCTCGCGAGCAACTGGGGCGAGAGGCAGTGCCTCCTCGTTGATGAACTCAACCAGGCGACTGTCCACCATAAGGTTGCCGACCGGCTCGTGCGTCTCGATCGTGATCGGGGTCGTCACTGGTCGTGGGTTGGTGATTGGCGTGGTCATGATGGTCTCCTCACGGCGGTGCTGGGCAGGATCAGAACTGTTCGGACTCGGTGGAATCCTTCAGTGCTGTGGTGGAGCTGTCAGGGTTGAGCACCGTGGCGATGTCGTCGAAGTAGCCGGTGCCCACCTCGCGCTGGTGCCTCGTGGCGGTGTACCCGCGGTCCTCGGCAGCGAACTCGCGCTCCTGCAGGTCGACGTAGGCGGTCATGCCTTCCGTGGAGTAACGGTCAGCCAGATCGAACATCGAGTAGTTCAGCGCGTGGAAGCCGGCCAGGGTGATGAACTGGAACTTGAAGCCCATGGCACCCAGTTCGCGCTGGAACTTGGCGATGGTGGCGTCGTCGAGGTGCTTCTTCCAGTTGAACGAAGGCGAGCAGTTGTAGGCCAGCAGCTGCTCGGGGTGCTCAGCCTTGATGCCTTCCGCGAATGCCTTGGCAACTTCCAGATCCGGAATACCCGTCTCCATCCACAGGAGGTCGGCGTACTCGGCGTAGGCATTGCCGCGTGCGATGCAGGACTCGAGACCACCCTTGACCTTGTAGAAGCCCTCGCTGGTGCGCTCGCCGGTGATGAATTCCTTGTCACGCTCATCGATGTCGGAGGTGATGAGGTTCGCCGACTCGGCATCGGTGCGGGCGATGATCACGGACGGAACGCCAGCCACATCGGCTGCCAGACGTGCGGCGTTGAGGGTGCGCTCATGCTGCTTGGTGGGAATCAGCACCTTGCCGCCCATGTGGCCGCACTTCTTCTCGGAGGCGAGCTGATCCTCCCAGTGGACGCCAGCGGCGCCGGCCACGATCATGGACTTCATGAGCTCGTACGCGTTGAGCGGGCCTCCGAAGCCGGCTTCGGCGTCGGCCACGATCGGGACCAGCCAGTCATCGACGGAGCTGATGCCCTCGGAGTGCTCAATCTGGTCCGCACGCAGCAGCGCGTTGTTGATGCGACGAACGACCTGCGGAACCGAGTTGGCCGGGTACAGGGACTGGTCGGGGTACGTGTGACCGGACAGGTTGGCATCGCCGGCGACCTGCCAGCCGGAGAGGTAGATGGCCTTCAGACCAGCCTTGACCTGCTGCACCGCCTGGTTGCCTGTGAGGGCGCCGAGCGAGTTGATGTAGGGCTCGGAGTGGATCTTGTCCCACAGCTGCTCGGAGCCGCGGCGTGCGAGGGTGTGCTCCTCCTGCACGGTGCCGCGCAGGCGGACCACGTCGTCAGCGGAGTAGTCACGCTTGACGTTGGCCCAACGGGGATTGGTCTTCCAGTCGTTCTGGATCTGGTCTGCGGAGCTGTCGGTCATGGCAGAATTCCTTCCGATCAGGGGCCAGCTTCGGTGCCGTGCGCCCTCGTTGGTACTACTCTCGCAGACAAAGCAAAAAGTTTCCGCGGTATTTCGTGGTAAAAAACGCAAATATTCCGATATGGTCAATTTCATGGTTGTGGAAGCGAATAGGACCTCGAAGACGGATGACGACGCTGAGCCTTTCGACCCGTTTTCACTGGGGCGACGGCTACGACACCTGCGCAAGGAACAAAAACTGACGCTGGCGCAGGTGGCAGAAAGTTCAGGTGTCGCCGCATCCCAGCTCTCGCTCCTCGAGAATGGCAAGCGTGAGGCGAAGCTGTCGACGCTGCAGAAGATCGCCCGCGTCTACGGCGCATCGTTCGACGATCTCACAGCGCCGGTCCCCAGCCGTCGGGCCCAGTTGGAGATCGAACTGGACCGCTACATGAACTCACCCCTCGCCCAGGCCAAAGGGCTGCGGCCCGTTCGGATATCCCCACGGATGCCGATGGACGTGCTGAGCTCCCTGGTCGCCCTGCACAGGGAGTTGGCCCATGATGCGGCAGAGCGCGTCGCGACGCCGGAGGAGGCGAGGCGCGCCAACGCCAAGCTGCGCGACGAGATGCGGGCTCGCGACAACTACTTCCGTGAGCTCGAGGTGGAGGCAGGAAAACTCCTCAAGCGTGTCGGCCACGTGTCGGGGCCACTGTCGCAACACCTCATCGGCGAGATCACCGAGCACCTCGGCTTCACGTTGCACCAGGCAAGTGACCTTCCCCACTCGACACGCTCGGTCACCGATCTTCGCAACATGCGGATCTACCTGCCGACTGCCGGCACGGGGGACCACGATCCGAAGTCGGTCCTTCTACAGGCGCTCGGACACCACGTCCTGGGACACACGCCACCGGCAAGTTATGGCGACTTCCTGCGCCAACGGATCGAGACCAACTACTTCGCCGCGGCGCTCCTGATGCCCGAGGGGCCTGCCGTGCGGTTCCTCCAGGAGAACAAGGCGCAACGCAAGTTGGCCATCGAGGACCTGCGTGATGCGTTCGCCGTCAGTTATGAGGCCGCTTCCCACCGATTCACGAACCTGGCCACACAACACCTGGGCATCCAGGTCCACTTCCAGCGCGTCCATGAGTCAGGCACCATCTACAAGGCGTACGAGAACGACGGGGTTTCCTTCCCCATGGACAACCTCGGCGCAATCGAGGGACAGCTGGTGTGTCGCTACTGGACGTCGCGCCAGGTGTTCGACGTGTCGGACAGGTTCAACGCCTTTGACCAGTACACCGAAACTCCTGCCGGGACCTACTGGTGCACTGCTCGCGTCGACAGGAGCGGTGCTGGTGGCGCCTTCTCCACCAGCATCGGCGTGCACTATCGGGACTCCAAGTGGTTCAGGGGCCGAACCACCAAACAACAATCCGTGTCGAAGTGTCCCGACGTGACCTGCTGCCGACGGGCGTCTCCGGTGCTCGCGCAGCGATGGTCTGCCTTCTCGTGGCCCAGCGCACGCACGCACGCGCACCTTCTCGCCGCACTACCGCCGGGCACTTTTCCGGGGGTCGACGACGCGCAGGTCTACCAGTTCCTCGATTCGCGATCGGACCCGTCGGGCGACTGAACAGCTGTGATCAGTCGTTGACTCGGCGGGACAGCTTGCGCCACACCCAGCTGGACGGCAGCCGCTGATCGAGGACGACATAGGCAGCCACGGAGTGATCCTGCAGTGTGGACTGCAGTTCACGGCGCTCAACAGCGTGTCCTGCAAAGAGCAACTGGTCACCGCGCGCCAGAACCGTCGAAGCCGCAGGCGCCAGCACCGCCTCGTCGCCACGCAGCAGCATCATCGGCACCACCTCGAGTTGCCGATCGCGGTCCTCCGGACTGCGAAGCAGGTCACCGAGCGTGACAGCGCCCTCGTCCAACAAACGCATCAGGGCGTAGGCCTCAGAGCGTCGCAGGTTGATCCGCCACAGGGCAGGCAACCTGTCGCCACAGTTGCCCATCAACCTTTCCACGAGATCCGCTGCGCACCCGTCCCCACGCGCGGGCATCTCCTGGATGAACCGCCACAGCAATGGCGTGCTGATCTGGGCATACACCTCGTGTGCGATCACCTCGTTCGGCACCATCAGGCTGTCCACCTCGATGGCCTCGAACAGGGCGGCGCTGGTCTGCCTGTTCTGACGTGCAGAGAGGAACATCTTCGGGTTCAGTCGCCTCGCCGTTGCCAGGATCGACAAGTTGTAGGTGTCGTTGTCGGTGGCGGCCACCAGCGCCACAGCAGTCAGCGGCCGAGCCAGCGCCAGCACAGCGGGGTCGGAGGCATCACCGATGACCACTCCGGGTCCGGGGTCTGCTTCTTCGGCTGCGTCGACGACGACCACCTCGAGACCGGCCTCGCGCAGATCGGCAGTCACCTCCCTGCCGAACCGGCCGTATCCGCACACCACCCAATGGCCGTCGATGGGCGGCTGGACGAGTTCCGGAACCTCCGCGCCCGGGCCGGCCTCGAGCCACACCAGCAACCGGTAGGACGAGGGTGCGTTGAGAGCCAGGCGAAGGTGGTCACCGAACCGGTCGAAGGGATTGACGACGGTGACGCTGTCGAACGCCTCCATCCGCTCCGCCGTCGCCTTCGAAATGGTGCGCGAGATGACCGGTACGTCAGGTCGCGTGAGTGCAGCAGCCATGGTGACCGCCAGGTTCGTCTCGTCGTCGCCCGTCAGTGCCAGCACGCCGGAACAGCATGGGTGGTCCAGGCCAGCCGCCCGGAGATAGTAGGGATTGGCAGCATCGCCCACCAGCCCGGGGACATCAGCCCGGAACGAACCAAGGTCCAGCGCCTCGATGCGGTCCTCGGAGGTGTCGATCACCACCACCTGCTGGCCGAGTGCATCGAAGTCGTTGGTCAGTAGTTCCCCTGCCCGTCCGTACCCCGCCAGCAGCAGGAATGGCGTGCGCATACGAGCCACCTTGCGCGTGAAGTGCTGCATGGCGAGCGCCTGGCGAAACGATTTGTCCTGGATCAGGGTGAGGAGGGATCCGAGCGCGTACGCCCAGCCGATGACCGAGAGGTAGATGGAGAACGTGACCCAGAGCCTCTGGGCGGAGGAGAACGGCCACGGCAGCTCACCGAATCCGATGGTGGCTGCCGTGTAACTCATGAAATAGAAGGCCTGGAACAAGCTGATGAATGCCCGGTCGCCCTCCGGATCGACCCCGGGGATGAGGGAGAGGCCGAGGACGCTGATGAACAGGATGCCGATGAGGGTGATGAGGGGGGCGCGCATGCGGCGCATGAAGAGAAAGATCGTCGACGATGCCTGACGGGACGCCTCGATGTGGGACAGCGACGTGACATCGGTCCTTCGACGTTGCCTGAGCAGGCGCTTCCGGAACGCACGCGTCGCAAGTCTCACGGGAGATCCTGGGTCACACGCGACGGAAACTGACGGTCTCGGTCACCAGCAACACCACCGAGACGAGGTTGGCCAGTAGAGCACCAGCGGAGAGAGAGACCACGCTGGAGGTGGCATATGCCGTGAGTCCGCTGGAGGAGATCTCCGTGGCCCATACCCATGCGACACCGGCGGCAATCAGTTGGAGATCGGCGACCAGGCTCGTGGCCAGATGCACCGCCCCGATCTGCGTGCGGTCACCGAACTTGAGCACCGTGGCGATCAGGCTGACGGCCAACGCCGTGAACAATTCGTAGATGTTGTGCTGTTCGGGGATGGAGATGTCGCCGATGACGAACCCGAAGTTGAGGGTGGCCGCGAGCAGCACGAAGAATCCGAAGACGACCTTCTCGAGACTCATTTCGTTGGCGCCTTCCCACTCGGATCACTGAGGGCCGGAAGCAGCGGTGCCGCCGGTGGGTCCACTATCGCACGG
>JAUNVL010000068.1 GCA_030537675.1 Propionibacteriaceae bacterium | reverse complement strand
TGGAGGAGATCGTCAAGGCCGGCTACATCAAGCCCGGCGGCGGCGGCACCCAGTTCACGGCTGCCCAAGCTGCATGGTCACAGGCCCAGGAGGCCCTGCTGTACCCCTCGGGCGCCTGGATCGAGAACGAGATGAAGAACCAGACGAAGGACGGCTTCGAGATGACGGGCACCCCGGTGCCCACCGTTACCACGTCGCCGAAGATGCCCTTCGAGGGCATCCACTCCGCAGCGGACGAGCCCTACATCGTCCCGAGCCAGGGCAAGAACATGGCTGGCGGCAAGGAGTTCATGCGCTCCATGCTGTCGAAGGAGGCCGCCACGAACTTCGCGAAGGAGATCCTGTCGCCCACCATCGTCAAGGACACCGTCCCGGACGACGGCTTCGGCTCCACGGCACTCGTGTCCCAGATCGGGATGCTGGGCGATGCGGGCGAGAACGTGTTCACCTGGAAGTTCAACGCGTTCTACGGCATGGGTCGCGACACGAACCAGGCGTGGAACTCCTTCCTGGACGGCGAGACCACGACGGCCGAACTGACCTCGGCGCTGCAAGAGGCCACCGACGCCATCCGCAACGACGACGCCATCGAGAAGTTCACCGCCAAGTGATCTTCGACACCACGTCGGATTTGGGCGGCGAGGGGACTCCCCTCGCCGCCTCACCCTTTCCCGCCACCAGTTAAGGAGCTCCGGTGCAGCGACGCAAACGGCACTTCTCGTTCGACAAGATCAGCTTCATGGTGGTCTTTCTCGGGCTACCCCTGCTCATCTATTTAGTGCTCGTGATCTACCCGTTCCTCCAGGCATTCCACCTGTCGCTGACGAACTGGCGCGGCTTCGGCCCGATCGACGAAGCGGACTACATCTGGCTGGACAACTACGTTTATTTGTTCAACAGCAGTAAATTCATGCTGGCGCTTTCGCACAACGTCATGCTGGCCATCTTCCTGCCGCTCATCACCATCATCCTGGCCCTGGTACTGGCGATCGTCATCACCGTCGGCGGCCACAGCCACGGCAACATCCGCGGCATCAGTGGCGCCAGCTTCTACCGCGTCGTCTCATTCTTCCCCTACGTGATCCCGGGCATCATCATCGGCCTCATGTGGCGCCTCCTGCTGGACCCGGGAATGGGTCTGATCAACGGAATCCTGACAGGCATCGGCCTCGACCAGTTCCAGAACTTCGCATGGCTCGGCAAGGAAGAGACGGCCATGCCCGTCTCGATGCTCGTCATCGTGTGGGGCTTCGTGGGCTTCTACATGCTGCTGTTCATCGCGGCCATCAAGTCGATCCCCTCGGAGATCTACGAGGCGGTACGCATCGATGGCGCTGGGCGCTGGACCACGGCGGTGAGGGTCACCATCCCACTGATCCGCGACAACATCCAGACCGCCTACATCTACATGGGCATCATCGCGCTCGACGCCTTCATCTACATGGTGGCGTTGAACCCGACCGGTGGCCCGAACTACTCCACGCTCGTCATGAGCCAGGAGCTGTTCGAAACCGCCTTCGGTGGACAGAACATGTGGGGCCGCGGCTCCGCCATGGGTGTCGTGCTGGCAATGGTGACACTGGCCTTCTCCGGCCTCGTGTTCCTCGTCAATCGCCTGACCGGCGGAAAGGATGCGGTGAGCTACTGATGAGCACGCAAGCACTCTCACACAACAACCGCAAGGTCACGGTCAGCAAGGGCGACAAGACCTTTGCCGGCGTTTCCCACGTCCTGCTCATCATTTGGTCACTGCTCGTCGTCGGCCCGCTGCTGTGGACGCTGATGACGTCGTTCAAGACCAC
Organism: Propionibacteriaceae bacterium; assembly: GCA_030537675.1. Taxonomy (GTDB): domain Bacteria; phylum Actinomycetota; class Actinomycetes; order Propionibacteriales; family Propionibacteriaceae; genus Arachnia. The sequence continues at coordinate 13,466 of JAUNVL010000068.1, read as the reverse complement.
CCGTGAGATCACGGCGTCGTCCACCGCGTTGCCCAAGGCTCTGCTGACGGACCCTGAGACGGGCTCCTTCAGCCTGTCGTACCTGTTCAGCAACTACATCATGGCGTGGACGTCCGACAACTTCGGTCGCTACTTCTTCAACACGTTCATCGTGGTCACGGCGGCGATGTTCCTGGTCATGCTGCTGGGCGCCATGTGTGCCTACGTCCTGGCCAGGTACCAGTTCAAGGGCAGCCAGCTCATCTACTACCTGATGCTGGCCGGCCTCACGTTCCCCATCTTCCTGGCGATCGTCCCGCTGTACCAGGTGTTGAAGTCCCTGCCGCTGCCCTGGGCGCCCAACGGGGTGTTCCTGGGAACGTTCGAGGGCCTCATCCTGACCTACGTGGCGTTCGCGCTGCCGTTCACAGTGTTCTTCCTCTACGCGTTCTTCCGTACGCTGCCGAACGAAATCGCCGAAGCAGCCCAGGTGGACGGGGCTGGTCACTGGACCACTTTCTTCCGCATCATGCTGCCGATGGCCAAGCCCGGTCTTTCGTCCATCGCCATTTTCAACTTCCTTGGCCTGTGGAACCAGTTGCTCCTGCCGCTGGCCCTCAACACCAAGGAAGAGCAGTACGTGCTGGCCCAAGGTGTCTTCAACTTCGCCAACAAGGCCAAGTACGAGGTGAACTTCGGCTCCCTGTTCGCAGCGGTGATCATCACCATCGTGCCCGTGTTGATCGTCTACATGGTCTTCCAGCGCCAGCTGCAGGGCTCCGTGTCGCAAGGCACCAGCAAGTAGTCAGCAACACCGCAACCACAACGACGGAGGGGGTCGCGCCCAATGGCGCCACCCCCTCCGTCGTTCTTTGTGGCTACACGTTCAGCGCCGACGGCCGGCCCCGAAAAGACCCCGTGCGATCTCCCGGGCCGCGGTGCGGGTGAACTGTTTGAACGCCGACGACGACGTCACCTGCTCCACCAGGCCCGGCTCAGGCCTGGCCGGTCGCCGAGTGCTGGGAGCCGGGCGTCGTCCAGCGTCGGCCTCGTAGCGTTGACGCTGCTCGTCGAGCCGCTGCTCCTCCATTGCCCGACGCGAGCCCTCTTCCAGCTTGCGGGCAAGCATCTCCCGCGCGGAGTCACGATCAATGGACTGGCCGTAGCGGGCCATCAGCGGTGACTGCGCGACGATCCGACGAAGCGTCTCCGTGTCCGTCGGCGCCATGGAGGATTCTGGTGCCCAGATGCGCGTCCACGCCACCGGTGTCGGGGCGCCGTCGGGGTCCATGACGGTCACGACGGCCTCGCCCGTGCCGAGGGTCTGCAGCAACTCCCCCAGGTCATACCCAGACGTGGGGTACGTGGAAACGGTGGCCTTCAACGCCTTTGCATCATTGGGGGTGTGTGCCCGCAACTGGTGCTGAACCCGGCTGCCGAGCTGCGCCAGCACGTCGCCGGGAACGTCCTTCGGTGTCTGCGTGACGAAGAACACCCCCACGCCCTTGGACCGGATGAGCCTGACCGTTTGCGTGATGGAGTCCAGGAAGGCCTTCGACGCGTTGTTGAACAACAGGTGAGCCTCGTCGAAGAAGAAGACCAGCTTCGGCTTCTCGGTGTCCCCCACCTCGGGCAGCGAATCGAACAGATCCGCCAGCAACCACATCAGGAACGTGGAGAACAGGTCAGGCTGCGACGCGAGGTCCGGCAGTTCCAGCAGCGAGACCATGCCCCGGCCGTCCGGGGCAGTGCGCAGGAGCTCAGTGGGTTCGAATTCGGGTTCCCCGAAGAACACATCGCCCCCCTGAGCGGTGAGGGTGATGAGGTTGCGCAGGATCACCCCCACCGTGGCGCTGGAGATGCCACCGATGCCCTTCAGCTCCGGTTTGCCCTCATCGGAGACCAAGTACTTGAGCAGCTCCACCAGATCGCTCAGGTCCAGCAGCGGAAGGCCCGCCCCGTCCGCGTAGTAGAAGACCAGACCCAGCGAGGATTCCTGCACCTGGTTCAGGCCGAGCACCTTGCTGAGCAGAATCGGCCCGAACGACGACACCGTCGCACGTACCGGCACCCCGATTCCCCGACCCCCGAGGGCGTAGAAGTCGCAGGGAAACGGCGCCGCGGTCCACGGCTGGCCCTGGGCCGCGACCCGCGCCAGCAGCTTCTCGCTGCCGTTGCCGGGGCTCGCCATCCCCGACAGGTCGCCCTTGATGTCGGCTGCGAAAACGGGCACGCCCGCCTTGCTGAGCGCTTCCGCCATCACCTGCAGGGTGCGTGTCTTGCCGGTACCGGTGGCTCCAGCCACCAACCCGTGGCGGTTGAACATGGATACGGGGATGCGGATGGGGACCTCCACCATCGGCGACTCCCCGGTCATCAGTACCCCCAACTGCACGGCTTCCTCGTCGAAGGTGTAGCCATCGGCAATGGTGCGGGCCACGTCATCCTGCGGTAGTTCAGTCACCCCCACAGCCTGCCAGCTTGCGGACCAACATCCCGGGTGATTGCTCGATGTCTGGTGTCGTGACCCTCTCCCCACACGATCCCAGTACACTGAGCGGCGTGATCTTCAAGCGCGTGGGCGATGGCCGCCCCTACCCGGACCATGGTTACGTCCAGAAGCAGTGGGCTGCCATCGCTCCCCACCAGGTGCGGCTGGATGAACTCGTCACGACGAAGCGCACACTCGACCTGGATGCCCTGCTCGAAGAGGACTCCACTTTCTACGGCGACCTGTTCGCCCATGTCGTGCACTGGCGCGGCGAGTTGTACCTGGAGGATGGCCTGCATCGCGCCCTGCGCGCGGCACTTCAGCAGCGCCAGACCCTGCACGCCCGCGTGCTGGAACTGAAGTAGACAAACGCCCATGTCCCCGAGCAGAGCTGAGTGAGCGTCCGTGCGCATTTTTCGACTGATTGCCACGCCCTTGTTGTTGTTGGGTCTCGTTGGTCTACTCATTTGGGGGGCGTTCTGGGGATGGCAGAACCTGACCGCCCCGCTGCCCGGTCCTGAACCCACCCCGTGCGTGACGGTCACCAACAATGGGCTCAACGTCAAGGACGTTTCGGTCAGGGTGTACAACGCCGGCTTCGCGAGCGGGCTGGCGAACCGGGTGAAGACCCGCCTCGAGGACGCCGGTTTCCGGATCGTCAAGGTGGACAACACCGACGATCGGGTGATCAAGGGCGTCCTCCTGCGCGCCAACGAAAAGAGCCAGCCGGCGATCCAGTTGGTGTCGTCGTACTTCACCGACGTGGACGTCGAGTACGACGACCGTGTGGACGGCACCGTGGATGTCCTGCTCGCCTCGGACTGGGGTGACTTCGGCACGGAGCCGCTGTCCACCGTGTCCTCCGGCGACGAGGGCGTCATCTGCGTGCTGCCGGATCCGTCGGCCTCCCCCGCGTCACCACTGCCCACCCAGCCCTGACTCCCCTGGAGAGCGCCATGACCGCGGATTCCGCACAGAGCACCAGACCCAACATTCTGCTGATCTGCGTGGACCAGATGCGGGGCGACGCTCTTTCGTTGCTCGGCCATCCCGTCGTCCGCACCCCCTACCTTGACCAGTTGGGCCAACGCGGCGCGGTCTTCACCAACGCCTATTCCGCCACCCCCACCTGCGTGCCAGCGCGCGTGGCGTTGTTCACGGGCGCATCCCAGGAGCGGCACGGCCGCTACGGCTACCGCGAGGGAGTGCCGTTCCAGGCCGCCCATGACCGGAGCGTGGCGTCGGTGCTGGGCGAGCACGGCTACCAGACGCAGGCCATCGGGAAGATGCACGTTTTCCCCGAGCGGTCCCGGGTCGGCTTCGACAACGTCGTCCTCCACGACGGATTCCTCCACTTTGCCCGCCGCCACGGCAACCGCAACCTGGAGGCAGGGGATGACTACCTCGCCTGGCTGCACAATCAGCCGGGGCAGTCGCAGGCCGATCTCGTGGACCACGGCGCCGGATGCAACAGCCAGGTGGCCCGCCCGTGGGACAAGGCCGAAGCGTTGCACCCCACCACATGGGCCACCACGGAGGCCATCGACTTCCTCCGCCGACGCGACACCACGGCGCCGTTCTTCCTGTACCTGTCGTTCCACCGGCCCCACGCCCCCTACGATCCGCCACAGTGGCTTCTCGATCAGTACCTCGCCGCCGATCATCCCGAACAGGTGGTGGGCGACTGGGTCGCCGACCTGGACGAGTGGCTCACCGACGGCGAGGTGGAGGCCGAATTCACACGCCTGCCCGAGGATGTGCGCCGCCGCGTCCGTGCCGGGTACTGGGGACTGATCACGCAGATCGACTTCCAGGTGAACCGGCTCATGGAGGCCCTGAGCGATTACGGCCTGCTCGAGGACACCGCCGTGTTATTCGTCTCCGACCACGGCGACATGATGGGCGATCACCACATGTGGAGAAAGTCCGTCGGCTACGAGGGCAGCGCCAAGGTGCCACTCATCGTCACCCTGCCAGCCTCAAATGGCGACTATCCACGGGGCGCACTGCGGACGCAGGTGGCGGAGTTGCGGGACGTGATGCCCACCATCCTGGACATCGCCGGTATCGCCGTCCCGGACACCGTGGACGGGCAGAGCCTGGTGCCGCTGATCACGGAATCCGGAGACGGGGCCTGGCGGTCCCACCTCCACGGGGAGCACACCCTGCACCGGTTCGGCATGTGGCAGGCCAACCACTGGGTGACCGACGGTCACGCGAAGCTCATGTGGTTCTCCGGCGATGGCATGGAGCAGTTCTTTGATCTCGACGCCGATCCCGGCGAGGTCCACAACCTCATTGACGTCGCGGCACGCCGCGAGGAGATCGCACTGTGGCGCGGCCGCCTCATCGACGCCCTCACCGGCCGCGAGGAGGGCTTCGTCGCCGACGGCCAACTGGTTCCGGGCCGCCAGGTGCGCAACGAGTCCTCCAGGGTCCAGCACGTCATCGATGACTGGTACCAAAGCTGAGTGCGGCGACGCCTGCCTCCCACATCTCCCGGCCGCGTGATCTCGGCTGAGGGTGCGCCAATCCCGCCGATGCCCCGAACGTGAACGAACCCCCGGATCGCTCCGGGGGTTCGTTTCCTTCTTCGGCGGTGACGGAGAGATTTGAACTCTCGGTGGCTTGCACCACTCTCGCTTTCGAGGCGAGCTCTTTCGGCCGCTCAGACACGTCACCGCCGGTGAGTTTACAACGTTCGAGCGCCCGCCCGCCAATCGAGGTTGGCTAGCATCATTGGAGCACGCGTCGTCGATCGAAGAGGATCCCTCATGCAACACCGTCAACTTGGCAACTCCGGCCTCAGCGTCTCCGTCGTCGGGCTCGGGTGCAACAATCTGGGGCGCGCTGGCACGATCACCGAGACCCAGGAAGGCACGGACGCAGTCATCCACGCCGCACTGGACGCCGGGATCACCCTGTTCGACGTCGCCGATGTGTATGGCCGCAAACCCGGCCTGTCGGAAACCATGCTCGGGAAGGCCCTGGCCGGTCGCCGCGACGAGGTGGTGCTGGCCACCAAGTTCGGGATGGACATGCAGGGCGCCAACGGCAACGACTTCGGGGCACGCGGGTCGCGTCGATACATCGCGCGCGCCGTCGAGGCGTCGCTGCGGAGGTTGGGTACCGACCACATCGATCTCTACCAGTTCCACACCCCCGACGAGAACACCCCCATCGAGGAGACCCTCGATGCCCTCAACGACCTCGTGCGGGAGGGCAAGGTCCGCTACATCGGGCATTCCAACATGGCCGGGTGGCAGATGGCGGAGGCGGAGTTCACCTCCCGCGTCCGCGGCGGTGAGCGTTTCGTCTCCAGCCAGAACCACTACAACCTGCTGGACCGGCGCGCCGAGCTGGAGGTGATCCCGGCTGCCGACGCCTACGGCCTGGGAGTGCTGCCGTATTTCCCGCTCGCCAACGGCCTGCTCACCGGCAAGTACTCCGACGGAGAGGCGCCGGAGGGCAGCCGTCTGACGCATTCGCGCAAGAACATGTTGGAGGACGCCGACTTCGAGCAGTTGAAGGCGTTCGGGGACTTCGCACGCGAGCGTGGCCTGGAGCCCATCGAGGTCGCCTTCTCGTGGTTGGCGTCCCGCCCGGCCGTGGCCAGCGTCATCGCTGGGGCCACCAAGCCGGAGCAGGTGGCGCAGAACGCCGCCTCCGCGGACTGGGTCCCCACCGCCGAGGACGACGAAGCGCTGGACGAGATCTTCCCTCGCGAGCCGAAGGTCGCCCTCTTCTAGAAGGATCAGCCATGCAGCATCGCCAACTCGGCACCACCGGGCCACACGTCTCCGTCGTCGGACTCGGCTGCAACAACCTGGGCCGCGCGAACACCGTCACCGCAACGCAGGAGGGTACCGACGAACTCATCCACGCGGCCCTGGATGCCGGCATCACCCTGTTCGACGTCGCCGACACCTACGGACGCGAGCCCGGCCTGTCCGAGACCATGTTGGGGAAGGCTCTTCGTGGCCGACGCGACGACGTCGTGCTGGCCACCAAGTTCGGCATGGACATGCGTGGCGTGTACGGCGACGACCCGGGTGCCCGTGGATCCCGCGGCTACATCATGCGGGCCGTCGAAGGCTCACTCCGGCGGCTGGGAACCGACGTCATCGACCTCTACCAACTCCACATTCCTGACCCCGACACCCCCATCGACGAGACCCTCGCGGCACTGAATGACCTGGTGCGCTCCGGGAAGGTGCGACACATCGGCGCCTCCAACATGTTCGGCTGGCAGATCGCGGAGGCCGAGTTCACCGCCCGCACCAGTGGCGGCGCGCGGTTCGTCTCCGTGCAGAACCAGTACAACCTCCTGCAGCGCTACGCCGAGGTGGAGGTCATCCCTGCCGCACAGGCCTACGGAGTGGGGATGCTGCCGTACTACCCGCTGGCCAACGGATTGCTCACCGGCAAGTACTCGGACGGCGCGGCTCCCAAGGGGAGTCGACTCTCACACCTGCGCCCGGCGCTGCTGGAACAGGCAGACCTGCACCAGCTCCGTGCCTTCGGTGACTTCGCTCGGCAGCGGAGGCTGACCCCCGTCGAGGTGGCGTTCTCCTGGTTGGCATCGCAGCCCACGGTGGCCAGCGTCATTGCGGGGGCCACGACTCCGGAGCAGGTGAGGCAGAACGCGGAGTCCACGAGCTGGATCCCGACGGCCGCGGACTCGGCTGAGTTGAACGAGATCTTCCCACGGGACCCGTTGGCCGCCATCTTCTGAAGGCGGCGGTTCAGGAGCGGCGTTCGGCGAAGAACTCGTCGAGCAGGGCTGCGCACTCCTGCTCCAGCACACCGCCGGTCACGCGGGGGCGGTGATTGAGGCGGGGGTCGCGGACCACGTCGAACAGGGACGCGACAGCACCGGCTTTGGGGTCGTAGGCGCCGAACACCAGGTGTTCGATGCGGCTGGCGACGATGGCGCCGGCGCACATGGTGCAGGGTTCCAGCGTCACCACGAGCGTGTGGCCGGTCAGGCGCCACTCCCCCAGCACCTCAGCGGCGCGACGGATCGCGACCACCTCGGCGTGCGCCGTCGGGTCTCCCAGGAGTTCGCGTTCGTTGCACCCCACGGCCACGACTGTTCCGGTGGGGTCGAGCACCACGGCCCCGATGGGCACGTCACCGTGCCCCGCTGCCACGCGCGCCTCCTCGATGGCGCGCTGCATCGCCGGGGCGAAGCGGCTTGCCACTTCAGTCGTCGAAGGACTCGGCGGCGAGGTCGAACTCCGGCGCCACCTTGAGCTTCCGCGCGATTTGGCGGACCAATTCGTCGGAGTCCTCGTCATAGTCAGTGGCGATCTGCTCCAGCTCGAAGGCGCGCAACCCATTGGCGGCGAACATCTCCAGATCTCCGACGGGCGCCGAGTCGTCGTCCTCGTCGGGGATCTCCTCGTTCAGGTAGTCCATGATGTCGCGGGCGATGGGCCAGTCGTTGGCTGCGCCATTGTCGCTGAGCAGCACCTCGACGGCACGGCCACGCACCCGGCAGGCCACGAAGAACTCGCCGCCCACGGACACGAAGCCCGTGGCGCCGGAATCACCGGGGATGCGTCCGAGCTGGCGCACCAGTTCGTCGAAGTCGTTGGCCAGGTCAAAGTCCATGGGCACCGCCATGGGTTGCCCTTCCTCGCGATAGACGGCCACCACGAAGTCGACGTCGTCCTCGGTGGCGTCGTCGATGTCGAGGTCGTCGTCATCGTCTCCGTCATCGTCGGAGTCGCCGTCGTCCTTGAGGTCGAATGGTTCTGCGTCCTCGTCGAATGCGTTCACGGCGGTCCCCTTCCAGATTGAATCCTCGTCCATCCTCCCACGCAAATGATCTGAGCACAGCCCCGGGTTGGCAACCACGGGCCACGGTGATGTGCAAAGGTGGGGATCGTGGAACTTTGCGTGATCAAGCACCCGTTGGTGGACCACAAGCTCACCCTCCTCAGGGAGTCCAGCACCGATCAACCGACGTTTCGTCGGCTCGTCGATGAATTGGTGACCCTGCTGGCCTACGAGGCGACCCGTGGCGTACGAGTGCGCCAGGTGGACATCGTCACCCCGGTCGCCCCGACCACCGGTACTCGCCTCGCGCAGCCGGCTCCCCTCATCGTGCCCATCCTGCGCGCCGGGCTGGGCATGCTCGACGGAATGCTCCGAGTGCTGCCTGCAGCCGAGGTGGGCTTCCTGGGGATGATCCGCGACGAGGAGACCCTGATGCCGGTCACCTACGCCGAGCGCCTCCCACAGGATCTGTCCGGGAGGCAGTGCTACGTGCTTGACCCCATGCTCGCCACCGGCGGCTCGCTCGGCGAGGCCGTGAAGTTCCTCGTCAAGCGCGGAGCCAACGACATCACGGCCATCTGTCTGCTGGCTGCCCCTGAGGGCATCGAGAACATGCAGAACCTGCTGTCCCACCTTGATGTCCCCTGCACGCTCGTGACCGCAGCCGTCGACGAACGCCTCGACGAGGTGGGCTACATCGTGCCCGGCCTCGGGGATGCGGGCGATCGGCTCTACGGCCTCGCTGATTGAGCGGTGGTCCATGACCGCGCCTGACAGTCCGTGCTGCGCCCCCTCGTTCCCTGACGCCTCGCGTCCAGCGGCCACGCCGGTGGAGCCGTCAGGGCCCGGTAATCCCTCCCTCCACACCGTCGAGCAGGTGGCCGTTGAATCCTGCACGTTCGACATGGGAGACCATCACGGTGACGGGCATCCCGGCGACGGCGAGACCCCCATCCACCCCGTCACCTTGAGCGCCTTCCACATCGACGCCACCAGCGTCACCAATGCCGACTTCTCCACCTTCGTCGAGGCCACCGGCTATCTCACCGAGTCCGAACGCCAGGGTTTCTCCGCTGTCTTCCATCTCGCCTTCGAGGGGTCCGACGACGACATCCTCGGCACAGCGCAGGGCGCGCCCTGGTGGTACGGGGTGCGGGGCGCGGACTGGCGCCACCCCGGCGGCCCCGGGTCCGACCTCGCTGGTCGCGACCATCATCCCGTCGTGCAGGTCAGCTGGGATGACGCGCAGGCATACTGCGACTGGGCCGGCCGCGCACTCCCGAGCGAGGCGCAATGGGAGTGTGCAGCACGCGCCGGCGGCAAGGGTGCCCGCTATCCGTGGGGCGACGATCTGCCCGCCCGCCGCACCGGGCAGGATTGGCCGTGCAACATCTTCCAGGGCAGCTTCCCCGGCGAGAACACCCTCGAGGACGGCTTCCTCACCACTGCTCCGGTGCGGAGCTTCGAACCCAACGCGTGGGGGCTGTGGCAGATGGTGGGCAACGTGTGGGAGTGGTGCCGGGACTGGTTTGACCCCCGCTACTACGCCGCATCGCCATCGCACGACCCACAGGGCCCGGACAGCGGACCCGGCCGCATCATGCGCGGCGGCTCCTACCTCTGCCACGACTCCTACTGCAACCGGTACCGCAACGCGGCGCGCACCGCCAACACACCGGACTCGGCGTCGGGAAACATGGGATTTCGCACCGTCAGTCTCTGAGCCGCGGCACCTGTGCCCGCTGTGGGGAGCTGCCCATGCCCCCGAGCAGAAGAACAGGTGACAGCGCGAGCTCCGGTAGTACCACGGCAACCTGGACCGGCCGGGGTCGCGTTTCTCAGGAACGACGCGCGACCCCGGACTCGAGGCCCAAGTCAGAGACGGTTTCAGTGCCCTTTTCGCAACCTGTATAAACAAAACAGGGTAAGCCTCCCGAGCGGCCGGTAACGCACTAGTCTGTGCGCAACCTGACCGATCGGATGTGCCCAATGTCCCAACATCGTAGGTGGCGCGCAGCAGCAGCATCGCTGGCAGTCGTTGCCCTTATTCTCACCCCCACGGCCGCCCGCGCCGACGACGCCGGGGCCGGCCGAAAAGATCTCGGCAACCTCAGCGACTTCATCACCGCACCCGAAAGGCTTCCAGGTAAAACCCGCCCCACGGGAGAGTACTTCGTGGAGTTCCGTTCCGAGCCCACGGCCTCCGGCGGGACAAAGACGCAGATCCAACGCGACCGCTCGCAGTTCACCGTCGAAGCACGTGCGGCGAAGCTCTCGGCCGACGTCACCCACGTCTACACCCGCCTGTTCAACGGTGTCACCGTCAAGGCCGACGATGCGCAAGCGAACAAGCTCTCCGGACTGGGCTCCGTGAAGGACGTCTATCCGGTCCTGGCCATGCGTGCGCCCACAGCCCCGCCGTCTCCCGAGACGGCCGCCACGAGGGCTTCCCTGGCGATGATCGGCGCCGACAAGGCACAGACTGAGCTCGGTCTCACCGGTGATGGCATCACCGTGGGCATCATCGATTCAGGCATTGACTACAACCACCCAGATCTCGGCGGCACCGGCGACCAGGACTCCACCACCTTCCCCACGCAGCGGATCACACATGGGTGGGACTTCATCGGCGACGACTACAGCCCCTGGCCAGATGAATCCGGCGAGATCTCCCAGCCTGAGCCGGATGCCGATCCCATGGACTGCATGGGGCATGGCACCCACGTCGCCGGAACCATTGGTGGTGAGGGAAAGGTGCTCGGCGTGGCCCCGGAAGTCTCACTCGGCGCCTACAAGGTCTTCACCTGTGAAGGCGACACCACCATGGCGATCGTCCTCGATGCGATGGAGCGTGCCTCAAGCGACGGCATGGACGTCGTCAACATGAGCCTTGGCTGGCCACTGCAGGGCTCGCCCACCCACCCGCTGTCGCAGGCCGCAGACCGCATGGTTGATGCCGGCGTCGTGCTGGTGGTGGCCGCTGGCAACGAAGGCGAATTCGGCACCCAGACCCTGAGTGTCCCGTCTGTGGCGGACAAGGCAATCTCCGTGGCATCCTTCGATTCCACGAGTACGACCATGCCTGCTGTGGAGTTCATCCCAGCCGTGGGCGAGACCATCGAGTCGGGCTACACCACGCTGACCGTATCCCCTGCTCCGACGGGCTTCTCCGGTGAGTTGGCCACCTTCAGCGACGCGCTGCAGTGCAAGCTGGACCCAACGTTGGCGGGCAAGGTCGCCATATTCAGCGGCATTGGTGGGTGCGATGTGCAGCGGCGCACCCAGCTGGCGCTTGACTCCGGCGCCATCGGGGTGGTGGCCTACGCAGATTTCTTCTTCTTCGACTTCGTGGACAGCGGCGACGCGCCAGCGATCGGCATCCTGACGGATACGGCACAGCAGGTGCTCGATGCGATGGAGGCCGGCCCGGTGACCATCAACGTGCCCGGCACATTCATTGACGACCCCAACCCGTACACACCCGGACTGACGTCCTGGTTCACCTCTTGGGGCCTTGCCGCGGACCTGAGCCTGAAGCCTGACCTGGGTGCACCCGGCGGCTCGATCTTCTCCACTCTCCCGCTCAGCATGGGTGGCTCGGGTGTCTATTCCGGGACGTCGATGGCGAGCCCCCATGTGGCCGGCTCGGTCGCTCTCATGCTGCAGAGCGACCCCGCTCTCACTGCCAAGGAGGCCCGTGAACGACTGCAGAACACCGCGTCGCCTGCTCTCTTCTCGTTCATGCCCGAATCCGGGGTCCTGGACGCCGCTCACCGGCAGGGCGCTGGCCTGATCCATGTGGACAAGGCCATCACCCTCAAGTCGCCGGTATCCCCTGCCAAGCTGTCCACCGGGCAATCGGCGGACGGCCCGTTCACGCAGACAATCACCCTGACCAACGCCACCGACGCGCCCGTCACCTGGGCAGCGTCCCACGAAGATGCCGTGACCACGGCGTCCGCATGGCAGGAAGGACGGCTGCAGGACCAGCCCGACTTCACCCAGGAGAGCACCCAGGTCACCTTCTCCGCAGCATCCGTGACGGTGCCCGCCCGTGGCAGCGCCACCGTGGACGTCACCATCGTCCCGTCGGAGGACACCGCTGACACCGCCACGTACAGCGGCTTCCTTCGTTTCACCTCCGGAACCGAAACCATCGGGGTCCCCTTCGCCGGTATCAAGGGCGACTGGAGTGACGCGCCCACCCTCCTCGGCGACGACAGCGACTACCCACCCATGCAGGGCGTGCTCTACGAGTGCCAGGAATGGGTGGACCGGCTGTGCGTCGATGAGGAGCCGATGTTTGGCGGGCTGGAACCGGACGACGTCTTCACCCACATGCCGGGTATGTATCCAGCGGTCGCGTACACGCTGGCCACGCAGCCCTCATCAGTCACGGTGACCGTCCTCCAGGCCGACGATGACGGTCAGCCCATCGAGGACACCGAGCAACTCGCCAACGTCGCACGCGACCCGTGGCGCTCCCCGTTCGGCAACGTCAGCGCCTGGGACGGTCAGTGGATGGACGAGGACACCGGCGAACTGGACGTGGCCGCCGATGGCGAATACGTGCTGCGGCTCCACGTCTCGAATCATGACACCCCGGTGCAGACAATCACGTGGACCTCGCCGACGTTCCTCTGGGAGATCGAGACCGAACCGGAGCCAGAGCCAGAGCCGACCAGCCCTTCGCCGAAGCCCACGGAAACACCGGATGTGTACAACACGCCTGGTCTCCATGAGATCAACGGACGCAAATGGTTCACCTCGTGTGAGCCGTACTCGCAGACGGTGCGTTGCCGCACGATGATCTGGGCCACCCAGGTGACACAGGTCAACGGCGCGTTCCAGCAGCACAACGGCTGGGTGTTCAACAACCTCACCTACCTGCCCCACATGAAGCGCGCGGAGTGGGGGGCCAACCCCCTGGCGGTCACCGGGTCGTGGACGTCGGGTGAGGGCCGGAAATGGCGCACCGAGTGCGACACGGCACTGACCGGTGGCGGTGGCTGCCGTTCGTTCATCACATCGAGCGTCATCGAGGCCAAGCCTCGGGCTGGCGGCGGCTACTCCTACCGGTGGGTGACCAAGGAGGTCTTCAACAACATGGTGAGGTTCCAGAAGAACTGAGGTGGTGAAGCCTCACCGCTGACAGCGATCAGTAGTAGTACGGAAACTTGGACCAGTCGGGGTCGCGCTTCTCAAGGAAGGA
>JAUNVL010000202.1 GCA_030537675.1 Propionibacteriaceae bacterium | reverse complement strand
GCCTTGTTCTTGCGACGTGCCTTGCGCTTGCGGCCTCGTTTGCCCATGATGACTCCTCGGGTTGCTTGTTGGTGCGGAGCCAATTGTGCCAGAACATCGCGACCAGAACCGACGCGCTCCATTCCTGAGCCACGGACCTCACGAGGTTGATCCCGGATTCTTTGCTGGCACCATATCTGTATGGTGCTCTCACATTTGGAAAAGTTGACGGACGAGGCGTGGCTGGAGGCCTTCGTGGCCCAGTGGCATCTGCTGGCCGACCTCAGCTTCTCCGACCTCCTCCTCTGGCTGCCCAGGGACGCGGGTGAGCGCTTCGAGTGCGTCGCCCAGATCCGGCCCGTCACCGGCCCCACCGCGCTGGAGGATGACGTCACCGGAGAGACGATCGTCCACGAACTGGACCACGCCGTGACGGCAGCCTTCATGAGCGAGCAGATCTCCGAGACCAGCGACAACGAACTGAACGCCGGTATCCCGGTGGACGTCTGGGCCGTTCCCATCATGCGAGGTGGACGATGCATCGCCATCCTTGAGCGCCACACCAACCTCATGGGCCTGCGCGCCATGGGTGCGCTGGAGGAGAACTACATGGAGGCGGCCGGCGTCCTGACATCGATGCTGCTGGAGGGGCAGTTCCCGCTGGCACCGCCCATGGACAAGGCGCTGGCACCCAAGGCCGGGGACGGTGTGCTGCGGGTGCAGCCCAACGGCATCATCACCTACGCCTCGCCGAACGCCATCACGGGCTACCGGAGGCTGGGCGCCCAGGGCGATATCGAGGGGGAGGACTTCGGCGATCTCACCCGAAGGTTGCGCCACGGCGTGGAGACGATGGGCCAGACCGTGGTCTCCGACCTCCGCGAACAACGCAGCGCCGTCTTCGACGTGGAGCAGCCCCGCGCCTCCATGCGTTTCGTGTTGTTGCCGCTGGAAGTGGCGGAGACATCCGTCGGCATGCTGGTGCTGTGTCGTGACACCACGGACCTGCGCCGCCGGGACCGCATGCTCGTCACCAAAGATGCGACGATCAGGGAGATCCACCACCGCATCAAGAACAATTTGCAGACCGTGGCGGCGCTCTTGCGCCTGCAGTCCCGCAGGATGAAGTCCGAGGAGGGCAAGGAAGCCCTGCGCGACGCCATGCGTCGCGTGTCCTCCATCGCCGTGGTCCACGACACCCTCAGCCACACGCTCGAGGAGGACGTGGAGTTCGACCAGGTGTGCGACAGGATCCTGCGGATGGTGGGGGACCTGGCAGCCACCTCCGGCGTGGTGCACGCCAAGCGGGTGGGCAGCTTCGGGGTGGTGCCCTCCGATGCCGCCACCTCACTGGCCATGGTCATCACGGAACTCTGCCAGAACGCCATCGAGCACGGCCTGCTGAGCTCCTCGGGTGCGCTGGAGGTGCGGCCCAGCGTCGACGCGGACTCACTCGTCATTGACGTGCTCGACGGTGGAGTCGGACTCCCCGAGGGATTCGACATCACGAAACAGGAAAGCCTGGGTCTGGCGATCATCTCGACGCTGATCAAGGACCTCGACGGCACGATCGAACTCGAACCCCGCGTGGATGGGCCCGGCACGCGCGCGCGGATCACCATCCCGCGCCGTGAATGAGCGGGTCCCGAGCGGTTCAGTGAGACTGCCGACGACCAAGTTCACGGATCGTCAACAGCACGTTTGTCGCCGCAAGCATCCCCTCAGGTCGCCAGCGCGTTCTTCAGTGCCCAGCAGATGCTCAACAGCCCAGAAAGTGCATGGCAACGCGGGAGTGCGCCGTAGCTGCGGGAGGTGGAGCCACAGCCCCACCTCCTTCTCGTCAGCTGTTGCGCAGTCGGGAGCGCGCTGCGCGTCGTTTGATGGCCCTGCGTTCGTCTTCGCTCATCCCGCCCCAGACACCGTGGTCCTGGCCGGCTTCGAGAGCCCACGCCAGACATTGTTCGCGCACCTCGCACCTCTGGCAGATCTTCTTTGCATCCTCGATCTGCTGGAGTGCTGGTCCGGTGTTCCCCACAGGGAAGAACAGCTCGGGGTCCTCCGTGAGGCAGGCAGCCTTGTGGCGCCAATCCATGTGTGTGACACACTCCTTCGATCGGA
>JAUNVL010000201.1 GCA_030537675.1 Propionibacteriaceae bacterium | reverse complement strand
GTCACCGGAATGACCTTCTGGGACTTCTACACCGAGTACATTCTCCACGCCGAGAATCTCCTGAAAAAGAATGTCAGAGACTCACTCTCAATCGACGAGGTGAGGGCCTACTACGGGGAACACCTCGACCAGTTCGAGAAGCAGGACGTCGTGACCGTGCAGGTGCTGCCATGGCAGGACGGCCGGGCCGGGGAATCGTACGTGCTGACCATCGACGAGGATTCCGTCCGGGTACTCCAGGAACAGGACGACGAACTCATCGCTGCCGCCCTGGGGCTGGAGGTCGGCCAGGAGGCGCTCGTCGAGCTCACGGATGGCTCCTATCTGCAGGTCACGTGCACCGACCGCGTCGACAGTGGCCACGACTCATTCGACGACGTCACGCAGGCGGCACTCAGCCAGCTCACCACCGAACGCTTTGATGCTGAGGTCAGGAAACGAATCGACGCGGGTTCCCATAGCGCCTGAAACGAAGCAGGAACACAGCAACAGCTGCTGAGCAGGCCTTGTCACCGCAGATCCGGGCACTA
Source organism: Propionibacteriaceae bacterium (assembly GCA_030537675.1). Classification (GTDB taxonomy): domain Bacteria; phylum Actinomycetota; class Actinomycetes; order Propionibacteriales; family Propionibacteriaceae; genus Arachnia. Next base: position 1,570 of record JAUNVL010000201.1, on the reverse strand, counting down.
AAGTCTACAGGGTGTCGCCATCCCCCAGCCCGTCCGCCGAGCACTACGTGCCCGACCCCCGACGGTGGCTCATTCTCGCAGTGTTGATGGTGGCGCTGTTCATGTCGCTGATCGATGTGAGCATCGTCAACGTCGCCCTCCCCTCCATCCAGCTGGGGCTCGACGCCAGCCAGTCGCAATTGCAATGGGTTCTCTCGGGCTATGCATTGGCGTTCGGGGTTGGTCTGGTGGCCGCCGGGCGGGCGGGCGACATCTACGGTCGCGGCGCGCTGTTCATCAGTGGGGTGGCAATCTTCACCGTGTCCTCGATCGCCTGTGGATTCGCCCAGGACGCCAACCTCCTCAACATTGCCCGTGCGTTCCAGGGCATCGGGTCCGGGCTGTTGAACCCGCAGGCCGTGGGCATGATCCAGCAGCACTTCCGCGGCGAGGAACGCGGACGTGCGTTCGGATTCTTCGGCGCAGCCGTCGGGGTATCGGTGGCCATTGGGCCGGTGCTCGGCGGGTCGCTCATCAACGTGTTCGGCATGGAGCACGGATGGCGCTGGGTGTTCTTCGTCAACCTCCCGGTGGGCATCGCAGCCATCGTCCTGGCGGCACGCTGGTTCCCCAAGCCCCTGTTCGACAACCAACCGGTGGAGGGAGCACGGGCGCCGTCGGTGATCCGCGACCTGGACCCCGGAGGTGCCGTCCTCCTCGGGCTCGCCGTGTTCGCTCTGCTGCTGCCGTTCGTCGAAACCGGCGGCGGCCCCTGGATGTGGTCATCGCTGCCGGTTGGTCTGGCACTCGTGGCCGCGTGGCTGTGGTGGGAGCGGCGGCAGAAGCGTCGCGACCACAACCCCATGGTCGATCTCGACATCTTTCGCGTCGCGAGCTTCGCGAATGGCGCGCTGCTCGTGTCGCTGTACTTCGTCGGGATCACCAGCGTGTGGGTGCTGCTCGCGCTCTACATGCAGGACGGCCTTGGCCACACCGCACTGGCCGCTGGCCTCATCGGCCTGCCCAGCGCCATCTTGTCCGGTGTGGCGGCGCTGTGGGGTGGGCGCAATGTCACCAGGTTGGGCCGCAAGCTCGTGATCGGTGGGTTGTACATCGCCCTGCTGGGGCTCGCCACCAGCATCCTCGTGGTGTGGCTCCGCTCGATCGGACTGGCGAGTGAGTGGTGGCTGCTGCTCACGCTCGGTTTCATTGGGGTCGCGCAGGGCTTGGTCATCAGCCCCAACCAGACCCTGACGCTCGCCGACGTGCCGCTCACGTACGCCGGGAGCTCCGGCGGCATCATGCAGACCGGGCAGCGGATCGGCACGTCCGTGGGTATCGCCGTCATCACGGCGCTGGCCTTCAGGGTGCTGGCCAGCAGCGGCTGGTCCTGGGCGTTCATGGCAGGCTTCGCCGCCATCATGGTGGTGGTGGTTGCGACGCTGTTCGTCGCTTACCGGGACCTGCACCATCGGCAAGCCGCCTGAGCCTGACAACAGATGGGAGTGGGCGGTGATCTACTGCCGTCGGCGCATCTTTGTGGCGGCGGGTCTCGTGCCGCGGGGGCCGACGATGTAGGTCCTGTCCAGTG
>JAUNVL010000067.1:1243-15438 GCA_030537675.1 Propionibacteriaceae bacterium | reverse complement strand
GGGTGCATCCCTCACAGCCAGACCAAAACAACCTGACACATTCGGGGCAACTCGACCAACCTTACTGGGCTGTTTTTCGGCTGTCAACTTGGCAGTTGAGGCCGGATCCGAGCTCAGTTTGAGTTGTTTTGCTGCGGTGGAAGTTTCCCTCCGGCAGCTAGAGAAGACTACAGCCAGCCGGCTGGGTACGCAAATCGGCGGCACGGGCAGGCTCTCACGGCGCCCCAGGGCGCTGGTCACACAGAGAAGCTGCGCTGGAGCCCCACCCACATGCCGACAGCCTCACCCTCCAGCCCCGGCGCCAACACTGATCGGATTCCGCCTCCACAGGTGCGCCGCAAGACTTGAGCGGAGGAGACTCAGGTGCTATCTTTTGCCTTGAGCGGTAGTCGCTCAACCTTGTTCAGTCACCCATCACAGGAGGAATGATGACCACCACGTTTGACCCGTTCCGCGAGATGGACCGTGTCCTTTCTGCCATGCGCGCCCCCGCCCCTGTCGGGATGCCGCTGGACCTCTATCGCTCCTCGGACCACTTCGTTGCGTGCATCGACCTGCCGGGTGTGGATCCGCAGACCATCGACATCGATGTGGAGGAGCGGACGCTCACCGTACGCGCCGAACGCAGCACGCAGACACAGGAGGACATCCAGTGGCTGGCCCGTGAGCGGCCCACGGGCACGTTCGCGAGGCAGCTGACGCTCGGGTACGGCGTGGCCGCGGATCGCATCGAGGCCGACTACGCCGACGGCGTGCTGACTCTCAGGATTCCGGTGGCCGAGGAGGCCAAGCCCCGCAAGATCGAGGTCAGCCTCGGCGCTGGTTCACGCATGATCTCCGGTGATGTGGCCGGGGACAGCTCACAGGACTGACCGTACGCAAGCCAGGGCCGTGTCCCCCAGTGGGGGGCACGGCCCTGGCTGCATGTCCTAGCGGAGCGAGCCGTAGGTGTTCTTGGCCTTCTCCAGCGCCGCGACGTAGCCCGCCCTCTCGTACCCGCTGGCGTCCACGTCCTTGGGCACGGCCAGCAACCCGCGTGCCTTCTCCAGGGTCAGTTCCTTGCGCACGAGCCAGGACTCCAAGCCCTCCAGGAGCTTCTCGGCGTGCTTGGCGCCGTGCCGGACGAGCGATGAGGTGGTCATCACGATGTCTGCACCGGCGAGGATGTACTTCACGACGTCCGAGGGCGTCTCCACCCCGGAACTCGCAGCGAGGCTTGCTTTCACGCGTCCGTGCAGCACTGCGATCCACGTGCGCGGCAGCCTCGCGTCGTCCCTCGAGGACAGGGTGACGCCCGGAACCACGTCCATGCGGTCGATGTCGATGTCCGGCTGGAGGAATCGATTGAACATCACGAGGCCATCGGCGCCGGCGTGATCCAGCGCCACGCACATGTTGCCGACGGACGAGAAGTACGGGCTCAGTTTGACCGCCACCGGCACGGCCACGGACTCCCGCACCGCCTGCAGGATCTCGATGTGCCGGAGCTCAACCTCGGATCCCGTGACATCAGTGTCCCCGGGGACCAGATAGATGTTCAGCTCGATGGCTGCGGCTCCCGCGTCCACAAGCCTGCTGGCGTTCTTGACCCAGCCGCCCAGTGTGGAGCCGTTGAGGGAGGCGATGAGCGGCACCTCGATGGCATCCGCCGCAGACTCCACCAGCCGGAGGTACGCCGTGACGGCCGTGTCGTCCGCCGCATAGGGCATGTTGGGGAAGTAGGAGAGCGCCTCGGGGAAGGACTCCTCGTGAGCCACTTCCAACTCCGCCATCTGCTCAGCCTCGCGGCGCATCTGCTCCTCGAAGAGTGAATACATGACGACGGCACCCACACCCGCGTCGGCAAGCTCCCGCACACCGCTGACGGTCTGCGAGAGCGGTCCCGCTGAGGCCACCAGAGGATTGCGCAGAGACAACCCCATGTAGTTCGTTGTGAGATCCATCATTGGCTCCTCGTGTCCTCTGCAAAGGCTTCCGCGCCCCGCATAGCCAGTTCCTCGTACTCGCCCCACCGCCGGTTGACGGCGGCCTGTGCCAATCCGACCAGGCGATCTGCTTCCTCGGGGTTGCTTGCCCGCAAAACCTTGTACCTCAGTTCCCTGTCCTGGTACTCACGCAGCTGCAGCCGTGGCCGCGGCGAGTCGAGCAGGAAGGGGTTGCCGCCACTCTCCCGGATCACCGGGTTGTAGCGCATCAGCGGCCAGTGACCGGAGTTGACGGCCTTGTACTGCTGGTCCAACCCCTTGCGCATGTCGTAGCCGTGCGCGATGCAGTGGCTGTAGGCGATGATCAGGCTGGGACCGTCGAAGGCCTCTGCCTCGCGGAACGCCTTCAGCGTCTGCTGCGGATCTGCGCCCATGGCCACCCGCGCCACGTACACCGATCCGTACGCCATGGCCTGCATGGCCATGTCCTTCTTGTTGGTCTGTTTGCCCGCCGTCGCGAACTTGGCGACGGCGCCCAGTGGCGTGGATTTGGACGACTGCCCACCCGTGTTGGAATACACCTCGGTGTCCAGTACAAGGACGTTGACATTGCGGCCGCTCGCCAGAACGTGGTCCACCCCAGAGGATCCGATGTCGTAGGCCCAACCGTCGCCCCCCACGATCCAGACGGAGCGTCGCAGGAGATGGTCGGCGACGCTGCGAAGATCCACCGCCTTGTGCCCCTCCACACCTTTCAGCTTCTCAAGCAGCAACTTCACCCGCTCCGATTGCAGGAGGAGATCACTCTCATGCCGCTGCGGTGCGTTCAGGAGGGAATCCACGAGGTCGTCGTCGCCGATCTCCCCACGGAGTTCCTCCAGCCTGGCGCGCGCCAGATCCTCATGCAGGTCGGCGGCCAGCCTCAGCCCCAGCCCGAACTCGGCGTTGTCCTCGAACAGCGAGTTGGACCAGGCCGGTCCGCGCCCCGCTGCATTCTTGGCCCACGGGGTGGTGGGAAGGTTGCCGCCGTAGATGGACGAGCAGCCGGTGGCATTGGCCACCGAGGTCCGGTCACCGAACAGTTGCGTCAACAGCTTGAGGTACGGCGTCTCGCCACACCCGGCGCAGGCACCGGAGAACTCGAAGAGCGGCTGCAGGAACTGGGTGCCTCGCACGGTACCGAAGTCCACGCGTGCCCGGTTGTTCTGGGGCAACGCCTCGAAGAACTCGACGGCCTTCTTCTGTTGCTCACGCTCCTTGATGGGCTCGAGGTTGATGGCCCGGCGCGACGGTTGCCCGATGGGCTTGACCGGGCAGGACTCCACGCACAGTCCGCAGCCGGTGCAGTCCTCGATGTAGACCTGCAGCGTGTAACGGCTGTCCGGCAACCCCGCAGCGTTGAGTGGCGCGCTGAGGAATCCCTCGGGAGCGTCGTCGAACATGTGGGTCGAGTGATGCTTGGCACGCAGGACCGAGTGGGGACAGACGAAGGAGCAGTTGCCGCACTGGATGCACGCCTCCGGATCCCAGACGGCAACGATCTCGCTGACGTTGCGCTTCTCGTACTGCGTGGTGCCGGAGGGGTAGGTGCCGTCCACCGGCAACGCGGACACGGGCAGGTCATCGCCACGGCCGCTCAGCATGGTGGCCGTGACGGTGCGCACGAACTCCGGGGCATGATCCGGCACAGGATGCGCCAGCATCTTGCTGGAGGTGGCCACTGCCGGTACCTCCACCTGGTGCAGGTGCGACAGCGAGGCGTCGACCGCGGCGTGGTTCTTGCGCACGATCTCCATCGACTTGCGTGCGTAGGTCTCGGTGATGGACGTCTTGACCTTCTCGATGGCCACCTCGCGGGGCAGCACCCCCGAGATGGCGAAGAAGCACGTCTGGAGAATGGTGTTGGTACGGCTGCCGAGCCCGGCGGAGCGCGCAACGGCGCTGGCGTCGATGCAGTACAGGCTGATGCCCAGCTCCACGATCCGGTCCTGCACCGGGCGGGGCAGCTGGTCCCACAACTCCTCGGGGCGGTGCGGCGAATTCAGCAGCAGCGTGGTGCCGGGCTGCGCAAGCTCCAGGATGTCCACCTGCTCGAGGATCGACCAGTGGTGGCAGCCGATGAAGTTGGCACCGTCCACGAGGTACGGGGCCCGGATGGGATTGGGGCCGAAGCGCAGATGGCTGACGGTGCGGGACCCCGACTTCTTGGAGTCGTAGACGAAATAGCCCTGCGCGAACATGTCCTCGCTCGAACCGAGGATCTTGATGGTGTTCTTGTTGGCCCCGACGGTACCGTCGGATCCCAGACCGTAGAAGACTGCTTGCAGCGTCTCGGGATCGTCCAGGCTGAAACTGTTGTCCACCTCCAGCGACAGGTGGGTGACGTCGTCGTTGATGCCGACGGTGAAGCGCGGGCGGGGCGCCGGCCCGGCAAGCTCATCGAAGATGGCCTTCACCATCGCCGGGGTGAACTCCTTGCTGGAGAGGCCGTAGCGGCCGCCAGTCACCTGCGGCATGGTGGCGCGTCGACCGGTGGCGTAGGCCTCACCCAGCGCCGACGTCACATCCAGGAACAGCGGTTCCCCGCCGGACCCGGGTTCCTTGGTCCGGTCCAGCACCGAGACGTGCCGGACGGAGGTGGGCAGAGCCGCCAACAGCTGCTCCGTCGGGAACGGTCGGTACAGGCGCACGAACAACACCCCGGTGCGGGCATCGTCGGTGGAGTTGAGGTACTCCACCACGGGCACGATGGTCTCGATCCCGGAGCCCATCACCACGAGCACGCGCTCCGCATCGGGGGCGCCGTGGTACTCCACCGCCGAGTAGGTACGGCCCGAGATGGCGGCGAACTCGTCGAAGACGTCCTGCAGCAACGTCGGGACCTTGTCGTAGAACGAGTTGACAGTCTCCCGTGACTGGAAATAGGTGTCCGGGTTCTGCGCCGTACCACGGATGAAGGGGTTGGCCGGGCTCAGTGCCCGGGCGCGGTGCTCCAGCACCAGCTCGCGCGGTACGAGTGCGCGCAGCTGGTCGTCGGTGAGCTGGTGCATCGTGTTCAGTTCGTGCGAGGTGCGGAAGCCGTCGAAGAAGTGCACGAAAGGAAGACGGGTGCGCAGGGTCGCCAGGTGGGCGACGGCGGCCATGTCGTGTGCCTCCTGCACCGACGCGGAGTTCAGAAGGCAGAAGCCAGTCTGGCGCACGGCCATGACGTCCTGGTGGTCACCGAAGATGGACAGTCCCTGTGCCGCCAGCGAACGGGCCGCAACATGGAAAACGGTGGAGGTGAGCTCGCCGGCGATCTTGTACATGTTGGGAATCATGAGCAACAGCCCCTGCGACGCGGTGAACGTCGTGGACAGCGCTCCGCCCTGGAGCGCGCCGTGCATCGTTCCTGCCGCGCCACCCTCGGACTGCAACTGGATCACGGTGGGCACCTGCCCCCACACGTTGGGCCGGTCGTGGGCCGACCACTCATCGGCCAGTTCCGCCATGGTGGAGCTGGGCGTGATGGGGTAGATCGAGCACAGCTCGCTCAACCGGAAGGCGACGTCCGCCGCGGCCTCGTTGCCGTCAATGATCAGTCGCTGATTCATCGTCCGTCCTCTGCAATCATCGTGATGGCGTGCACTGGGCACTGCTCGTAGCACGTGGCACAGCCCGTGCACTTTTCGTAGTCGAACTTGTACCTGTGGCCCGGGCCCAGCTTGATGATGGCGTCCTCGGGGCAGGATCCGAAGCAACCGTCGCACTCGAAACAGTTGCCGCACGACAGGCAGCGCCGCGCTTCGTATTCGGCCTCCTGCGTCGTCAGTCCCGAGTCGATTTCCTCGAATCCACGCACGCGCTCGGAGCCGCTGGCGACGATGCTCTCCCGTCGGTCGTGCTCACCGAAGTACCAGAGGTCCATCTGGTCCAGGGTCACGATCGGCTTCTTGGGCGGCGTGGGACTGAGGTCCCGGTTGAGCCATTTGTCGATGCAGCGGGCGGCCTTCTTGCCGTGGCCGACGCCGACGGTGACCGTGCGGTCGGAGGGGACGGCGTCGCCGCCCGCGAAGATGCCGGGCACGTCCGTCATGAGGGTGGAGGTGTCCACGTGCACCACATCGTCGTCGAAGCGCATCCCGGGAATCGACTTCAGGAAACCGGTGTCCGCCTCCTGGCCCACGGCCAGAATGACGGTGTCCGCCTCGAGTTCCTCGAATTCGCCCGTGCCGACAGCCCGGCCGTCCTCGTCCAGTTCCATGATCTCCACGGTGACTCTGGCCGAATCCATCGAGGTGATGGTGCGCAGCCAGTTCATCGTGACGCCTTCCTGCTCCGCACCCTCGCGCTCATCCGCATGCGCCGGCATCTGGTCTGCGGTGCGGCGGTAGACGATGACGGATTCCTCGGCACCGAGTCGGCGCGCGACCCGTGCCGCGTCCATGGCGGTGTTGCCGCCGCCGTAGATGGCGACGCGACGGCCAATCTTGGGCCTGCCACCCGAGGCGACGTCGCGGAGGAAGCTGACGGCGTCCACCATCCTGGAGGCATCCATGCTGGGGATGTTCACCCGCTTGGAAAGGTGCGCGCCGACCGCCACGAAGACCGCATCGAAACCGCCATCGCGCTGCGTCGCCTCCAGGTCCTTGACAGGAGAGTTCTGGCGGAAGATGACCCCCATGTCCGCCAGACGGATGAGTTCGGCGTCGAGAACACCGCGCGGCAACCGGTATTCCGGAATGCCGTAGCGCATCATGCCGCCCGGAGCCTCCGACGCGTCATGGATCTCGACGGTGTGGCCGAGTCGTCGCAGGTGGTACGCCGCTGACAGACCCGATGGGCCGGAGCCCACCACCAGGATCCTGCGTCCCGAGTCGCGCCGGGGCGCGTTGAACGTCCAGCCCTTCTCAATGGCCATGTCACCCAGATAGCGCTCAACGGAACGGATGGAGACGCTGGAATCGAGGTCGCCGCGGTTGCAGACGCTCTCGCAGGGGTGGTAGCAGACACGCCCGTGGATCGCCGGGAACGGGTTGTCGGCAGTCAACTGCCGCCAGGCGTTCTCGTGTTGTCCCATCTTGATGAGACGCAGCCATTCCTGGATGTTCTCACCGGCCGGACACCCAGCGTTGCACGGGGGCAGCATGTCCAGATAGATGGGCCTGCGGGACCTGACAGGTGCCACCCGCCCCGCGGTGCGCGCCAGGTCCGGCAGCTGAGTCATGTCCTTGTGCTCGCTCATGGCGGGAACCCTCCAGTCGACTTTGCGTCATCGTATGACGCGTGTGCCGGGGCAGGACGGGCGGGGTGGAACACGCTCACAACGCCTCGCTGTTAGGATTTGCAAATGCGTCAATTTATGAAGCCTTTTGCACTCACGTGCGGCGCCTTGATGGTCGTCGCGTCCCTATCCGCCTGCAACTCGGAAACCGAGGAACAGGTCCTGACAGTCTTTGCGGCAGCGTCATTGAACGAGGTGTTCGTCGACATCGCCGAGGACTTCGAGGCCGAGCACAAGGGTGTGACGGTCAAGTTCTCCTTCGGCGGCTCGTCCGACCTCGTCTCACAGATGGAATCCGGGGCGCCAGCCCAGGTCTTCGCCTCGGCGAACGAGAAGCAGATGGAACGCGCCATCGAGTCCGAGGTGGTGTCTGGTGAAGACGTGCTGTTCGCGTCGAACACCCTGACGCTGGTCACCCCGGCTGACAACCCTGCTGGCATCACCTCCCTGGCGGAGGCTGCCGAGTCCTCGCTCGTCATCTGTGCACCGCAGGTGCCGTGCGGCGCGGCCACCGTGAAGCTGGCGGAGAGCGCCGGTCTGGAATTGAAGCCTGTCAGTGAGGAGAACTCGGTGACAGACGTGCTCGGCAAGGTCACGTCCGGCCAGGCCGACGCCGGCCTTGTCTACGTCACCGACGCCAAGCGCGCAGGCAAGGACGTGAGCATCGTCGAGATCCCCGAATCGGACTCCATCGTGAACTTCTACCCCATCGCCGCCGTGGACGCCAGCGACAAGCTGGCGCAGGATTTCGTCGATTTCGTCTTGTCCACACCGTCCCAGGACAGGCTCCGCGACACGGGGTTCGGTGCGCCTGTTGAGTGATTCGCCAGCGGGCAGGGTTCCCGGTTGGGCCATCTTCCCGGCCGCGCTGGGCGCCCTGCTCGTGCTGGTGCCCGTGGTCTCCATGGCTGCGAGGGTGGATTGGCCGGGACTCCCGGCCCTCCTGACGAGCGAGAGTTCGGTCACCGCCCTGCTTCTCAGTCTGCGCACGGCCCTGGCGAGCACCGTCGTGTGCCTCATCCTGGGTGTTCCACTGGCGCTGGTGTTGGCACGGGCGCACTTCAAGGGGATGCGTTGGCTGCGAGCTCTCGTGCTCCTGCCATTGGTCCTGCCCCCTGTCGTCGGCGGCCTCGCCCTGCTGGCCGCGTTTGGCCGGGTGGGTCTCGTCGGGCAGTACCTCGAGGCGGCGGGTATCCGGATCGCCTTCACCACCATGGCTGTGGTGTTGGCGCAGGTGTTCGTCTCACTGCCCTTCCTGGTGGTGGGGCTCGAAGGAGCGCTGCGCAGCGTGGGCACCGAGTACGAGAAGGTGTCCACCACCCACGGCGCCTCCCCCACCCGTACCCTGCTGCGCGTCACACTGCCGCTGGTGGCCCCCGGACTGTTGTCAGGGACCGTACTGGCCTTCGCGCGCGCGCTCGGCGAATTCGGCGCAACCCTGACGTTCGCCGGCTCGCTGCAGGGCACCACCCGGACACTTCCACTCGAGATCTACCTGCAACGCGAGGTGGACCCCGACCAGGCGCTTGCACTCTCGCTGCTCCTGATAGTCGTGGCGCTACTGGTGGTGGGACTCGTGCACAACAATCCCCGCTCCGCTGATCATCGCCGACGGATCTCGCGTCGTCGCGCTGCTCCCGCCACCGTCCCCGCACCTGCTCCCGTCGTCCAGCCCGGGACGCTGACCTGGCGCGGCACTCTGCAGGAACGCGGTCACGCCACCGATCTGGTGGTGGAGCCCGGCCAGACGGTCGCCATCGTGGGTGCCAACGGCGCGGGCAAGAGCACCCTCATGGGGCTCCTGTCCGGGCTGCTCCTGCCGGACGAGGGGCGCCTCACGATTGGCGACGACGTCCTGACGGACACCGATACCCGCACGCAGGTGCCACCGCACAAGCGCCGCGTCGTCCTGCTGGGCCAACGCCCACTGCTCTTTCCGCACCTCGACGTGCAGGGCAACGCCGAGTTCGGACCGCGTGCGAGCGGCGAGGACGAGCCCGTGGCGATCGCACGCCGCGCCCTGCAATCAGCCGGCGCGCTCGACTGGGCCGGGGAACCCGCCACTGCGCTGTCCGGTGGGCAGGCATCCCGGGTGGCGTTGGCCCGTGCGCTGGCCTGCAATCCCCGCGCGTTGCTGCTCGACGAGCCATTCGCTGCGCTCGACGTGGCGAGCGCGCCTTCAGCCCGCGCTGCCGTCGCTGCCGCAGTACACGCAACGCAATGCCCCACGGTTCTGGTGACCCATGACCTCCTGGACGTCCTCGCCCTCGCCGACCGGGTCGTGGTGCTGGAAAAGGGTCACATCATTGAGGCGGGCACCGTCGCTGAAGTCCTGACGACACCCCGGAGTGCCTTCGCTGCTGAACTGGCGGGGGTCAACGTCATCCACGGTGTCCTCGAGCACGAGGGGACCGTGGTCCTCGATGGCGGGTTACTGGTCACCGGACGGCAAAAGGCCGCCGCACCCGAGGGCGCGACGGCCTTTGCAGTGTTCTCGCCCAGCAGCGTGGCGGTCTATCTTGAGCCGCCCCACGGCAGTCCACGCAATGCGTGGCCCGTTGGCATCGAGTCACTGACTGATCATGGAGGGAGCATCCGTGCCCGCCTCATTCTGGGCAATGGCTCCCGGATTGGCGCCGACCTCACGGCTGCCGCAGTCGCCGACCTCGGGCTGCGCCCGGACGGTGCGGCCTGGGCCGTCGTGAAGGCCCAGGAGGTCGCCGTCCATCCTTCAACACCCCTGTGAGGTTGGCCCGGACCGGCCGTCTCCGGATCAGGCCTCGGCCTGCTCCTTCAGGAGCGCGTCGATGTCCAACTCCTTGATTTGCGTGATCAGGTCGTCCAGTTGCTTGCCGTTCAGCAGTCCCGACTGACGGAACACGAGGTTGCCGCTGCGGAATCCCATGATGGTGGGGATTGACTGGATCTCCAGTGCTGCGGAGAGGTCCTGATTCTCCTCGGTGTCGACCTTGGCGAACATGACGTCCTCGTTGCGGGTGGACGCCTCTTCATAGATCGGGGAGAAGCGCTTGCAGGGCCCACACCATTCGGCCCAGAAATCGATGAGGACCACGTCGTTGCCCTCGATGGTGCTGGCGAAGTTGTCCTTGTTCAGTGCAGTGGTTGCCACGTTCACGTTCCTTGTCTACTTGGGTGTCAGGGTTCGACTGTGCACAACCCCGGCCTCACCCCAAATATTCCCTCGCGCTCACTTGATGGCGACGATGCGGCGCATCGGGAGCGGCACACGCACGGGATTGGTGGCCGCCCGCCCGGCGAGGAAATCGATGGCGCTCTGGGCCCGCGCACGGTCCCCAGCCTGCCTCAGCCCACCGATGAGCACCTCCGCATCAGCACGGTTGCGCACCTCGAAATAGTGGCGGCCGCGCAGGTCCTCCATCTTGGTGAGACCGACGGCCCCGAGCATGGTCTTTGCCCGGAATTCAACGGTGCCGGGCAGCTGGGGACTGACCCTGAGGTAGCCACCCAGCTGGCTCGCGATGCGCAGGTCGTCCATGTTCATGGGACGCAGCGACGGCGTGAGGGCAGCGAACACCCCGCCCGGGCGAAGTACGCGAGAGACCTCCGTGAGGAATTCGAGCCGATCATCGGCGAGTCCCAACCCGAGGCTGGTCACGACCGCATCGAACACACCGGCCGCGAAAGGAAGATGTCGATTGTCGGCCTGGACGACGGGTCGGCCATCATCGGCGGCGCGCAGGCACGTCTTCGTCTCGTCGACAGTGATGACGGTTCGTCCGGGAGCGGCCAGCCGGCCACCCAGCCCGCTGGCCCCGCAGGACAGGTCAAGGATCTTTGTTGCCGAACTGGAGACGGCTCTGGCGAGCCACTCGTACGGCGTGTGGTCGCCACCGAATGTGCGCTGCAGAACCTTGTCGACAGCCTGGGGCCGCCCCGGTCCGAACCAGTCCACTTCGGTCACAGTCACAGACCCCCGTTGTCCACGAAGAGCAGTTCCGCCACGGAGTCGTCGATCAGGCAATTTCCGGCATCGGTGCGGACATCCAGTCCGTGGGGAACGAGTCGTGCGGTGAAAACCGCGCCCGGTTTGAGGTTCAGGTTGGCCATCACCTCGATGAGTTCGGCGTTGGCCTGCACGTTCTCGCTCATTCTCTTCAACGTTGCCGTGATCAGCTCACCGGACTTCACCAGCTGGGACAGGGGGACGACACCGTCGGTGAAGGGTGTGTCGTCGACGTCGATGCCGAGTTCCCGGAGCCCGGGTATCGGGTTCCCATAGGGCGAGCGGGTGGGCGAGTGCAGGATCTCGACGAGCCTGCGTTCGACGTCGATGGAAATGACGTGTTCCCAGCGGCACGCCTCGTCGTGCACCTTGTCCCACTCCAGGCCGATCACCTCGGTGAGCAGACACTCGGCCAGGCGATGCTTGCGCATCACACCGGTGGCCAACCCGGAGCCCTTCTGCGTCAGGCTGATGGTGCGGTCAGGCTCGACCACGAGGAGCCCATCGCGCTCCATGCGCGCCACTGTCTGGGACACCGTGGGGCCCGACTGGTGCAGTCGCTCCGCAATGCGGGCCCGCAGCGGCGGCACCCCTTCTTCGAGCAGTTCGTACACGGTCCGCAGATACATCTCTGTGGTGTCGATGAGATCACTCATGCGCCCTCGCCTTCTGACGAGGCCATCCTAGGCGCTGTCCCCCCGCTCCGACACCAAAGCGGCGACAGACGGAAAGGGAGGCGTGCCGCCACCCAACGGCCTGTCACCAGCAGCAGGAAGAGGCCACGTCAGCAGATGGTCTCGCCCCGCCGGATCACCGACTGCAGCACGCCGTCACTGTCCACGAGGCACAGGTCAGCCCACCGGCCCACCGCGATCGCGCCCACGTCTTCGAGGCCATGCCAGCGCGCTGGCGTCGTGGACGTCATGGTGGCAGCCTCCTCAATGGTGCAGCCGACCTCGGCCACGAGGAACTGGAACGCCTTGGCCATGGTGAGCGTGGAACCGGCGATGGCACCCTGGGTGCCATCGGTGGTGACCAGGCGCGCGGTGCCATCGGTGACCTCCACCTCCAGTTCGCCGAGGATGTAGCGGCCGTCACCCTTGCCCGTGGCACTCATGGCATCCGTGACCATGCCGACGCGGTCCACACCAGCGGCGTCGATGGACATGCGGGCGATCACCGGTGCGTGGTGGATGCCGTCGCAGATCAGTTCCACCATGCAGCGCTCATCGGTGAGCAGCACGGGGACCGGGCCGGGCTCGCGGTGGTGGATGGAGTTCATGGCGCTGAACAGGTGCGTCACGATGCACACACCCCAGTCGAGGGAGTCGCTCGTGACCTCATGATCAGCGTTGGAGTGACCAAATGCCACCTTCACTCCGGCCTCGGTGAAGCGCCTCGTCGCTGCCTCCCCACAGTCGCGTTCAACGGCCAGCGTGATCATCTTCAACGCCGGGCCACCTGCTTTGATCAGTCGCTCGACGGACTCGGCGTCCGGGTCGCGCAGGAGCGCCGGGTCATGGGCACCCTTCTTCTCCTCGGCGAGGAATGGTCCCTCCAGGTGGATGCCCGCGAGTTCCCCCGCCTCGACCAGCCCCCTGAGGACACCCAGTTGGCGCTCGAGTTTGTCGATGGGTTCCGTGACAGTGCTGGCGAAGATGGTGGTGGAGCCCTGCGTGCGGTGGTAGTCAATGGCCCGCTGGTTGGCCGCCACGTCCGGATCCCCATAGGAAACGCCCACCGCTCCGTGCGAGTGGGTGTCCACGAATCCCGGCACCGCCCACAACTCTGCGTGCTTGCCGGTGACGGGTGGCCCCGAGGTCACCGCGGCGATGCGGCCGTTCTCAATCGTGATGACGGCGTTTTCCAGGACACCGTCCGAAGTGAAGGCGCGTCCTACTGTGATCTCTGAACTCTGCATGCCCCCATCCAACCACTCGTGAAAGACTGCTGAGCGTGCACCTCGATATACCGCCGACACTTCTCCCCACGGATGGCCGCTTCGGCTCAGGACCAGCCAAAGTCCGCCGCGAGGCGCTCGAAAGTCTTCTGACGCGCGCCGACATCATGGGAACCTCACATCGCCAGGCTCCCGTCCGCGGCGTGGTCCGCGAACTGCAGGAGGGTCTCTCCGATCTCTACCGCCTGCCGCAGGGGTACGAAGTCGCCCTGGGAAATGGCGGCGCCACCACTTTCTGGGACGTTGCGGTCTTCTCGCTCATCCAGAAGCGTTCTGCCCACGGAGTGTTCGGGGAGTTCACTCGTAAATTCTCCAGGGCCAGTGCCGCGGCGCCGTTCCTCGACGCCCCCGAGGTGTTCGAGGCCCCGGCCGGTTCCGTGGCCCTGCCTGAAGCCTGCGATGCCGACGCCTTCTGCTGGGCACAGAATGAAACCTCCACGGGTGCGGCGGCGCCGGTGACGCGCGTCGGCGACGGCCTGGTGCTCGTGGATGCAACATCGGCCGCCGGCGGCATCGACGCCGATGTCTCCCAGACGGATGCGTACTACTTTGCTCCGCAGAAGAATTTCTCCTCCGACGGTGGGCTGTGGTTCGCGTTCCTGTCCCCTGCCGCCCTGGAGCGGGCCGAATCCATCAAGGCGGGTGGACGCTGGATCCCTGAAAGCCTCGACCTCACGCTGGCCATCAAGAACTCACGCCAGCACCAGACGCTGAACACCCCTGCCATCGCGACGTTGCTGCTCATGGCCGACCAGGTGCGGTGGATGCAGAGCCTCGGTGGCATGGAGGCCGTGGCCGCGCGGTGCGCCACCTCCAGCGCGCTCCTCTACGACTGGGCCGCGGAGCGCGACTGGGCCACGCCGTTCGTGGCCAACCCCGAGGACCGCTCCCCCGTGGTCGCGACCATCGATCTGGACGAGAAGGTGGACGCCAAGGAGGTCTCCGCAATCCTGCGCCACAACGGAATCGTCGACGTTGACCCGTACCGGGCGCTGAACCGCAACCAACTCCGCATCGGTTGCTACGCCTCGGTGGATCCTTCCGACGTCGAGGCACTCATCG
>JAUNVL010000067.1:0-1143 GCA_030537675.1 Propionibacteriaceae bacterium | reverse complement strand
GCGACTGCCACGGCCGCGGCGACCACGAGTGCGACGATGGTGCCCGTCCGTGAGACCGCTGATGGTCGTGACCCATCGGGTGCCGGTGTAGCCTCAGTGGATTCGCTGGTTTCTGGATTCTCCGCCGTTGGCGCGACTGAGGCGCCGGGAGTCACCGTGGTCATGCCCTCCGGCAATGGCTCGTCGCGCAGCAGGGACGCGTCCCCCACCAGCATCCGACCCTCCCCGAACGTGGTGATCGACTCCCCATCCACCCCATCCGCGTAGGTGGTGGCTGCCCTCTCGTTCCAGTCGGAGGCGTCGATAAGTTCGACGCCCTTGCCCGTGCGCAACATCAGCGTGACCCCGTCGTCGAGGAAGACGGCATCACTCACACCGTTGGGCGCGTCTGCGACGCGCATCAGCTCATTGTTCTCGGTCCTCGACGGCTGGAGGACGGAACGGTAGATGCCCGGGTCATCACCAGCCGTGACGATGTAGATCCGTCCCTTGCCGGACAGGGCCATGGCCCGCGCATCCCGAGCGCCATCGGGGTAGGTGAAATCCCAGGCCCGAAAAGTGGTGATCTCTGTGTGCGGGTCGATGCGGAACACCGTCACGAACTCCCGTTCGCCACGTTCATCGCCCACGTCCCCGACGTAGAGCAGGTCGTCGAACAGCGAGAGTGCCTGCACGGATTCGACCTCGCCAAGAAAGGGCACGGATCGTTCATCGCCGGACTCCGCTGCCCGGGCGGTGATGCTGCCGTCCGCATCAGTGACGAGTATCTCCCTTACATCACCGTCCCAGGCGATCCCGGTGATCGAGCCCGGTGAGTCCAGAACAATGTCGTCGGCGAGCGCTGTGGCGGTGGACACCGTCGCGCCGAGTCCGAGCGCGCACAGGGCAGCAGCGAAGGTGCGGAGAAAAGTCATGGTGGCTCGCAGCTTACTTGTCCGGGGTACTCGGCCCCTAGGCACCGGCACCCAACAGTCCACCGACGATGACGGCCAACACCACGAGGGCCAGGACTGCGGTCACGATGAGGCGACGGGTTCTCGGATTCACTGTGGCGATGATACGCGGCCGCTACGGTTGTGGCATGCACGAGCTGCGGCTGTTTGCCATCAGCATCAACGACGTGCGCGACATCTTCGGCGCCGA
>JAUNVL010000066.1 GCA_030537675.1 Propionibacteriaceae bacterium | reverse complement strand
CCGACGAACCGCTGCGCCCCTCGTATCCACGCCCACCGGAACCATTGCGGTCCTGGTAGCTGGGGCGATCCGACGAACCGCTGCGCCCCTCGTATCCACGCCCACCGGAACCATTGCGGTCCTGGTAGCTGGGGCGATCCGACGAACCGCTGCGCCCCTCGTATCCACGCCCACCGGAACCATTGCGGTCCTGATAGCTGGGGCGGGAGTCGCCTCCACGGGATTCGGAGCGGGGACGGTCGTATCCGCCACGGCTTTCCGATCCGCGATCGTCGGAGCGACGATCACGCGAATGGCTGGGGCCGGAGTCCCGACGATCGGACGAACGACGATCGCTGGAACTCGAGTCGCGGCGCTCATAGGCCGGACGGTCATCGCGACCGGCGGTGCTGCGGGGGGCGCGGTCGTCACGTGCAGAGGCGGAGCGGGGCAGGCGCTCGTCGCCGGAGCCGCTCTCACTGCGTGGAACGTAGGGGCGGGAGCCCTCGTAGGGTCGGTGTCCGCCGCTCTTCTTGGGCTTGGCGCCCTTGGCTGCACGGTCAGCTGCGCTCCAGCGCTTCTTCGGCGTACCGTCGGACTTGCGTGATTTGGGGGCTTTCTTTCCAGGCGAGGCCATGGGTGTTTCCTTCAGGGGTGGTTCACGAGCCCGGCGGCGGTTTGCGCCCGGCAGGCTCGTCTCGTCCCAAAAAAGGTGTCCCAATACAAGACGGCCAGAGGTCGCAATGAGTTTCTGCGCCTCGATGGTGCTGCTGTTCCAAAAGGTACCGGCCCAGAACTTGGCCGGCGGTGGAAATACGCAGACCGGAGCAGCGCGGTCGCGGGGGGCCAATCTGGCCGTACACCACTTTAACGGCTCTGGCGTCAATTCCCCAAAGCAGACGCCGGGCGCTCAGTCAAAGAGACCGGCGGCCAGATGGCGTTCTGCCGTGAACCCGGGTGGCAGCGCGAACACTGCAGAGCCGATGGCCGTGGTCCACTCATTCAGCGCATCCGAGGCGTCGAGTGTCTGCTGAACCGGGATGAACTGCTCCGCGATGCTGGACTGGAGCGCCATGAACAGCAGCCCCGCGCTCGCCTGGCCCGCGTCGTCGACGTGGGTGTAGTTGACGCTGCGGCGCAGCATGCGTCGTCCATGGTTCTCCGCGGGGTGGGCCCGCCGGACGTGGGCATCGAGCGCCAACACCGGTTGCCCGTCCACGACGGCCTCGCGGTCGATGTCGTCCTTCTCGGCGCCGCCGGTCAGGGGTGCCCCGTCCAGGAGGTTGCGGCCCACAGCCTTTTCCTGGCGGTCGCGAACCAGAGCGTCCCAGTCGTCCAGATCCATCTCGATGCGGCGCACCACCAACTGCGTACCGTCAGCCAGCCAGCCGTCGGTGGACCACAGCGCCTGCCCCAATTCCTCGGGCAACGGGTTGCGGCTGCCGTCCACCTGCCCGAAGTGGTTGCGTCCGGTGATGGGGTTCCCGGCTGAGTCCACGCCGCGCCATGACCCGGACTGGCTCCAGCGCGGCGTGGCGAACGGTCGGGCGTCCACGGTCATTCGCCGGCACGCGTAGGCCACGCTGGTCTCGTCGTCGGCCTGCACCATCACGAGGAGATCTCCCCCACTCCAGCGCTCCTGCAGCTTGTCGTGGTCCATGGGCGGGATGTCCTGGAAGCCCGCGGGACGTTTGCTCTCCAGACCCGGCAGGCGGAAGACACCAGGCCCGAAGCCCACGGTGATTGTCAGGGACACCGCCTCCTGCGCCAGGTCCGGCGTGGCGTCCCCCGGTGCTGGCCTGCCTGCCATCAGCGCGGCGATGGTGGAGCTCCACACCCGCATGAGCCGGGCCAGTGCCTCAGCGTCGGTCCTGCCCAGCAGGTCAAGCGCCAGGACCCGGTGCGACGCCGGGGCAGGTGTCAGGATTCCGGACTGATGGAGGCCGTGGGGATCGTACCGCTGGCGCGTGACACCCTCCCCGATGGGTAGACCGTGTGGTCCCTTCTCGTTGCTGGGCCGCTCAAGGCCACTGGCACGGCCGGCCACCAGCCCCGCGGCGGCACCTGCCCCAGCGACGCCGGCGTACCCGAAGAGGGCACGGCGTTTCATGGGCGCGGGCTCAGACATGGTCCCAGTCTACGAAGAGACACGAAGAGCTTCCACCTACACCTTGTAGTATCGCTGCATGAAGACATGGTTGGTCCCCGCCGTGGCCGCGACACTGCTCCTCGGCGCCTGCACGTCCCCCTCAGGAGAGATCACCCCGGGAGTGCTCGTCGCCGACCCCTGGGTCCGTGCCACCGAAGGGACCGAGCGTCCCGACATGACGGCGCTGTTCGTGAACCTGACCAACCCCACCTCTGCCGATATCAGGATCACCGCAGCTGACTGCGGCGACGTCGCATCGATGTATGAAGTGCACGAGATGATCGAGCAGGACGGCGGCATGGTGATGCAGAAGGCCGAGGACGGCATCGTCATTCCCAAGGAGGGACACCTGCACATGGCTCCCGGCGGTCCCCACGTGATGCTGATGGGCCTCAATCGCGACCTGCCCGCAGGCGGCGAGGAGATCTCCTGCACGCTGACGTTCGACAATGCCCAGGAGATCGACGTACTCGCCCCCGTCAAGGAGTTCACCGAGGAGCAGGACACTTACCACTCACACGCCCCGGCCGACGGCTGAGCGAGGGCTCCCGTCTCAGGCGACGGGAACGCTGGGCCGCTTCGACAACTTGATGGCCTCGGCGTAGTGCTCCATCAACTCGTCGCAGATGTTGTCCCAGGTTCGCTCGGCAATCGAGGTG
Source organism: Propionibacteriaceae bacterium (assembly GCA_030537675.1). Classification (GTDB taxonomy): domain Bacteria; phylum Actinomycetota; class Actinomycetes; order Propionibacteriales; family Propionibacteriaceae; genus Arachnia. The sequence continues at coordinate 12,876 of JAUNVL010000066.1, read as the reverse complement.
CGCGCCGCTGCCCCCAGGTCGGCACGCTCGGACGGGTCGGCCAGCAGCCGAACCACGTGGGCGCGCATCGCCACCAGGTCACCCGGCTCGTAGAGGAGGCCGGTGACGCCGTGCTCGATGAGATCAATCGGCCCGCCTCGTCGAGGGGCCAGCACCGGCAGCCCTGAGGACTTGGCCTCCTGGATCGACTGGCAGAACGTCTCCAGTTCGCCCGGATGGACGAAGACGTCCAGGCTGGCCAGGGCCACCGCCTGTTCCTCGCCCCCGAGGTGCCCGAGGAAATACGCATCCGGCAACGCCTGTTCCAGCACTGAGCGATTGGGGCCATCACCGATGATGACCAGACGGCTGTTCGGCACATCGCTGAGGACGGAGAGGTCTGCCACTTGTTTCTCGTTCGCCAGGCGTCCCATGTATCCGATGAGCCGCTCCCCGTTGGGTGCCAGCAGAGCGTGGAGGGTGTCGGAGCGCTTGGAGGGGTTGAAGAGTTCGGCGTTCACGCCCCTGCCCCACACACGCACCCGAGGAATGCCCTGTGCGCGCAGCTGTCTGCGGGCGAAGGTGGAGGGGGCCAGGTTCAGCGTGGCCAGCAAGTGGGTCTTTCGGACCTGGTGCCACAGCAGCGGCTCCAGGTGCGGGAATCCATAGCGGGCGGCGTAGGAGGGAACTTCGGTCTGGTAGATCGCCACCATGGGTATGCCCTGTTTGGCGGCCACCGACGCGGCCTTGAAACCAATCATGAAGGGGGCTGCCAGATGAATGACATCGGGCGCGAAGGCGGTCAGCATGCGCTCCACTGTGTGCGACGGCGTGGTGACCAGCCGGACCGTGCCGTAGCCGGGCAGTCCGATGGAGGGCACCGTCTCGACGGGGAACCCCAGGTAATGGCTCGGGGTGCGGTTGCTGTCCTGCGGCGCGATGACCATGGCCTCGTGCCCGTTGGTACGAAGGTGCTCCAAGATCCGCAGGACGGAGTTGGTAACTCCGTTGACCTGCGGAAGGAAGGATTCCGCGATGACAGCCACTCGCACACCACGGAGTCTAAGCGACAGACGACCGGTCTCTTCGCATCATCGCGGTGTCCCGTGACGAAAGAAGCCGCTCCGGAATCGAAAGAAGCGCTGATGAGACCCCGACAATCGCAGCTCTCCCGTAGCGTGTTCCTCCTGCACCCACCCTGATGCGGTGGCGCAAGGACGACGGAAACGAAATCATCCCAACAAAGGAAAAGCAGTGCTCTCTTCGTGGGCGGGCCCTGATCCCCAACCAGGGTCCGGAGGAGCACTTCCTTGCCGAGGCCGACGTGGTCCCTCGCAACGTCATTCCGTCGCGATAGGCCCCAGCGCGGCGTCCAGCAGCCCGGCGATCACCTCGGGGAAGAACGAGGCGAGCACGTCAGGCGGGTGTGGTCCGGGGTGGTGGCTTGCAGTCATGGCTTGCAGACTGGCCGCCAGAACTGCGGCGCGATCAGCCTGCAGTCCGGCTGCGAGCAGCGTGCCGCACATGCCCGCAAGGGTGTCGCCGGAGCCTGCCTGCCCTGTCCAGGCCGGACCGCGGACGGCGAGCGTGACGTTGCCGGACGGCGTGGCTATGTACTGCGTGCCACCCTTCAGCAGCACCGTCGCCCCGAAGCGGGAGGCCGCCTCGCGCGCGCTGCCCATCGGATCTGTGTCCACGGCGTCGCGTTCAATGCCGAGCATCCTTGCCAGCTCTCCGGCGTGCGGCGTCAACAGGCTGTTCTCCGGCAGGTCGCTGGGCAGGAGCCGCAACGCGTCGGCGTCCAGCACGAGCGGTACCCCTCGCTCGACGGCGCCTGCCAGCCGGCTCGCGGCGTCGTCCAGATCGCCCCAGCCGGAGCCGAGCACCATGGCCTGGACCCTGCCATCAGCCATCACGATGCTGGGGAACCGTGCGAGGACCAGCGTCTGGGGTGCTCCGCCGAGGTAGCGCACCATGCCGGGGCCGGCATGCAATGCGCCGGCGCAGCTGAGGAGCGCCGCGCCGGGGTAGCTGGCTGATCCGGCATCCAACCCCACCACGCCCCGGGTGTACTTGTGGCTGTCCGGGCCGGGGACGGGCCACCAGAGCGCCACGTCCGACTGCTGCGCCACCCACAGTCCGGTGTCCGCGACGGGGACGCCGATGTCGGCCACCACCACGTCGCCGCAGCGCTCGGATGCGTCCCCGATGACGTGGCAGGGCTTGGGTGCGCCGAAAGTCACGGTGCAGTCGGCTCGGAAGCTGGGGTGCATTGCACCACTGTCGGTGTCCAGCCCGCTGGGCAGGTCGACCGCCAGCACCGGGACGCCGAGGGAGTCTGCGGCGGCGGCGAAGGTGACGAGGTCATCCGGCAGGCCGGGTCGCCCGCCGATTCCCAGCACGGCGTCGAGCACCAGCGAGGCATCCACCAGCGACTCGGTGGCCTCCACCCCATCCACTTCGCGGCAGCCGGCCTCACTAGCCGCCGCCAGGCCCGCTTCGTGTGCGGTCCCCATCGCCAACCAGAGCAGCACCTCACGCTCGGCCGCGAGCGTGGCTGCAGCAAACAGTCCGTCCCCACCGTTGTTGCCGGGACCCACCGCCACCACCACCGGTCCGCTGGGGGCCATCACCCGTGCCACGGAGACGACGGCCTCAGCGGCGCGACCCATGAGGTCGACGCCCTGTTGCTCGGCGAACACTTTCTCCTCGGCCGTCCGCATCTGGGAAGACGTTGCGACTGGTCTCATGATTCACACACCACCATTGCTGTTGCGTACCCACCGTCGTGGGAGATGGACAGGTGGATCGCGGTGATGCCGAGCTCCGCAATGCGCGCGGCGACGGTGCCGGTGGCGTCGAACGACGGCACGCCGATGTCGGACTTCACCACTTGGCAGTCGAGCCACCGCATGCCGCCCGGGGAGCCCAGCGCCTTGGCGAGTGCCTCCTTGGCGGCGAACCGCGCTGCCTGCGAGGGCAGGGACAGCAACTGCTCCGACGGTGTCAGGAGGCGCTCCAGCAATCCGGGGCGCCGCTGCAGCATCGCCTCGAACCGTTCCACGACGCACAGGTCTGTCCCGATGCCCACGATCATGGGGCCAGCCTACGTTGGCAGTCGGCTGGTGAGGTGCCAGCGGTGACCGAAGGGATCGACGATCCAGCCTGACTCGAAGCCGTCCTCCGGCCCGGGGGTCACCGGGCGCTCCACACGCGCACCGGCGGCGGAGGCCCTCTGCACCCACGCGGGTGCGTCGTCGACCTCGATGGACAGCGACACGGAGTTGCCACCGAGGCTCATGGGGCTCCTCACCCCCATCACCGGCCACTCGTCGGCGAGGTAGAACCTCGCGGCGCCGATCATGAACTCCGCGTGTCCCAGAGTCCCGTCGTCGTTGGTCATGCGGTTGTTCTCCACGGCGCCCATCGCGCTGGCATAGAAGCTCAAGGCTTCGGCACCACCGGAAACAACGAGGTACGGCACAACCGAGCGTGGTAGCTCAGTCTCATCTGCACGATATTCGTCCATGTCTGTTCCTACCACTCCCCCACGTCCAACACCTCGATATGTAGCAGTGAACCCACACTGTGATCGACTGGGTTCCCATGGCCCGGAAACGCGTCACCCACACAGGGGACGCGCACTTCATCACCTGCGAAGGGAACCCCCGATGACCATGACCACGAAAACACTTGTTCGTCTCGCCCCAGTGGGCGCGCTGTGCCTCCTGGCTGCTTGCGGCGCATCACCGCAGGACCCGGTGCAGGAGTCGAGCCCACCAGCGGTGACGGAACCCGCCGATCCGAGCGATGCACCACAAACGACTACCGCTTCGGAGAGTGCTGATACTGAGGCGAGCCCGTCCTCGGAAGTTTCCAGCAGCGACGAGCCAGCGGCAGCCGACGAACTCCCGCCCACGCTCCAAGGCAAGTGGGTCACCTTCACCAAGGGGGAGACACCCAGGGTGTGCACCGATGAGTTGGACGCCGAGGGTGCCATCCTCACCATTGATGCCACCACGATGAGCTCTTTCGCGTTCCTCTTCACGCTCGAATCGATCGAGGAAAGCGATGACGAAAGTCTCGTGGGGCTGTTCAACTACGTGGACGACGGCGACCAGCCAGCGACGCCACGCATCAAATTGGAAACCACGGACGACTGGCAGAGCTTCGAGCTCATAGAACTCGACACCGAATTCCAGGTTGAGGAAATGTACGCGCGCTGCTCGTAGCCCTCACTGCGGGCGGTTCACTCGACCGTGACCGACTTCGCGAGGTTGCGGGGCTGGTCCACGTCGTGGCCCAGCAGCGTTGCCAGCTCGCAGGCGAACAGCTGGAGCGGCACCGTCGCGACCAGGGGCTGCAGCAGGGTGGAGACCTCCGGCAGCTCGATGAACGTGTCGGCGTTGGCACGCGCCTCGTCGTCGCTGGCCTCCGCCAGCACGATGGTCCGTGCGCCGCGCGCGCGGACCTCGGCGATGTTGGAGATCACCTTGTCCCGCAACTGGTCGCGACCGCGTGGCGGCACCACCACGAACATCGGCAGCCCCTCGGACACCAAAGCGATGGGTCCGTGCTTGAGTTCCCCGGCGGCGAAGCCCTCCGCGTGGATGTAGGCAAGCTCCTTCAGCTTCAGCGCCCCCTCCAGCGCGACGGGGTACCCCACGTGACGGCCCAGGAACAGCACCGAGGGTGCATTCTTCAGTTCCGCGGCCAGTTCCAGCACCGGCGCCTGGTTGTCCAGCACCTGCTGCATGAGGGCGGGCATGGTCTCGAGCTCCGCCAGGATCGCGGCGATCTCGTCCCCGTACTTCATCCCCCGCACCTGCGCCAGGTAGAGGCCCAGCAGGTAGCAGGCCACCAGCTGCGTGGTGAAGCCCTTGGTGGAGGCGACGCCGATCTCCGGGCCCGCGTGGGTGTAGAGCACGGCGTCGGACTCCCGCGGGATGGTGGCGCCGTTGGTGTTGCAGATGGCGATGACCTTGGCCTGCTGTTCGCGGGCGTGGCGGATGGCCATGAGGGTGTCGGCGGTTTCGCCGGACTGGGAGATGGTCACCACCAGCGTCATGGGGTCGATGATGGGATCGCGGTAGCGGAACTCGGATGCCACCTCCACCTCGCACGGGATGCGCGTCCAGTGCTCGATGGCGTACTTGGCCACCAGCCCCGCGTAGAACGCGGTGCCGCAGGCAACGATGACAATCTTGTTGACCCGGCGCAACACCTCGGGGCTGATGCGCAGTTCGTCGAGCATCAGTTCGCCGCGCTCGTTCAGACGTCCCAGGAGCGTGTCGGCCACGGCAGTGGGCTGTTCGAAGATCTCCTTGCGCATGAACCAGTCGTAGCCCTGCTTCTGCGCTGCTTCGAGGTCCCAGTCGATGCGGAACTCGCGGGTTTCGGCGGGGCCGCCGTCGAAGCTGGTGACATGCACGCCCTCGGAGGTCAGTTCCACCACCTGGTCCTGCCCCAGTTCGATGGCGTCGCGGGTGTGCTCGATGAACGCGGCGACGTCGGAGGCCACGAAGTACTCGCCGTGGCCCACGCCCACCACGAGCGGGGAGTTGCGACGGGCGGCGACGATGCGGCCGGGATCCTGCGCGTCAATCGCCACCAGTGTGAAAGCGCCCTCCAGTTGGGCGACCACGTCGCGCATCGCCTGGACCAGCCCGGAGCCCGCGGTCAGTTCCTTGTCCAACAGGTGGGCGGCCACCTCGGAATCGGTGTCGGAGTTGAAGACGACGCCACCCCGTTCAAGCCCGGCGCGCAGCACGCTGAAGTTCTCGATGATGCCGTTGTGCACCACGGCGGCGCGGCCAGCGACGTGGGGGTGGGAGTTGGCGTCGGTGGGGGCGCCGTGGGTGGCCCACCGCGTGTGACCGATGGCGGTGCCCGAGACAGGCAGTGGATGGGCCTCCAGATCGGCGGCGAGGTTCGCGATCTTGCCGGCCTTCTTGCGGTGCTCGACGGCGCCGTCGGCGACCACGGCAATGCCCGCCGAGTCGTAGCCCCGGTACTCCAGCCTCCTCAGGCCGGCGAGGACCACGTCGCATCCGTCACGTTCTCCGAGGTAACCCACAATTCCGCACACGTCGGAAACCGTACAGCAACAATGATCACTTCTTGACATCCATGCCGGTCAGTCTTTCGTTTGCCCGTATCTCTCCAGCGCCACATCCCTCTCCGTGGCGTGATCGACGATGCGCTCGGGATAGCCGTGATCGAGCCCGTCCGGCTGGTCCCACGGCTCATGTACGCGCTTCCCGTCGAGGTGACGCAATTCGGGGATCCACTGCCGTATGTAGGCGCCGTCCGGGTCAAACCGCAGCCCCTGGGTGACGGGGTTGAACACGCGGAAGTAGGGCGAGGCGTCGGTGCCTGTACCGGCGGTCCACTGCCAGCCGTGGGAGTTGGATGCGGGGTCACCGTCGCGCAGGAGTTCCATGAAGTGCCGGGCACCGTGGGGCCACCAGATGTGCAGGTCCTTGGTGAGGAAGCTCGCCACCACCATGCGGACCCTGTTGTGCATCCAGCCGATGCTGGCGAGTTGCCGCATCCCGGCGTCGACGAACGGGAAACCGGTCCTGCCATCCCGCCAGGCGGCGAACTGGGCCGCGACGTCCTCGTCGGTGTCCGGGTCCTCGTACCTGATGTTCTGCAGGCCAGGTTTCAGGTCGTGCCATTCGGATTCCGGGTTGTGCCACAGCACGTCGGCGTAGAACTCCCGCCAGGCAAGCTCCGTGGCGAATCGCTTGTGGCCGGGGTGTCGCTGGTCCAGGTCGGCCAGCAGGGTGCGGGGATGCACGGTCCCGTACTTCAAGTGCATGGACAGCATGGAGGTGCCGTCGATACCCGGCTTGTCGCGGTCCTTGTCGTAGGCGTCGATGACGTCGAGGAAGTCTGCCCAGCGCCGCATGGCTGCGTCCTCTCCCACCTCGGGGAGCTCCACGTCCACCTCGGGTGCGGCGGGGATCTCCAGGCTCTCGACGCCGGAGACGAAGCCCAGCCCCTTCGGCACCCCAGCCGGTGCGGGCCAGCCGTGTGCGTTCCAGGCCTTGGAGAAGGGCGTGAAGACTTGGAACGGTGTGCCTGACTGGTTCAGGATGGTACCCGGGTTGACTGCGTACGGGCTTCCGGTGGCGACGAGTTCCACGTCGTCGCCCAGTGCATTGCGGACCCGCTGGTCCCGGATGCGTCCCCAGGGCTGTGATTCGGCCGAGATGTGGATGCGGGCGGCGCCCACCTCCTTCGCCAGGCCGGGCAGCACGTCCTCCGCCTTCCCCTTGCGTATGACGATGCGCCCGTCGTAGGACTCCTGAACGGAGCGGAGGGCGCGCAGCAGGCACGTGGTCCGCACGCTGGACTCGGCGAGCAACCTCTCGTCGAGGACGAAGACAGGCAGGACTGCGCCATCGTCGGCAGCCGCTGCGAGTGCAGGGAGATCGTGGAGACGCAGGTCCCGGCGCAACCAGAGGATGGAGGTTCTCGACATGGTGAAACGCTAGCGCACGAGTGGTGAGGCGCCATGGAGCCGTGAGAACCCTCCCCCTCGATCATCCAGACGCCTGCGAGCCCGGAGCAGTCCTGCCACAAAGCTTGTCGCAGCGCTCGCGTTGTTGGCATGCTTGGCCCCGACTCCGATCGAGAAGAGACAACTGTGGCCCGACCCTTCGTGGTGGTGCGGCGCGGCGCGTGGTCATCACTGGCCGATGCAACGCAGATCGACGTCGACGAAGTCACGCTGGAACGCCTCCGCGGTCTGGGCGACCCGACGTCCCAGGCCGACGTCGCAGAGATCTACCGCCCACTGACGCAGTTGCTGCACCTCTACATGGCCAACGCCGGCCGGCTGCGTGACGACAGCAACGAGTTCCTCCGTCTGCGCGTGCGCCCCACGCCGTTCGTCATCGGTGTGGCCGGCTCCGTCGCCGTCGGGAAGTCGACCACGTCGCGTCTGTTGCAGGAACTCCTGCGCCGGGCCCCCGGCACGCCCCGGGTCGACCTGGTGACCACGGACGGTTTCCTGCTGCCGAACGCGGAGCTCGAGAGTCGTGGGCTCCTGAAACGCAAGGGTTTCCCGGAGTCCTACAACCGCAAGGCATTGCTGGAGTTCGTCGTGGACGTGAAGTCCGGGGTGCCACGCGTGGAGGTGCCGGTCTACAGCCACCTGATCTACGACATCGATCCGCAACAGTCCATCCTGGTGGAGTCACCGGACATCCTCATCGTCGAAGGCCTGAACGTCCTGCAGCCTGCACGCATCGAGGCTGACGGCACGGCAGGCCCGGCGGTCAGCGACTTCTTCGACTTCTCCGTCTTCGTCGACGCCGACGAGTCGAACATCAAGCGCTGGTTCCTGGAGCGCTTCATGGCCCTGCGCGACACCGCCTTCCAGGACGAGCGCAGCTACTTCAAGCAGTTCACCACCCTGGGTGATCAGGAGGCATGGGACTTCGCCTCCGAGGTGTGGGACGACATCAACGGCCCCAACCTTCGCTCCAACATCGCCCCCACCCGTGACCGGGCCACCGCCATCCTGCGAAAGGGTCCTGACCACAGCGTCTCGACCATCGCCATTCGCAAGATCTGAGCAGATTCCGCGGTCCGGACACGCTGGCCGACGACCATCTGCATCCGCCCCTGCCGCGACCGGCCTCACACCTGCCGAGATACTGAGCATTCTCAGTGATCGAGAGCTGACGCGCGTCACCACAAGGGCTGTCGTGCGCAACAGTAAACACCGACCTGAGAGCTTCCTTGCTTTTCCTCAGGAAATATTGTTACTGTCCTCTAGCCCGACCCCCTCCAAGCAAAGGTTTGCACCCGAATGAAGCGCTCGTTGCCTCTCCTGCTGGCCGCCCTCCTCGGCATGACTCTCGGACTCGTCCCCCTCTCGGCCCAGGCCAATTCCAGCGCGGCGGACAACAAGGTCTACGCCCAGCCCGGTGACCATCTGGTCAACGGCCGCTACTGGAAGACCGCCTGCGACAAGTACTCCTCCTCCGTGGTGCGCTGCAAGACCTCCATCTGGGGCACCAAGGTTGTGAAGTCGGGCAACAACTACTCCACCAGCAATGGCTGGGTCTTCAACACGCTCACGTACCTGCCCTCCTCCCGCGCCTCATGGGCCGGCAACCCGCTGGCCAAGAACGGCTCCTGGAAGGCCAGCGATGGCCGCCAGTGGCGCACCGAGTGCGACACCGCAGTGACCGGCCGCAACGGCTGCCGCTCCTACGCCTCCACCACCATGATCGAGGCCAAGGCCTCCGGTGGCCGCTACACGTACAAGAAGGTGACCAAAGAGGTCATCAACAACATCGTCCAGTTCAGCAGCTCCCCCAGCACGTCAGTGACGAGCATCCCGGCCAAGGCGCCCGCTCTTGCCGGAGTCCCAGTCGAAGGTGGAGCCGGCGCCGCGGGTGCCTCTTCATCAGCGGCCAAGACGGCCGTGGCAGCAGCACTGAGCAAGGTGGGCAGCCGCTACGTACACGCCACCGCTGGGCCCAACACCTTTGACTGCTCCGGGCTCACCTCCTTCGCATACGCCAAGGCCGGCATCAAGCTCCCCCGCCAGTCCGGGAGCCAGTTCTCCTCCGGCACGAAGGTGTCCAAGAGCAACCTGAAGCCCGGCGACCTGGTGTTCTACTACAGCCCCATCAGCCACGTCGGCATCTACATCGGCGACGGCAAGATCGTGCATGCTGCCAACCCCCGCTCCGGGGTCAACACCACCAAGCTCGATTCGATGCCCTTCGCCGGAGCAGTTCGTCTCTCCAGCTGATCGTTGAATTCACCTCCATTCCCGAATCCGCCCACAGCGGTTCGGGGATGGAGGTTTTTTCATGCCGTCAGGCGTTTCGCCCCAGCGGGACGTCGACAGGGCTCAGCGACCGAGGCGGGAGCGCACCTTCTCCGCCAACCGCTCGGCGATCTCCTCGGCCAGCTCCATCGTCGGCGCCTCCACCATGACTCGCACCACCGGCTCGGTACCCGACGGCCGCAGCACGACGCGACCGTTCTCCCCCAGCTCGTGGTTGGCGTCGGAGACGGCGCTGTTGATCTCCGGGTCGATGCCGGCGCGCAACTTGTCCACGTCGCGCACGTTGATGACCACCTGCGGCAGCCGGGTCATGACGGAGGCCAGTTCCTTCAGCGTTTTGCCGGTCTTGACCACGCGCTTGGCCAGGTGCAGTCCCGTCAGGACGCCGTCGCCGGTGGTGGCGAACTCGCTCATGATGACGTGGCCCGACTGCTCACCACCGAGGCTGAAGCCGTTGGCGTTCATGGATTCCAGCACGTAGCGGTCGCCCACCTTGGTCTGGTCGACGCGGATGTCATGGGCCTTCATGGCCAGCACAAATCCGAGGTTGCTCATGACGGTGGCCACGACGGTGTTGGAGGCCAGCCGGTGGTCCTCCTGCAGCGACAGCGCCAGGATGGCCAGCACCTGATCCCCGTCCACGATCTCGCCCTCGTGGTCGACGGCGAGGCAGCGGTCCGCGTCACCGTCGAAGGCCAGCCCCAGATCGGCGTGGGAGGACACAACGGCGCGCTGCAACGTCTCCGGGTGCGTTGAGCCGCAGCCCGCGTTGATGTTCGTACCGTCAGGCTTCGCGAAGATGGTGGTCACAGCGGCCCCGGCCTCCTCGAACGCCCGCATGGCCGTCTGGTAGCTGGCGCCGTTGGCGCAGTCGAGCACCACGGTGAGCCCACTCAGCGGCTTCTTCTTGCGCAGCGACTTCACCAGGTGCGCCACGTAGGAGTCGACGGCGCGGGGCTCGGAGATGATGCGCCCCACCTTGTCCCCGATGGGGCGCTGCCAGCTCTCGCCGAGGTGCTGCTCGATGGCGTCCTCGAGGTCATCGCTGAGCTTGACCCCGCCGCGGGAGAAGAACTTGATGCCGTTGTCCGGCATGTCGTTGTGCGAGGCGGAGATCATCACGCCCAGATCGGTTCGGTACTCGTTCACCAGGAATGCCGCCGCGGGTGTGGGGACGACGCCGACGCGCATGACGTCCACCCCGGCGCTGGCGAGCCCTGCGCACACCGCAGCCTCGAGGAACTCCCCCGATGCTCGGGGGTCGCGCGCCACGAGCGCCGTCGGCTGGCGTCGGCCGAAAGCACCGGCCTCGCCGAGGACGTGGGCTGCCGCGACCGCGAGGTCGAGCGCCAGTTCCGCCGTCAGGTCCACGTTTGCGACGCCACGAACGCCGTCAGTACCAAAGAGTCGAGCCACTGCAACACCCTAGCGGGAAGCTGCTCACGGGGATTGATCGATCAGTGGTCTGCCAGCCTCAGGAAACCGCTTCCTGCTCCACCGGGCTCCATTGCCCGGCCCCGATCCGCAGCGAGAAACCGCGAAGCATGTAGCCGGAGATGAGTTCGTCCCAGCCCATCGTCGGTTCGCTGATGATCTCCACGTTGCGGGCCAGGAGTCGACGCAGCAGGGCGTCAGACTCGGAGATGGCCAGGTGCTGACCGGGGCACTTGTGCGCGCCGTCGCCGAAGCTCATGACGGTTTCGTTGACGCCGCGGGGCAGCTCTCGTCCCGGGCAGAGGTTGAGTGGTTCAGCGCCAACGGCCTCGGGGTCAGCGTTGGTGTGCCGGATGTACAGGTCGATGAGGTCGCCCTTTTTGATGGTCCAGGACTCGTCGCCGTCGGTGATCTCGATGTCGTCCTGGGCGCGCCGGTAGATGTGTCCGACGACGGGCTCCAGCCGGATGATCTCATGGAGGATGGAGTGACGCTCCTTCTCCTCGGCGGCCAGGTAGCGGGCACGCAACGCGTCGTGCTTGAGCAGGTGCCAGGCAGCCATGCAGATGTACTCACGCGTGGTGACCATGCCGGCCGTGCCGTAGGTGGTCGCCTCCACGAGGATGTCCATGTTCCCATAGCCCTCGGCGATGAGGTGGCTGATCACGTCCTCCTGCGGCTGTTTCCTGCGCGCCCTGATGGCGGGGCGGACGTCGGCGAGCCAGAACCGGACGACGGGCCAGAGACCGTTGAGGGCCGCCTGCATCCACTGCTTGTTGGTGCGGCCCAGGTCCTTGCGCGTGATGTCGAAGGCCGGCTGGTTGAAGAACTTCACCAGGCGTCGGGACATTGGCCTGACCTTCGAGTTGGTCAGCCCCACCACTTCCGCCGTGACCTCGACGGTGAAGTAGAGGCTCAACTCGTCGAGGTCGAAGCTGCTCTGGCTCTGCGCATCGGCCATCACAGCGTCCGCGGCGGCGTCCATCAGTTCCTGGTAGCGGGTGGCCACCACCTTGGGCGCGAAGAACCGTGCCACCTTGGATCGTTGCTCATCGTGCAGTGGGCCATCGGAGAACAGGATGGGGTGGTTCTTGAGGAAACCCTGCGGGATCGCCTCGGCGGTGAACCCGGCCTGCGTGGTGGCGTGGCGGGCGCGCAGCACCTGGCGCGCGACCTCCATGGACCGGATGCGCCACAGGTCGCCGTCCTTCTCCACGCGGGGCTCATCCGACTCATCAGGCCTTCTCGACCACCGAAGATCCATCAATGTCCACCCTCTCGCACACCCGTCGACTCTCCCCCGAGGCTATCCCCGTTCGGCTTCAGCCACGAAGAACGCTCTGGGTGTCGCACAGGGTGTTCGACCACCACACAGGCACCGCGGGAATTTCTGCGCTGCGCCCCTTCTCTCCCGCACAGCACACCGTCGCCGCATCCCGCCGCTCACCTCACGGCGGGGGTGAGTCCCGTCAGTGCCTTCACCAGCAGTTGGTTGCGCTCCACCTCGTGGTGCACAGCGCCGCCACCATCGATCCACGAATACTTCGACACGTCGAAGACTCCGGTCGCCCGATATCCGAGGCGAACGTACAACCGCTCCGCGGCCTCGTTGTCATCCCCGACAGCCACGGCGATCCACTGCCTGC
>JAUNVL010000065.1 GCA_030537675.1 Propionibacteriaceae bacterium | reverse complement strand
TCAATGACGTGCTGGGCCCCGAGGACGACATCACCTACTTCGAGTACGTCAAGCGCAGCAGCCGGGACACCGGACCGGCAGTAGTGGGCATTGAGCTCGGACATCCCACGGATTACAGGTTCCTGCTTCAGCGCATTGCGGAATGCGGTTTCTGGGTGGAGGAGATCGCCTCCAACAGCCCGTTCTTCCGCTTTCTGATCTGAGCCCGAGCCGCTGTGGCCCCAGCGGACCTGCTCTACTGTCCGGAGGCTGCCACCGCGCGATGGAGGAGAATCATGTCCCGGGACGTCAACCGTCGGAGACCCTCACCACGACGATCACTGGTCCGCACCCTCGCTCTGGTGCTCGCAGTGCTCCTGTCGCTGACCAGTTGCTCCAGCCCTCCGGAGCCTCCTGGGCCACAGGTTGACAGCATGTCGGGAGCAGCGTCAACGACTGTTTCTGACAGGGGGTTCGTCCTCGCAATGGGCACTGTGAAAATCCAGGCAGCGGCGGATGTCGCTCCGCTGGGCACAGCCGTCGATCTCCGGATCGTGGATACTCCTGACTCGATCGCCGAACTCGACATGACCGGCTCACCTGTCTTTGATCTGGTGCTGGGTGACGGCATGCAGCCCCAGAGCCCCATCCGGGTGGAGTGGACGCCACCCAGTGACGTCGACCCCACCACGGTGGCCTTCATCACCGATCCTGGAGGGGGGCAGTGGGCTCCGGTTCCCACGACCGTCTTCGAGGACGGCACGGTGGTGGCCCACATGGACCATCTGTCGTGGGGTTGGTTCGCGGATGCACGGAAGCTCGTCGACAGCTTCGTTGGCTTCACCTCTGAGTTCCTCGGTCAGAGCTATCCGGAACCGCAGCCATGCGTCACCGAGGTTGAGCCGGGCGGTTCGCGCGTGAAGTTGACCACCGCCTCAACAGCGATCCATGCCTGTCTTGGCCAATCCGAGGACACGGTTGAACTCTCGATCCAGAGCAACTCCCCCTACGTCTGGCTGGTGAAGAAGACCGACGGAGTGCTCCGGCAGTCGAGTTCCACGCCTTCGACCAACGCCATCATTACCGAACTGCTCTACAACAGCATCTACGGTTCCCTCGACACCTACTCGGGCTTCGTTGCCCCCGGCTTCGTGACCACACTCACCGTCGACCGCAACGAGGCGGACGGGGTGGAAGTGCGTGGGAGTCTTGATGCTGGGCTGGGCCTGGTGCCGGTGCTGGTTTCCGGTGTGGACATGGCGCTCACGGTGAGCGGTGTCACCTTGTTCGGCGACTACGAGGACTACGTCACCCTGGCGCAATGCGTGTTCTCTTCCAACGACCTGCTCCAGAGCGCAAGCGCGGCAGATGCGAGCAAGACCCTTCCCTCCATCATCGACTGCGGGATGAGCCTGGTGGAAGCCTCATCGGGCGAGTCCGCCTTCGGACCTGCACGGGTGGTGCTGGCGCTGGTCGGATCGCTGTCGGGCCAACTGGTCACGCAGGTGCGAGGCATGTACGACTCGCTCGTGAACCCCAGCTTCACCGTGCAACTGGAAAGCAACCTCGCTTTGGACGCTTCAACACTTCTGACTTTTCGGGGAGCGGGCCCGATTGCCCTGGGCAGTTCGTCGAAGGAATTGATCCGGTTGGGCCTCTTCAAGGATCACGAGTGCGGCCCCACCGCCGTCGGGCTGGCCGAGAAGCTGGGAATCCACGTGGACCCGGGCATGAATGACGAAGTCGTCACCGTAACGATCGTTGACGACTCCCCTCTTCGCACGGAAGCAGGTGCTGGACTGGGGACCACGTTCGGGGACCTTCGAAAGCTTTACGGTCAGGCCATGACGGATGAGATCAAGGACGGCAATGGTGGACCATTCCCTGTGACCGTGCTCCGGGATGGCGCGCTGGAAATGGTGTTCGTGCGCGGCTGGGATGACGAGAACGCCAACCCTGAACGCGTGAGCGACCACGAGAGGGTGACCACGATCAGTGTCAGGGAAGCCTCCCAAGACATGTATGGGGGCTGTTGAGCCCGCTCAGTACTTGTCGGCCGAAGCCTTCAAGTTCCTGCGCAGTTCGGGCGGCAGGGAGAACGTCAGGTTCTCCTCCGTCTGATGTAACGCGAAGCGCCTTTTCCCGCAGGGGTCATGATCTACTGGCTGGATACGACCACAGAGCCATGGAGGGGATCATGACCGAAGATCTGACACGCTTTGGAGCACGCTCCGACCGGCAGAGCGGGCACCGCAGATCCTCGCCGCCTCGATTGCTGGCAGGTCTTGCCGCGGTGGTGCTGCCCTTGCTGTTATCCCTGACAAGTTGCTCCAGCCCGTCGGTGGCGCCTGTGGAGGGCGAGGCCACCACACCAGTAGTTTCAACGGCTGCTCCTGAAAGCACGACTGATGCTCCTGTCAGCACGTTGAGCGCTGAGACGCCGATTACTTTCCAGGGAGTGGGTCCCATGACCCTGGACACCTCGGCAGAAGAGCTGATCCAGCTCGGCCTGATCAAGGAAGGCAACGAGTGTGGCCACGATCCAGTGGGGATTGCCGAAGAACTGGGAATCCACATTGAAGCATCCCCCGACGGTGATATCGACGCGGTCGTGATCCTCGAACCCTCTCCGCTGCGCACGGAAGCGGGGGCCGAATTGGGGATGGACTTCGCAACTCTGAGGGAGATCTACGGTCAGTCCATGACCGATGAGATCAAGGAGGGCAACGGTGGACCATTCTCCGTCACCGTTGTTCGCGAGGGCGCGAATGAAATGGTGTTCGTGGGCGGCTGGGAGGGCGAAACCGACATGACGGAACGCATTGACGACAAGGCGACGGTGGGCACGATCACCATCCGTGAAGCATCCCCCGACATGTTCGCGGGCGGGGGATGCTGAGACGCCCTCAGTACTTGTGGGCTGATGCCTTGAGGTCCCGACGCAGTTCGGGCGGCAGGGAGAACGTGAGGTTCTCCTCCGTCAGCCGCTCCTCCTCCGCCACCGGGTAACCCCGCTCCAGCAGGTACTCCAGAACACCCTGGACGAGTTCCTCCGGCACGGACGCCCCGCTGGTGACGCCAACGGTGTTGACGCCCTCCATCCACTCCGGCTTGATCTCGGTGTTGTAGTCCACGAGGTACGACGCCTTTGCACCGGCCTCGAGTGCCACTTCGACGAGCCGCACGGAGTTGGACGAGTTGGTCGACCCCACGACGATCACCAGGTCGCAGCGCGGGGCGATCTGCTTGACGGCCTGCTGACGGTTCTGCGTGGCGTAACAGATGTCGTCGGAGGGCGGGTCCATCAGCAACGGGTACTTCTCCCGAAGCCGGTTCACCGTGTCCATGGTCTCGTCCACGCTCAGGGTGGTCTGGCTCACCCACGCCATCGGGCGGTCGCCGTCGAGTTCCAGGGCGTCGACGTCCTCGGGTCGCTGCACGAGCGTGGTCCGCTCAGGGGCTTGTCCCATGGTGCCCTCGACCTCCTCATGGCCGGCGTGGCCGATGAGCAGGATGTCAATGTCCTTGGCTGCGAAGCGCTGCGCCTCGCGGTGCACCTTCGTGACCAGCGGGCACGTGGCGTCGATGGTCTTCAGCTCGCGTACCGCCGCCTCCGCGTGGACTGCGGGCGACACGCCGTGCGCGGAGAACACCACCCGAGCACCCTCGGGAACCGTGTCCAGTTCGTCCACGAAGATGGCCCCCTGCGCCTCGAGAGTCTCCACCACATGCTTGTTGTGGACAATCTGTTTGCGGACGTAGACGGGCGCGCCATACATCTCCAGTGCGCGCTCCACGGTCACCACGGCGCGGTCAACACCAGCGCAGTATCCGCGGGGGGCGGCGAGGATGACTCGCTTGGTCGGATGGTTCAAAATCTCGGACATGCCCCCAGTCTAGGAGACGTCACAGAATGAGCAGCACCGCCATGAGCGCCGCCGTGGCGGCAAACTCCCCCAGGCCAGCAGTCTTGGCGGTCACGGTGCGGCCGCTCAGGGGTCCCCACCACGGCACCAGCCACGCCCGCACGGCCATGATCGCGAAGAACGACGCCACCGCAATCCTGGGCATGGTTCCGGGCAGCGCGAACGCCAGGGCGACGCATGCCACGTGCCACAGCACCGAGGCGATGACCCAGCCGTTGCTCCCGCGTTCCCGAATGAGTGTCTTCACGTACAGCACGGTGCCGAAGAAATAGCCGAAGCACACCAGCGAAATGCCGACCACTTCCGGCGCGACCGTCCACGGCCACAGTCCGTCACTGCCCAGCACCAAGGGCACCATGCTGGCTGCCGCCACGGTCGACATCCCCGAGAGCAGGCTCCGGTCACGTCGCCGCCATGCCAACCAGAGGGACAACGTCACCAGTGGCGCGAACACCAACGCCCAGGACCACCACTGCGGGCGTAGCCACAACAGCGCAACTCCGAGCACCGCAGTCGCCACCGCATAGGTCCGCACCGCGGGGAAGAAGCGCGGCTTGAACCGCGACTTCAGCCACTGCGACGTGGCGAAGAAGGTGAAGTAGCCGAGGAACCAGACCACCAGCATCAGGAGGGAGGACAACGCGTCCCCACCGTGGCGCACCACGTGGACGAAGCCCAGCACCCACGGGACCACGAGCATGGCCCAGGCACCGTGGTGGTTCGGCACCCAGCCCTGGGAGCCCCTCTTCCTGGGCTTGGTTGCTCCCGTCTTCCCCGCCTTTGCTGCGCCAGTGCCTCTCAACATGGCCTCCATCCTACGAAGGGCCATGTCGGGGTCCGGCACTAGGGTGGGCTCATGGCATTGCAGAGCTCCGAGGCACAGCCGCAGCCTCTCGGCAGGGTGGTGATGGCGGTCAAGGACTGGGTGGGGCGCTGCAGTGAAATATGGGTCGACGCCCAGGTGATCGAAATCAAGCGCCGCAGCGGACCCACGCAGTTCCTGACGTTTCGGGACCGCGTCGCAGACATGTCAGCCAAGGTGACCGTCTCGGCAATGGTGCTCGATGCGGCCGGCCCCCTGCCCGAGGGTTCACGCGTGACGGCGCGCGTGCGGCCCCGCGTCTGGGAACGCAACAGCACCCTGAGCTTCGAATGCCTGGAGCTGGTGGTGGCGGGCGAGGGGAAGCTGCTGGCGCGCCTGGAGCAGTTGAAGAGGAAACTGCAGGCCGAAGGATTGTTCGAGGCCCACCGCAAGCGGCGCGCGCCGTTCATCCCGCGCCGCATCGGTCTGGTGACGGGCAGGGGCTCCGACGCGGAACAGGACGTGGTGCAGGGAGTGCAGCGTCGATGGCCGGCGCTGTTCACCCTGGCGCACTGCCTCGTGCAGGGCCCCAACTCGGCGGAATCCGTCATCACGGCCCTCCAGCGGCTGGACAAGGACCCGGACGTGGACGTGATCATCGTCGCGCGGGGCGGTGGCAGCCTGGAGGACCTCCTCTCCTTCTCCGACGAGGGTGTGGTGCGCGCCGTCGCAAACTGTCACACTCCGGTCATCTCCGCCATCGGGCACGAGCAGGATGTACCGCTCGTGGACTTCGTGGCCGACGTCCGCGCCTCCACCCCCACTGACGCCGCCAAGAGGGTGGTGCCGGACTTCCAGGAGGAGGCCGTGCTCATGGGCCAGGCCAGGTCCCGGCTGGACGGTGCCATCGCGCAGCGCCTGGACGTGGCGCAGCGCAGCCTGGACGACCTCAGGTCGCGCCCGGTCCTGAAGGACCCCACCAGCGCCTTCTCCGCACACCACGACCGGCTCGCACTCCTGCGCCACCGGCTGCGCACCGGCGTCGACACCCTCCTTCGGCACGAGGAGTCAGCTCTCAGTACTGCGCTCGCCGGTGTCCGCGCGATGTCACCGAAGGCGACGCTGGAGAGGGGCTACGCCGTGCTCTTCGACGGTGATGCCACCGTGTCCTCGGTGCGCGACACCTCCCCCGGTGTGCTCATCCGCGCCCACCTCGCCGACGGCCAGCTGGACCTGGCCGTCAACGCCATCCACCACCAGGAGAACCATGCCTGAGCAACCGTCGTACGAAGTGGCCCGCGAGGAACTCGGGGAGGTGGTGCGCAAGCTGGAGTCCGGCGGCGTTCCCCTGGCGGAGTCCATGGCGCTGTGGCAGCGCGGGGAGGAACTGGCGGCGCTGTGCCAGAAGTACCTCGACGACGCCCGGGCCCAGGTGTCGAAGGCCCGCAAGCCTGAGTAGGCCTCAGTTCGTGATCAGGCTTCCGGCAAAGGCGTCGAGCTGCTCGAAGTCAGTGTCACCCGTGACGACGGCAACCATCTCGCCGTCCCGCCACACCAGGGACCTGGTCCGCCCATCGGCGGAGACCCAGTGCTCCCACGTGCGTCCCCCCAGTTCCGTGACGTCGGACTGGCGTTTGCCGCTCTGCGTGGCATCCGAGATGAACGTCTCCACGGCGCGGTCCCGCTGCTGGACGGCCACATAGATGCCGTTGGGTGCCAAATATCCGAGCTGCCACGAGTTGCCCACGGCCGGATTCTGCGTGATCCACGTGT
Source organism: Propionibacteriaceae bacterium (assembly GCA_030537675.1). Taxonomy (GTDB): domain Bacteria; phylum Actinomycetota; class Actinomycetes; order Propionibacteriales; family Propionibacteriaceae; genus Arachnia. Next base: position 9,412 of record JAUNVL010000065.1, on the reverse strand, counting down.
CACCATCCGCGGCCCACGCCACGCGCGTCGGCACCCAGTCGCCGGGCAGGTTGCTGGTGCGCAGTATTGGGTACGGGGACTCCTTCTCAGCGCCTGCCAGGACGGGCCCCACGTCCACCGGCTCCACCGTCGCCTCCGGGTCGTTCGTGAACAACCAGATGATCAGTGCCAGAGGCACGAGAAGCACCGCCATGGATATCACCATGTCGCGCGCCCGTGCTTGGGGTTTCCTGCCAGCCATGGGCCCAATAGTTCCACGAAGACCAGAGCCGTCCCAACAGTCCCCTTCGAGGCTCTGAGGTCCTAGGCTGTTTCCATGCCCGCCTTCCGACGACTCGTCGACCGCTTCTGGCCACCGAAGTGGCTGTATGCCACCTACGTGTCCCAGTTGCGCGGCCAGTTGGATGAGGGCAGAGTTCCCCGGCACGTGGCGGTGCTGGCCGATGGGAACCGCAGGTGGGCCCGGCTGAATGCACCCGGCAAACCGCTTGACGTCGGCTATCGCGCGGGAGCGGACAAGCTGCTGGAGTTCGTCGAGTGGTGTGACGAGGCCAACATCCAGGTGGTGACGCTGTGGGTGCTGAGCACCGACAACCTGGACCGCGCCTCCGACGACGAACTCGCTCCCCTGTTGCGGGTCATCGAGGACCTCGTGACGCGATTGGCTGCCACGAAGCGGTGGCAGGTCCAGGCCGTGGGCGCGCTCGATCTCCTGCCACCGGAATGCTCCGCCAATTTGACGCAGTGTGCCGCGTCCACCGAGGGCTGCACGGGAATGCATGTGAACGTCGCGGTGTCCTACGGCGGTCGGCACGAGATGCGCGACGCCGTCCGCTCACTCTTGGCAGCCCGGGCCGCAGCCGGGGCCACGCTCGAAGAGGTGGCCAACACCGTGGAGGTGGAGGAGATTGCGGAGCACCTCTACACCAAGGGGCAGCCTGACCCGGACCTCATCATCAGGTCTTCCGGTGAACAACGCCTCTCGGGATTCCTCATGTGGCAGTCGGCGCACAGCGAGTTCTACTTCTGCGAGGCACTGTGGCCAGACTTCCGGAAGGTGGACTTCATGCGCGCCCTGCGTGACTACACACGACGCGAGCGCCGCTTCGGCCGCTGACATCCGCTGCTCGGGATGTGATCACCACCCCCGGATCGGGTAACCTACGGTTGCGTAAGTTACTCCCGATAGGCACCGCATGAGACACACCACCGCCAGCACGCTCACCTCACCCGACGCCCCCACAGCAGCCGACAAGCCGCTGATGCGTGGCTGGCTGCACCTCGGCTTCGCGCCGGTCGCGCTGATCGTCGGGGTCATCTTCACAGCCTTCGCCCCCACGCTGCTCGGACGAGTCGGTTGCGGCGTCTACACACTGGCAGCGGTGCAACTCTTCGGAACCAGCGCTGCCTACCACCGCGGGAACTGGAGTGCGTCGACGCTGGCAATCTTTCGCCGCATCGACCACTCCAACATCTTCGTCTTCATCGCCGGCACGTACACGCCACTCGCGCTCGTCATGCTGGAGGGCACGTCGCGGGTGGCGCTGCTGGTGCTGATCTGGTCCATCGCCGTGCTCGGCGTCGCCTTCCGCGTCCTCTGGCTGGGTGCACCGCGCTGGCTCTACACGTTCCTCTACGTGGCGATGGGTTGGGCTGCCATCGGGTGGCTCAACCAGTTCTGGGCCAATGGCGGTCCCGCCGTCGTCATGCTGGTGCTGGCTGGCGGCCTCATCTACTCGCTCGGCGCACTTGCCTACGGCACCAAGCGCCCCATCCTCAGCCAGAAGTGGTTCGGCTTCCACGAGGTGTTCCACACCGCCACCATCCTCGCCGCCGTCTGCCACCTGATCGCCATCGGCCTCGCGGTCTTCGCTCCGGGCGTCGCCTGAGCGTCGCAGTCATCTACTCTGGCGCCATGACGACGAGGTTTCCCACCGACTGGCGGACAGCTCTGGTTCTGGTTCCGCATCCCGACGACCCTGAGTACGGCATGGCCGCCGCCGTGCATCGTTGGACGTCCGAGGGCAAACGGGTCATCTACACGCTCGCCACGTCCGGGGAGGCCGGCATCGAAGGCATGCCACCAGAAGAGTGCGGGCCGGTCCGGGAGGACGAACAACGGCGCTCCGCAGCCCACGTGGGCGTCGACGTGGTCGAGTTCCTCGGCTTCCCCGACAGCCAGTTGGTCAACGACGAGGCGCTGCGCGCTGCCGTCCATGCAGCCATCGAGCGCCACCACCCTGAGGTCATCATCACCATCTACACCGGTGAGGAGTACGGGCCGGGCATGCCCAACCAGTCGGACCACATCAATTTCGGCAACACCGTCGCGCAGGTGGTGGCCGAGCGAGGAGGACTGCTGTTCGAGACGGCACCCAGCGGGGAGCACACCGTGGAGCTCGAATGCGAGGACGTGGAGGCTGCCGTCGCCTCGCTGGCGGAGCACGAGCAGTACCTTTCCGTACTGGACCCGGGGACACCCGTCGCGGAGCAGGCCCGCCGACAGGTGGACATGTCCACGATCGGGGAGGACGGAGCCCGCAGGTCCACCTTCATCCTCCGCGCGTCCACGCCTGGCTGACGGCAGGCCCACCCCACGCTCGCTCTCACCCAAGAGTTCTAGTCCAGGTTGAACATTTTTGGCACGGACCTCTTGACATGGCCCACCACTCACCTCGTACTATGTCCGACAGGTAATAGGGAAGGTGGCAATGAAGCCCGACTACGTACTGCTCGGACTGCTCGCGAGGAAGCCGGCGAGCGGCTATGACATTGGCAAGTGGTTGCGGGTGGACGGACGATTCCTGGGACGCAAGCCTTCCATGACCCCCATCTACCGTGCGCTCGCCAAACTTGCCGAGCTCGGCTGGGTGGAGTCCATCATCGATCCCCGCGACGCCGCCCCCGACGCCAAGGTGCACCACCTCACCCCCGCCGGACGAACCGCGCTGGTGGACTGGGCAGAAGCGCCCTACGTCCCTGCCGAGCGGCCCATGGCCCCGGACTTCTCCGTCCGTCTGAACTTCGCCGGTCAGCTGGGCCCTGCACACGCACTCGACGTCGTCCAGACAGAGCTGGGTTTCCGCCGCACACAGCGGGCTGGAGAGCAGGATCTGTCGTTGGCAACCCGCGACGCCGACCCCATTCCTGAAATTGATCGGGACTGGCTTCAATACATCGATGCCCGGACGCATGACCGCGGCTGGCATTCAACATCCCTCTACATCGGGTGGTTGGAAACCACCGAGCGGGAGCTGCAACGCATCGTGGAGGGCAGCGCCACCGCCTACGAGAAGGGTCAAGGTGCCGCATGACTGCAGCAACGGTCAGCAAGGCGCAGGAGCAGACAGACATCAAGAGGATCCGCAAGCCGCGGTTCACGAAATATACCGCCCTCAGCCTGGCCTCGGTAGTGGCGGGCATCGGCCTGTGGTGGCTACTTTCCATCCTCATGTCGTCCAAGCTGCCGTCGCCCCCGGAGGTGGTGGTGAGGTACGGGGAGCTGCTGTCAGGGCCCAAGCACCTGCTCGTCTGGGACATCCTGGCCAGCCTGCGGCGCGTGTTCATCGGCTTCTTCATCGGCGCCGGTCTGGCGATCCCGCTCGGCTTTGCCATGGGTTGGTACCGGTCCGTGCGCGCCATCATCGAGCCGTGGACGCAGTTCTTTCGCACCATCCCGCCACTTGCTCTCATCCCCTTGGCCATCGTCTTTTTGGGCATCCAGGAGATCCCCAAGGTCGTCGTCATCACGCTGGCCAGTTTCCTGGTCGCCATCATCGCCACCTTCCAGGGTGTGGTGAACGTCGACAAAACTCTCATCAATGCTGGCCGAGTACTGGGCGCGAACGACTGGACGATCTTCCGCCGCATCGCAGTTCCTGCCTCGATGCCGTTCATCATGGTGGGTCTGCGTCAGGGGCTCGGCTCAGCCTGGGCCACACTCGTGGCGGCCGAACTCATCGCCGCCCAGGAGGGCTTGGGCTTCCGCATGCAGAACGCCATGACCTACTACGAAATCCCCACTATCTTCGTGGGACTCATCACCATCGGCGTTCTCGGTCTCATCATGGACCGCGTCCTCCTCCTCATCGATAGCAAACTCACGAGCTGGCAGGAGAGGCGATGACAACGCAGTACGAGGACAAGATCGTCTTTGACAACGTCGAAGCGATCTTCGAGATCAATGGCGTCCCCTTCACAGCTGTGGAACGGTTGTCGCTCACTGTCGCGGACAACGAGTTCGTCACCGTCGTGGGTCCATCAGGCTGCGGCAAGTCCACCATCATGAACATGGCGGCCGGGCTCCTGGAGCCGACATCCGGCGAGGTACGGGTGGACGGCGAGCCGGTGCGCGGTCCGGGTCCTGAGCGCGGCGTCATCTTCCAGCAATACGCACTCTTCCCGTGGCTGACCGTCCGGGAGAACGTCGAGTTCGGTCTTGAGCTGCAGAAGATCCCCAAGGCGAAGCGCCGGGAGATCGCCGACCGTCAGCTCGACCTCACCAATCTCACCGCTTTTGCCGATGCCCTGCCCAAGACGCTGTCGGGCGGAATGAAGCAGCGATGCGCCATCGCCCGCGCCTACGCCGTGGACCCGTCCATCCTCCTCATGGATGAGCCCTTCGGTGCGCTTGACGCCTTGACGCGGGTCCACATGCAGTCACAGCTGCTGGAGACCTGGAGCCGGGAGAAGCGCACCGTGATGTTCATCACCCACGACGTGGACGAGGCTGTGTTCCTGGCAAACCGGGTCATCGTGATGGCCGCCCGTCCGGGTCGCATCCACAAGATCGTGAACATCGATCTGCCCTATCCCCGCAACGACGACATGCGCACGTCGCCCGAGTTCACGGCCTTCCGCAATGAGGTCTGGAACGCCGTGTACCACCAAGAAGACAACACCTCCATCGCCCGCTGAGCAACGCCCATCAAGGAGATCAATCACATGACCGCTCGTTTCAACCGCCGCCAGATCCTGCTCGGTTCCGCTGGCCTCGCTGGTATCGCCACCCTCGCCGCCTGCGGCGGGGATGCCAAGCCCGCCGATCCCGTCACGCCGGCCGCCGGTGAGACCGCCGCCGAAACCCCCATGACGGTCGACAAGATCAACGTGGGCTACATCGCCGACAGCAACGGCTCCATGCTGATGGCTGTGGCCGAGCAGGAGAAGCTGTGGGAGAAGCACGGTCTGGAGGTCAAGACTTCAACCTTCACCAACGGCCCGCTGCAGATCCAGGCGCTCGGCACCGAAGACCTCGACTTCGGCTACATCGGCTTCGGCGCCCTCTGGCTGCCGATGTCCGGCAAGGCCAGCATCGTGGCCATCCAGTCGCTCGGCAAGGCCGACCGCGTCATCGCTCAGCCCGGCATCACCTCCATGGCAGACCTGAAGGGCAAGAAAGTGGGTGTCCCCGAGGGCACCTCCGGCGACATGATCCTGAACCTTGCGCTCGAGAAGGCAGGTATGACCGTCGACGACATCGAGCGCATCCCCATGGACCCACCGACGCTCATCAGCGCGTTCTCCTCTGGCCAGATCGACGGTGCAGGCATCTGGTACCCACACGTGGACACCATCGTGAAGCAGGTCCCGGACCTGGTCACGATTGCCGAGTCCAATGACTTCCCGGACTTCGCGTTCCCCGCGTGCCAGGTGGCAAACACGAACATCACGGACCGTCCTGAAATCCTCCAGAAGTACCAGGCCGTCTGCAAGGAGGCCTTCACCTGGGCCGCCGAGAACAAGGAAGCGATTCCCGCGCTGATCGCCGACTTCCTCGACGCTCCGGAAGACGCCATCGCCTCCGAGCAGCAGTACGTGGAGGTCCTCACCTCCGACGACGTCATCGCCGCGAGCGAGGACGGCCGGGTCGAGAAGTGGATGACTGCCCTCAACGAGCAGTTCGTGAAGGCCGAGAAGGTTGACTCCGTCGCGGACGTTTCCACCTACTGGCTGGGCGAGGAGTACAAGAACGCATGATGTCTCGCCCCAACATCGTCTTCGTGATGTCCGATGACCACGCTGCCCACGCCATCAGTGCGTACGGCAGTCGGGTCAACCGGACCCCACACATAGATCGCATAGCCGCGGAGGGAGTGCGGTTGGACAAGGTGTTCTGCACCAACTCCATCTGCACCCCGTCCCGGGCCTCGATCCTGACCGGCACCTACAGCCACGTCAACGGCGCCTGCTCCATCTATTCGGAGCTGGACTACCGTGTCCCGACGTACGCGCAGGTCCTGCAGGGTGAGGGGTACCAGACCGCGATCTATGGGAAGTGGCACCTCGGTGTCACGGAGAAGGCGAATCCACGGGGCTTTGACGACTGGCGCATCTTCCCCGGACAGGGCGAATACATCGATCCGTTGATGTACGGCCCTGACGGGGAGGGTGTCGTCGAGGGGTACGCCTCCAACATCATCACCGACCTGAGCCTGGACTGGCTCGAGAACCGTGATGCGGAGCGTCCCTTCTGCCTGATGGTGCACCACAAGGCGCCGCACCGGCCCTGGGTACCGGACGAGAAGCACAAGGACCTCTACCCGGTGGGCTCCATACCGGAGCCTCCCACCATGTGGGATGACCACGCCACCATGAGCACCGTCGTGCAGGAGGTGGGCATGACCATCGCCGACCACCTCACCGAGACCGACGTGAAGGAGCCCACCCCGCCCGAGTTGCTCGGCGAGGAGAACTGGCATGCGCGCGCAAGCTGGAAGTACCAGCGGTACATGCGCGACTACCTCCAGACCATCCAGTCCGTCGACGACAACGTCGGACGCGTGCTGGACTGGCTGGACGCGGAAGGCCTGGCCGAGAACACCATCGTCGTCTACACCTCCGACCAGGGGTTCTTCCTCGGCGACCACGGCTGGTTCGACAAGCGACTGATGTTCGAGGAATCACTCGGCATGCCGCTCGTGATCCGGTGGCCTGCCGAGATCCCCGCCCAGTCCCGGTGCGAGGCGATCATCACCAACGTCGACTTCGCGGCCACGTTCCTCGACATGTGTGGTCTGGACCCGGCGGAGGCATTGCCCGAGAACCAGGGGCTCAGCTTCCGAGCGTTGCTTCGCGGTGAGGAAGTGCCGGGCTGGCCCACATCGATGTACTACCGCTACTGGGAGCACGACGATCCGGAGCACCACGCGCCGGCGCACTACGGTGTGCGCACCACCACGCACAAGTACATCGTGTACTACAACGACGGCCTGGGCTCCCCCGGCTCGTCGGATCGGGTGCTGCCCACGGAGTACGAGTTGTACGACCTGGTGAACGACCCCGCCGAGCTGACGAACGTCGTCGACGACCCGAGCTACGCCGGTGCGCGCCGGGAGCTCGAGGCGGAGCTCGCACGACTGCAACAACACTTCGGTGACGAGCCATACCGTGGTTCGGACACCCCTCGGGTCGACTGGAGCGTCTGACCCGAACGCCCCCGGTACGCAGCGAAACGAGCACCCCCCGGCTCGCATCTCCGCTGCGTACCGGGGGTGTTCATTTCCCTACACGCGGCTCCAGAGTGGGGTCTTCAGGGCGTTGTAGTCCGTGACCGGGTCGAAGCACACCGTGCCGCGGCACACGTAGGCCGCGCGCTCCCCGCGTCCCTCCAACAGCGTCTTGAAGCCTTCCGCGTCCGGGCGCGCGACCAGCACGACGGAGCCCTGAGGGGCCAACCGCCAGGAGGCCCGTGCGAGTTCGTCGAACGGGTCATCCGTGGTCACGACCACTGTTGCAGGCTTCAAACCGCGACGCGCCTCGTCGCTGACGAGCAAGTCAGTGAGCGCAGCTCCCGCGAAGCGGGGTGACGAGGCCACCGCGCTCCACGACGTGCGTGCCGCCGCATCGGCCCTCTCGACGAGATCCGGACGCTCGGCCAGCAGCCCCACCGCTCGCAGTGCGCAAACCATGGCCGAAGTCCCGCTGGGCGTGACGTGGTCGGTCAGGGACCGGGGCCGGTCAAACAGACCCGTGTCGGGGGCGTCGTAGAACCCGCCGTCGGGGTGGCTGAAGAGTTCCACGCCCCGGTCGATGAGCGTTTCGGCGCGTCGCAGCCACGTCGCGTCTCCGGTGGCACCGGCCAGGACCGCGAAGGCCTCCGCCACCGCGCCGAAGTCCTCCGCGGCACCCACTGCGTCGCCGGGCACAGCGTCGAGGGAACTGCGTCGGAGATCGCCATCAGCCATGTGCACATCCACGAGGTACTGCGCCGCAGTGCGTGCCATCTCCAGCCAATGGGGCTCGTTGAAGACCATGGCTCCCGTGATCAGAGACGAAATGGTCAAACCGTTCCAGGCAGCCACCACCATGCGGTCGGTGGCAGGCCGGAACCGGGCCTCGCGGGCCTTCAGGAGCCGGGAGCAGACGTCGTCCAACCGGGCGAAATCGGGACGTCCTCGCAACTGCAGCACGGAGAGCCCGTCTTCGAAGGTGCCGCCAGCGGTGACGTGGAACACCTCGGCGGCCCATCGGCCATCGTCCTCCCCCAACGTGTCGACGAGCAGTTCATCGTTCCAGGCGTAGAAGATCCCCTCGAACACCGCACCGCGGATGTCACAGGAGTCAGCGTCCAGCGCAGAGACGAATGCTCCGTCCGCCGTCCGCATCTCGCGCTCCAGCCAGTCGACGGTGCGGTAGGCAGTCCGCTCCAGGAGCGTCCGCAGACCGGCGTCATGGTCGGCCGTGCGCCGCCACCCGCGCACATAGGTCCCGAGCAGGAGCGCATTGTCGTAGAGCATCTTCTCGAAGTGCGGCACCACCCATCCGGCGTCGACGCTATACCGATGGAACCCGCCCCCCACCTGGTCACAGATTCCACCACGCGCCATGGCTTCCAGGGTGCGCTGGGCGATCTCCAGCGAGCGGGGCTCACCCTTGACGAGCAGTGCATCCAGCACGGTTGCCGGCGGAAATTTGGGTGAGCGTCCGAAGCCGCCGTGGATCATGTCGAAGTCAGCTTCGATGGCATCCAGCGCCTTGCGCAGGTCGGGGGCGGCGTCGTGCTGCTCCGGTTCTGAGGCAGCGCTCAGGTACCCCACGATCTGCTCCGCCGAGGCCACCAGGTCGTCGCGACGCTCCCGCCACGCCTGTCCCATCGCCTCCAGCACCTCCCGAAACGACGGCATGCCCTGTCGAGGCTCCGGGGGGAAGTAGGTCCCCGTGAAGAACGGCTTGGCCTCGGGGGTGAGGAACGCGGTCATGGGCCAGCCGCCGGAGCCGTGGTTCATGGCCTGTGTGGCCGCCATGTACACCGCGTCCACGTCCGGATGCTGCTGGCGATCCACCTTGATGGGGACGAAGAGTTCATTGATCAGCTCCGCAATGGCAGCGTCGTCGAACGACTCGTGACTCATCACATGGCACCAGTGGCAGGACGCATACCCCACCGAGAGCATGATGGGTTTGTCGGTCT
>JAUNVL010000064.1 GCA_030537675.1 Propionibacteriaceae bacterium | reverse complement strand
AGCCCGCCGACGGCCGTCCCGTGACCATGCCCACCCAGGACATGATCATCGGCACGTACTTCCTGACCACGGAGCGTGGCACCCTCGGCGAGGGCCGTGCGTTCTCCTCGCTCGCCGAAGCCATCATGGCCTTCGACCGCGGTGATCTGGCCGTGGGGGCACGCATCAAGCTGCGCCTGACCGACGTCGTCCCCGCGGGCCTGACGGCACGCCATGACGGCTCCTTCCTCGTGGAGACCACCCTTGGTCGCGCCCTCTTCAACGAGGCGCTGCCCGAGGACTTCGGCTTCATCAACGAGGTCGTCGGCAAGAAGGTCCTCGGCCGGATCGTCAATGAACTCGCCGAGAGCTACCCGAAGATCGTCGTCGCCCGGACCCTGGACAACCTGAAGGACCTCGGCTTCCACTGGGCAACGCGCTCCGGTGTCACCGTGTCCATCTCCGACGTCCAGACCCCGCCCCAGAAGGCGGAGATCCTGGCCGGTTACGAGGATCGGGCCACCAAGGTGGACAAGCTCTACGAGCGTGGTTCCGTGACGGAGGACGAGCGCCGTCAGGAGCTCATCGACATCTGGAACGACGCAACTGCGGAGCTGACCCAGGCGATGAAGGACAACTTCACCACCGACAACCCCATCTTCATGATGGTCGACTCCGGTGCGCGAGGAAACATGACGCAGATGCGTCAGATCGCCGCCATGCGTGGCCTCGTGGCCAACCCGAAGGGCGACATCATCGCCCGACCCATCAAGTCGAACTTCCGTGAGGGGCTGTCCGTCCTGGAGTACTTCATCTCCACGCACGGTGGTCGAAAGGGTCAGGCCGACACGGCTCTGCGTACCGCAGACTCCGGTTACCTGACGCGACGTCTCGTCGACGTGTCCCAGGACGTCATCATCCGCGAGGAGGATTGCGGCACTGAGCGCGGCCTCGTCAAGACGATCGCCACCTGGACGAAGATGGGCAAGGACGCCACCGGCAAGCCGGTCAACGAAGAGGTGGAGGCGCTGACAGAGGGCGCCACCTCGGAGATGATCGTCGACGTCGAGACCGCCGTGTACGCACGCACCCTCGCTGTCGACGTCGTGGACGCCGACGGAGCGGTGCTCGTAGAGGCGGGCACCGACCTCGGTGACGCGCACATCGACAAGCTCATCGCCGCGGGTGTCACGGAGGTCAAGGTCCGCTCGGTCCTGACCTGCGAGGCCACCACCGGCACCTGTGCGCTCTGCTACGGCCGCTCGCTGGCCACTGGCCTTCTGGTGGATGTGGGTGAGGCAGTCGGTATCGTCGCCGCCCAGTCCATCGGTGAGCCCGGCACCCAGCTGACGATGCGTACCTTCCACACCGGTGGTGTGGCTGGCGACGACATCACCCAGGGTCTGCCCCGCGTCGTGGAGTTGTTCGAGGCGCGCCAGCCCAAGGGCAAGGCTCCGATCGCCGAGGCCGATGGCGTCGTGCGCATCGAGGACGGCGACCGCTCCCGCAAGATCGTCATCGTCCGCGATGACGGTGGCGAGGACCTGGAGTACCCCGTGGGGCGTCGCACCCGGCTGGAGTTCGAGGATGCCAATGGTGTTCGCTACTCCGTCCGCGACGGCGCACAGGTGGTCCTCGGCCAGCAGCTGACCGCTGGCCAGGTGGATCCGCAGGACGTCCTGCGCATCCGTGGCCTCCGCAAGGTGCAGGAGCACCTCGTGGGCGAGGTCCAGCGCGTGTACCGCACGCAGGGCGCGCCCATCCACGACAAGCACATCGAGATCATCGTGCGCCAGATGCTCCGTCGCGTGACGGTCATCGATTCCGGCGACACCACGATGATGCCGGGTGAACTCGTGGACCGTCAGAACTACGAGGCTGCCAACCGCAGGGCACTCACCGAGGGCGGACAGCCCGGCGAGGGCCGTCCGGTGCTGATGGGTATCACCAAGGCATCTCTGGCCACGGATTCCTGGCTCTCGGCCGCCTCCTTCCAGGAGACGACCAAGGTCCTCACGGATGCCGCCATTCAGGGCAAGAGCGATTCGCTCATCGGTCTGAAGGAGAACGTCATCCTCGGCAAGCTCATCCCGGCCGGTACCGGTCTGGACCGCTACCGCAACATCCGGGTGGAGCCCACCGAGGACGCGCGGGCCACGGCCTACACGATGAGCTACGACCCGTACGACTACTCCTTCGGCGGCGACGCCGGGGGACCGGGTGTGCCGCTGGACGACATCGATTTCGGTGAGATGCGCTGATCAACCAAAGCCCGCCTGAGCGGAGCTGACATGGAGCGGGGCCGGGTGCGCAATGCACCCGGCCCCGCTTCGTCTCTGCGGGGGAGTCCAGCTCAGGACGTGTACCCCAGGGGGCTGCGAGCGTCGGTCCGTGGCAGAGCAGCCAGCGGGTCCGCACATGGCCCTGCACATGACAACGGGCGGCTCCCCCTGAGGGGAACCGCCCGTCGGCGTGCTGGCGGGGAGCCTACTTGGAGAGGGCCCGCTGCTTGTTGATGAGGTCGAACGCGACGGCCAGCAGCAGCACGAGGCCCTTGACCACCTGCTGCGTCGGGAAGTCGATGCCCAGCAGCTGCATGCCGTTGGTCATGACAGCCATGATCATGCCGCCGATGATGGCGCCGATCACTGTACCGACACCACCGGTGACGGCTGCGCCACCGATGAAGCAGGCGGCGATGGCGTCCAGTTCGAACATGTTGCCGGCGCCGGGTTGCGCTCCATTGGACCGCGACGAGTAGATGACGCCAGCGATGCCCGAGAGGAATCCCATGTGGACGTACACCGAGAAGATCGTCCGCTTGACGTCGACACCCGAGAGGCGGGCGGCGTGGATGTTGCCGCCAATGGCGTACACGTGGCGGCCGTAGACGGTGTTCTTGGACAGCAGCGAGTACACGAGGATCAGTACGGCCAGGATGATCAGCACGATGGGCAGACCACGGCTGGCGGCCAGGCGCCATGCGAAGAACATGACGACGAGACCCACGGCCGCGAACTTGGCCACCATCAGTCCGAACGGCTCCACGGCCTGCTCGTAGCTGATGCGGGCCTTGCGGGTGCGCAGGGCGCTGACGATGACGCCCACCACTGCGGCGGCTCCGATGATCAGGGTGAAGACGTCCAACCCACCCGCGGTTCCGAACAGGCCCTGGATGAACCCGGAGGCAATCTGCTGGTATTCGGGGCTCATCGGGGACAGGGAGATGGACCCCAGCACGATGGCTGTGGCGCCGCGAAACAGCAGCATGCCGGACAGCGTGACGATGAAGCCCGGGATGCCGATGTAGGCCACCCAGAAGCCGTGCCAGGCACCGATGAGCACGCCGACGAGGATGCCAGCGACGACGGCGACCCACCAGGGCATGTTCATCTTGATCAGCAGGGTCGCTGCCACAGCACCCACCAACGCCACGATCGAGCCGACCGACAGGTCGATGTGGCCGACGACGATGACGAACAGCATGCCGATCGCGAGGACGAGGATGTAGGAGTACTGCAGCACCAGGTTGCTGACGTTGCCGGGGCTCAGCAACGTGCCCCCCGTCCATACCTGGAACAGCAGCACAATGGCCACGAGAGCGACGAAAATGCCGCTCTGTCGCATGTTGACAAGATTCTTGATGCCGGCCATCAGACAGCCTCCCTTTCCTTGGTCATGAGTCGCATGAGGTTCTCCTGGGTGGCTTCCTTCGCAGGCATCTGTCCGGTGATCCGGCCGAAGGCCAGCGTGAAGATCCGGTCGCAGATGCCGAGCAGTTCGGGAAGCTCGGAGGAGATGACGATGACGCCCTTGCCTGCATCGGCGAGGGCGTTGATGATGGTGTAGATCTCATACTTGGCGCCGACGTCGATGCCTCGGGTCGGCTCGTCAAGGATGAGTACCTCAGGTTCGGTCATCATCCATTTGGACAGGACGACCTTCTGCTGGTTGCCGCCGGAGAGTTGCCCGACGACGTTGAGGATGGACGGGGTCTTGATCCTCATGTCGGCGCGGTACTTCTCGGCGCGGATGATCTCCTCATTGGCATTGACCCAGCCACCCTTGGTGATGCGCTTGAGTGATGCCGCCGAGATGTTGTGCCGGATGTCGTCGATGAGGTTGAGGCCGTAGCGCTTGCGGTCCTCCGTGGCGTAGGCGAGGCCCGCCTCGATCGCTTCCTCGACGTTGCGCAGGTGCAGTTCCTTGCCGTGCAGGAAGGCCTTGCCACTGATCTTGCGCCCCCACGCCTCACCGAAGACGCTCATGGCGAGTTCGGTGCGGCCAGCGCCCATGAGTCCGGCGATGCCGACGATCTCGCCGCGACGGACGTCGAAGTTCGCGTTGTCGATGGCGAGACGATCAGGGATGGTCTGGTGCATGACGGACCAGTCCTCGATGCGGAACAGTTCCTCGCCGATGGTGCCCTCATGCTCGGGGAAGAGGTTGTCCAGCGACCGGCCGACCATGCCCTTGATGATGCGGTCCTGGGTCATCTCGGGACCCTTCTGCACCGTCTCGATGGTCATGCCGTCGCGGATGATGGTGGTGGAGTCGGCGATGGCGATGATCTCGTTCAATTTGTGGGAGATCATGATCGACGTGATGCCCTGCTCCTTCAGATGGCGCAGGAGGGAGAGCAGATGAGCGGAGTCCGTGTCATTCAGGGCGGCCGTGGGCTCGTCCAGGATGAGCAGCTTCACCTTCTTCGAGAGCGCCTTGGCGATCTCGACGAGCTGCTGCTTGCCGACACCGATGTCGGTGATGCGGGTCATGGGGTTCTCGTCGAGTCCCACCCGTGCCAGGAGTTGCGCTGCAAGCTTGTTGGTCTCGTGCCAGTTGATGACGCCACGCTGGACCTGTTCGTTGCCGAGGAAGATGTTCTCGGCGATCGACAGCGTCGGCACCAGGGCCAGTTCCTGGTGGATGATGACGATGCCCTTTTCCTCGCTCTGGTTGATCGAGTTGAAGGACACCTCCTCATTCTCGAAGAAGATCTGGCCGTCGTAGGCGCCTTTGGGGTACACGCCCGAGAGCACCTTCATGAGCGTGGACTTGCCCGCGCCGTTCTCGCCGCAGATGGCGCGGATCTCGCCGCGCTCCACAACCAGGTTGACGTCGGACAGCGCCTTCACACCGGGGAACTCCTTGGTGATGCTGCGCATCTCCAGAATGTTGTTGCTCAAGGTTCACCTGCCTCTTGGTATGAGAAGGGGGCCGGCAGCTCGGCTGGCCGACCCCCTCGCTGGTCAGATTGATCAGGCGACGCCTGCGTCGACCTGTTCCTGGGTCCAGTATTCCGTGTCGATGAGGGCTTCGGTGACGTTTTCCTTCGTCACGGTGATCACGTCGAGCAGGTAGGACGGAACGACCTTCTTGCCGTTGTCGTAGGTCTCGGTGTCGTTGGCCTCGGGCTCCTTGCCCTCGAGCAGGTCCGTGGCGACGCGAACCGCCTCGGCTGCCAGGTCGCGGGTGTCCTTGAAGATCGTCGAGAACTGGAGTCCTTCGACGATGAGCTTCACGGAGCCGATCTCGGCGTCCTGACCGGTGACGATCGGGAAGTCCTCGAGCTTGTAGCCAGCGTTCTGCAGGGAGGTGATGATGCCGCGCGAGATGCCGTCGTAGGGGGACAGCACGCCGTGCACCTTGTCGCTGCCGTAATGGGCAGTCATGAGGTCGTCCATGCGGCGCTGGGCGGTTTCCTGCTGCCAGCGCAGGATGGCGGCCTGCTCGATGGTGGTCTGGCCCGACTTGACGACGATGTCGCCGGCGTCGATCTTCGGCTGCAGGATGGACATGGCGCCGTTGAAGAAGAAGAAGGCGTTGTTGTCATCGAGCGAACCGGCGAACAGCTCCACATTGTGGGGACCTGCGCCCTTCGTCTCGAGGCCGGACACGAGGGACTCGGCCTGGGCGACGCCCACCTTGAAGTTGTCGAAGGTCACGTAGAAGTCGACGTTCTCGCTGTCGCGGATGAGGCGGTCGTACGAGATCACCTTGATGCCCGCGGCGGCGGCGGCGTCGAGCTGCGGGGCCAGTGCGGTGCCGTCGATGGCGGCGATGATGAGGACGTTGACGCCCTTGGTGATCATCTGGTCGACCTGCTGGGACTGCGTGGGGATGTCATCGTTGGCGAACTGGAGGTCCACCTCGAAGCCGGCATCGGTCAGCTGGGACTTGACGGCTTCTCCGTCAGCGATCCAGCGCTCGGATGTCTGGGTGGGCATTGCCACGCCGACCTTCTTGCCGGCCGCGGTGCCCGGTTCAGCCGAACCATCGGTGCCCGTGGTGGAGCCGGGCGTGGTGGCTGTGTCGTCACCGCACGCAGCGAGTGTGACAGCAGCAATGCCTGCGGCGCTGAGGCCGATGAAGCCTCGTCGTTTGATGTTCATTCGTCTTCCTCCTGGAAAAACTTCTTCCGGGGGGTCAGGCGACCCATCCGGGCCTGTCGCACCGAGGTGCAGCAGGACTTCTTGCGTAACTGCCCCCGCCGTCGTGGAGAAGGGCTGGAGCTGGGTGTCAACATAATGAAAGAAGTACTCAGCTGGCGTGACAATGCTCGTGAGTTTCGCAACCGCTGTCAACAGCGACTGTCCATACGATCAGTCTCGATTCCGTAACGTTGTAGCAGGGTGATCCAAGGGGATACCGGGCGTGGCCCCGTGCAGGTGCTTTGCTACGATGTTGGGCCCTGAAAATCCGTGATGGTGCACCGGTTTGCGCGCTCTGGAATCCTTGGACTTCATGCGGCTGCTGGTGGTCCCCGGCGGCGGCGTCGCCCAAGGGTCCGACTATGGTGCGGCGGGGCCTTCACACTGGGCCCCGGCGCGCGGTGAGAGTCGTGGGGGCGTGGCGTGAAGTCGAGGGATGGCCCACGATTTGGCTGCCACGGACACAGAGAGTAGCCTTGATTACCGTGTCCGCACTCGTGGACACTGTGTGTGTGCCCTGGCAAGATCCCCGAGCCTTATTCGTTGCGAAGAGTTTCGGGATGTGGCCTGAGTCCGCACGGCAGCCAGTAGCGCAAGGTCATGGGAAACGGTGACCCGCAAGCCTTGCTCAGCCGGCCGCCCGCCCAAGGATTAGCCAATCCAGACAACGAAAGTGATGCCAACAGGTGCCAACGATTCAGCAGCTGGTCCGAAAGGGTCGGTCCGACAAGTCCTCGACGAGCAACACGCCCGCGCTCAAGGGTTCGCCCCAGCGCCGCGGTGTGTGCACGCGTGTGTACACAACCACGCCCAAGAAGCCGAACTCTGCCCTGCGCAAGGTCGCGCGTGTGCGACTGAGTTCTGGCATTGAAGTCACCGCTTACATCCCGGGTGTCGGCCACAACCTGCAGGAGCACTCCATGGTGCTGGTGCGCGGAGGCCGGGTCAAGGACCTGCCCGGCGTCCGATACAAGATCGTTCGCGGCTCGCTTGACACCCAGGGTGTCAAGGGTCGCAAGCAGGCTCGTAGCCGCTACGGCGCGAAGAAGGAGAAGTAATGCCTCGCAAGGGTCCCGCGCCGAAGCGCCCCATCAACATTGATCCGGTCTACGGCTCGCCGCTGGTTTCCCAGCTCGTGAGCAAGATCCTGGTCGATGGCAAGAAGACGGTTGCCCAGGGAATCGTGTACGAAGCCCTCGAGGGCACGCGCACCAAGACCGGCACCGATCCCGTGCAGACGCTCAAGCGCGCACTGGACAACGTCAAGCCCTCCGTCGAGGTCAAGTCCCGACGCGTCGGTGGCGCCACCTACCAGGTGCCCATCGAGGTCAAGCCCGGCCGTCAGACCACGCTGGCTCTGCGCTGGTTGGTCAGCTTCTCCCGCGCACGTCGCGAGAAGACGATGACCGAGCGTCTGCAGAACGAAATTCTGGATGCTTCCAATGGACTCGGAGCCGCTGTCAAGCGCCGCGAGGACACGCACAAGATGGCTGAGGCCAACCGCGCCTTCGCGCATTACCGCTGGTGATCGTGTCGCCCCCGAACCCCTGATGGGGGTTCGGGGGCGCCTCGCCGCAATAGACAATTTTTTCGAAGCACCAAGATCAAAGGACAACCAGTGGCAAACATCGACCTGACCAAGGTCCGCAACATCGGCATCATGGCTCACATCGATGCCGGTAAGACCACCACCACCGAGCGCATCCTCTTCTACACCGGCAAGAACTACAAGATCGGTGAGACGCACGAGGGTTCCGCCACGATGGACTGGATGGAGCAGGAGCAGGAGCGTGGCATCACGATCACCTCCGCCGCCACCACGTGCTTCTGGCACGACACCCTCATCAACATCATCGACACCCCCGGACACGTGGACTTCACCGTCGAGGTGGAGCGTTCGCTCCGCGTGCTCGACGGCGCAGTTGCGGTGTTCGACGGTGTGGCCGGCGTTGAGCCGCAGTCCCAGACCGTGTGGCGCCAGGCCGCCAAGTACGGCGTCCCGCGCATCTGCTTCGTCAACAAGCTGGACCGCACGGGCGCAAACTTCGAATTCTGCGTGCGCACCATCCAGGAACGCCTCAACGCCACGACGGTGCTGCTGCAGCTGCCCATCGGCGCAGAGGGCGACTTCCTCGGCGTGATTGACCTTGTCCAGATGCGCGCCCTCACCTGGCACGGCGAGACCGAGATCGGTGAGGACTACGACGTCGAGGAAATCCCCGCCGACCTGTTGGAGAAGGCCACGGCCGCTCGTGCCGACATGATCGAAAAGGTCTCGGAGTACGACGACGAGCTCATGGAGATGTACCTCGAGGGCCAGGAGCCCACCATCGACCAGCTGAAGGTCGGCATCCGCAAGGGTGTCCTGGGCAACCACTTCACCGCGATCGTCTGCGGCAGCGCCTTCAAGAACAAGGGCGTGCAGCCCCTGCTCGACGCGGTCATCGACTACCTCCCCTCGCCCATGGACGTCCCCGCCATCGCCGGCTTCAAGCCTGGCGACGAGTCGACGGTCATGGAGCGCCACCCGGCCAATGACGAGCCGCTGTCCATCCTCGCGTTCAAGGTGGCCGCTGATCCGCACCTGGGCAAGCTGACGTTCATCCGCATCTATTCGGGCGTTCTGCAGTCCGGCTCGCAGGTACTCAACACCACCACGGGCAAGCGTGAGCGCATCGGCAAGATCTACCAGATGCACGCCAACAAGCGTGAAGAGATCGACTCCATCGGTGCCGGCCTGATCTGCGCGGTGATGGGACTGAAGAACACCACCACGGGTGACACGCTGTCCGACCCGGGCAACCCCATCCAGCTCGAGTCCATGACCTTCCCCGCACCCGTCATCGAACAGGCCATCGAGCCGAAGACGAAGTCGGACCAGGAGAAGCTCGGCATGGCCATCCAGCGCCTTGCTGAAGAGGACCCGACGTTCCGCGTCCACACCGACGATGAGACCGGCCAGACCATCATCGCCGGAATGGGCGAGCTGCACCTCGAGGTGCTGATCGACCGCATGCGTCGCGAGTTCAAGGTCGAGGCCAACATCGGCAAGCCGCAGGTGGCCTACCGCGAGACGCTGCGCAAGCCCGTCGCGAAGGTGGAGTACACCCACAAGAAGCAGACCGGTGGCTCGGGGCAGTACGCCCGCGTCATCATGAGCCTCGAGCCCACCGAAGCCGGCTCGGGCTACGAGTTCGTCAACGCCGTCACCGGTGGCCGCATTCCCCGCGAGTACATCCCCGCGGTGGATGCCGGCGTCAAGGAAGCCATGCAGTTCGGCGTCCTGGCCGGCTACCCCGTGGAAGACATCAAGGTCACCCTGACCGACGGTGCCTACCACGACGTCGACTCCTCGGAAATGGCATTCAAGCTGGCCGGATCCATGGCATTCAAGGAAATGGCCCGCAGGGCTGATCCCGCCATCCTGGAGCCGGTCATGGCCGTGGAGGTCATCACCCCGGAGGACTACCTGGGCACCGTCATCGGTGACCTGAACTCCCGCCGTGGCCAGATGCAGTCCATGGACGAGGCGCACGGCAACCGTGTGGTCAAGGCCCTGGTGCCGTTGTCCGAGATGTTCGGCTACGTCGGTGACCTGCGTTCCAAGACCTCCGGTCAGGCCAACTACTCCATGGAGTTCGACTCCTACGCCGAGACGCCGAAGTCGGTCTCCGAGGAGATCGTCGCCAAGGCACGCGGCACCGAGTGACACATGGGGGCACTGCCCCCGTCACCCCGGCCAAGGCCGGGAGCGCAACCTGCTGAACGTCTGTCGACCGGGCGCCACTTGTCCCCAAGTGGCGCCCGGTCGCTTTTTGCTGTTTGATAGGAAGCTGACCACGTCGGTTCAAGAAGCGGTCCCGGTTTGACTCTGGGGGATTCCTGAACAAGACTAGTCAGGTTCCCTGTGCCCGGATCTCAGGGAAGACCCCAAAATGTTTGCCTCGCAAAGTGCGGGGAGGAATCCAAGAAGGAGCCCACGTGGCAAAGGCCAAGTTTGAGCGGACCAAGCCGCACTGCAACATCGGCACCATCGGACACGTCGACCACGGCAAGACCACTCTCACCGCGGCGATCACGAAGGTGCTGCATGACGCGTACCCAGCTTTGAACGCTGTCTCTGCGTTCGACACGATCGACAAGGCGCCGGAAGAGCGCCAGCGCGGTATCACGATCTCCATCACGCACGTCGAGTACCAGACGGAGAATCGTCACTACGCGCACGTCGACTGCCCCGGGCACGCTGACTACGTCAAGAACATGATCACCGGCGCTGCACAGATGGACGGTGCGATTCTTGTCGTCGCCGCCACCGACGGCCCGATGGCCCAGACGCACGAGCACATCCTGCTGGCCCGCCAGGTGGGTGTCCCCGCGATCGTCGTCGCCCTGAACAAGTGCGACATGATCTCCGAAGAGGACGCCGACCTCATCGAGTTGGTCGAGATGGAGCTCCGCGAAATCCTGGATGCCCAGGGCTTCGATGGCGACAACCTGCCCATCGTCCGCGTTGCCGCCTTCCCGGCGCTGCAGGGCGACGAGAAGTGGGGCAAGACCATCCTCGAGCTCATGGACGCCGTGGATGAGCACATCCCGCAGCCCGTGCGCGACACCGAGAAGCCCTTCCTGATGCCCGTCGAGGACGTCTTCACGATCACCGGTCGTGGAACCGTCATCACCGGCCGCATCGAGCGTGGCATCGTCAAGACCGGCGAGACCGTCGACATCATCGGCATCCGCGAGGCCAAGCAGACCAGCACCGTGACCGGTGTAGAGATGTTCCGCAAGATCCTCGACGAGGGTCGCGCTGGCGAGAACGTCGGCCTGCTGCTCCGTGGCACCAAGAAGGAAGACGTCGAGCGTGGCATGGTCGTCATCAAGCCGGGTTCGGCCACGCCGCACACCGACTTCGAGGCGAACGTCTACGTGCTGAACAAGGAAGAGGGTGGCCGTCACAAGCCGTTCTTCTCCAACTACTCCCCTCAGTTCTACTTCCGCACCACCGACGTGACCGGTGTCGTTCAGCTCCCCGAGGGCACCGACATGGTCATGCCCGGCGACAACACGGAAATGACTGTCCACCTCAACAAGCCCATCGCCATGGAGGAGAACCTCAAGTTCGCCATCCGTGAGGGCGGCCGCACCGTCGGCGCCGGCAACGTCGTCAAGATCCTCAAGTGATCTGACACCAAGTCGCACAGATCGGCCCGCACCCCTTCGGGTGCGGGCCTTTCTGTGTGTCGGGGAGGCTTGGGTGTTGGAAAAGTGTGTGACTACCAACACGTTTCCAACAGCTAGGACCCTGAACACTCAGGACACCTTCGCCACTGGCCTCTCCACCCCCGACTCGCCAGCGCCGCCGCAACCTCGGCGGCAACTCCACACGGATCCGACGACACCGCCTGCCAGTCATACCGCAGTGTTTCCACGCCATGCAGCAGAACGTGACGATTGTCACGGGCCATGTCCTTGGAGACGTCGTGGAACTGACGACCATCGAGTTCGACGGCGAGTCCGAACTCCCGGTAAAGGCCGTCCAGACGTTCCCGGCCACCAAGGCGCGCCTGCCTTTCAAGAGCCGGCAACCGGTGTCTGCGCTCGACTCGATGGACGTATCGCCACTCAAGAACGCTCTCGATGCCCTGTCCGGCGACTCCACAAAGATCTTCCAGCATGGAGCGGTGGGGGAGTCGCTGGCGCAAAGACAGAGCCTCGAGGATTCGGTTCGGCGTTGAGCGACGCTCGGCAAGTGCTCGTGAGACGACGGCCACCATGGCATCGGCGTCCAGTTCCAGAGCGCTGTCCAGAAGAGTCTCCTCAATACGCGTGCGCGGTGGGCAACCGATCGCCTTCTTGACGCCCCGACGGAACTGCACAGTCCACGTGCCCCACTCCATCGCGCGGATGGATGCGGAGGGTGGAACCCACACCGTGATCGTTGTTGGCGCTTTGGCGTGAAGGCCATCCACGTGCGCGGCAGCCGTACCACCAAGCGTCGCCCCGTCACCGCCCCGCAACAGTCCAGCCCAGGCCATGCTCTCCCACGTCGGCGTGGTGACGCACCACAATCCCCGGGAGAGTCGCACCCAGTCAGCCCGAACGCGTCTCAAACTGCCGAGCGGGATCGGATCCAGCTGGTTGGTGCTCAGCACTCCGGCTTGTGACGCGGCCACAGCGAGGAGGTGTCCGGGCATCTCGACGCGGGTTCGCATGCACACAGGATGGGCGAGCCCATCCGCTTTCCAAGAACAAATGGGCGGTGCGGAGACACCGGAGCACCTTCGGACAACACCGAACCCTTGGCTGTTGAGAAGGTGTTGGTAGTCAAGCACTTTCTCAACAGTGAAGGTCCAAGGCCGATGCTGGGAGTGCTCAGCCCTTGCGCTTCTGGATGGCGGCCCATTCGTCGCGGAGTCCGACGGTGCGGTGGAACAGAGCGGGCTCGTCGGGATCGACGGCGAAGTAGCCCAACCGCTCGAACTGCACGACTTCACCTGG
Organism: Propionibacteriaceae bacterium; assembly: GCA_030537675.1. GTDB lineage: Bacteria > Actinomycetota > Actinomycetes > Propionibacteriales > Propionibacteriaceae > Arachnia. Next base: position 3,059 of record JAUNVL010000064.1, on the reverse strand, counting down.
AGCGGCCTGGGCCAGTGCGGCCTCCAGTTTGCAGCCGGTGAGGATCTCCCGCGAGGTGGGGTTGAGGTCATCGAGGGCCTCCCCGGTGCGTTCCCCGGGGGCTTCTGCGCTGAACAGTCGCTGGTACAGCGCCACGTTCGCGTCGACGGCGTGTGCGTCGGAGACCCAGTGCATCGTCGACTTCACCTTGCGGCCATCCGCGGCCGTCCCACCCTTGCTCTCCGGGTCATAGGTGGCGTGCACGGTCACGACGTTGCCGTCGGCGTCCTTGTCCACGCCCACGGCTGTGATCAGGTAGGCGCCGCGGAGCCGGACTTCACGGCCGGGGGAGAGGCGGAAGTACTTGGGCGGGGGCACCTCGGCGAAGTCCTCCTGCTCGATCCAGAGCGTGCCGCTGAACGCCACGAGCCGTGTGCCGTCCTCGGGGCGCTCGGGGTTGTTCGCCACTTCGAAGTGCTCCACCGCGGGATTGCCGTCGGCGTCGACGGGCCAGTTGTCGAGGACGAGCCGCAAGGGACGCAACACAGCCATCCGGCGCTGCGCCAGAGCGTTGTGGACCTTCCGGACGTAGGATTCCAGCGCTTCGATGGAGTGGCGGCTGTTGGTGCGGGTGGTGCCCACCTCGCGGCAGAAGTTGCGGATGGCCAGGGCCGGATAGCCTCGCCGCCTCAACCCACTCAGCGTGGGCATCCGGGCATCGTCCCAACCGTCCACCCTCTGGTCGGCCACCAGCTTGGCGAGCCGCCTCTTCGAGGTCACGGTGTGCGTGAACTCCAGACGCGCGAACTCGATCTGCCTCGGCGGTGCCGTTTCGAGCTCCAGGTGTGACAGGAACCATTCGTACAGCGGACGGTGAGACTCGAACTCGAGCGTGCAGATGGAATGCGTCACACCCTCGATGGCATCGCTCTGCCCATGGGCCCAGTCGTAGGTGGGGTAGATGGCCCACTCGGTGCCGGTGCGGTGGTGGGCGATGTTGCGAATGCGGTACATGATGGGGTCGCGCAACTGCATGTTCTCGTGGCTCATGTCGATGCGGGCTCGCAGCACCCGGGTCCCGTCGGCGAATTCCCCCGCGCGCATGCGCCGAAAGAGCTCCAGACTCTCCGCGGGCTCCCGGTTCCTGAAGGGACTCTCGACCCCGGGCTTGCCGTAGCCGCCGCGGCCGGCGGAGATGGCCTCGCCGTCCTGATCATCCACGTAGGCGAGGCCGCGTGCGATGAGGTCCTCGGCCCAGGTGTAGAGCTGCTCGAAATAGTCCGAGGCGTGGCGCACCTCTGCCGGCTGGTAGCCCAGCCACGCGATGTCGCCCGCGATGGAGTCGACGAAGGTCTCCTCCTCGGTCTCCGGATTGGTGTCGTCGAAGCGGAGGAAGCAGGTGCCGCCGAAATCCTCTGCCGTACCGAAATCCACCACGATCGCCTTCGCGTGGCCGATGTGCAGGTAGCCGTTGGGCTCGGGTGGGAACCTCGTCTGGACCCTGCCGGACCATGTGCCCCGTTCGATGTCGTCGGCGACGATGTCGGAGATGAAATTGGAGGGCACGGCCACAGCGTCGTTCATGGGCCACAAGCTAGCATGCGGCCCACCTGCGCCACTGACGGCGTGTGGGGGCCGTCCATGCTCAGCGACCCGTGGCGAGTCCGTCCAGCCACAGCAGAAGGCCGATGGGGACGGCGACGATGACTGCGACCACCACGAGGAGCATGGCGAGCATGCTGATCCAGTACCAGAATGTCCTTCGCCGCACCTGCTCGCGGTCGGTGATCGTGCGCTCCAGCAGCTTGAAGTTCTTGTGGTTCGACCGGAAGGCAGCATCGAGGAAGGCGCCGACGAAGGGCACGAGTCCGAGCCCCCAGTCGAAGGCGTAGTTGCCGACCATGCGGGCGACGACGGGCACCGGAGCCCGCAGACGGACGGCGTCGACGAGGATCACAGAGCCCATCACGGCACCCACGGCAGTGCCCGCGAAGGGGATGAAGCTGAGGATGGGGTCCACCCCGAAGCGGGCCTTGGTGCCGGGGACGGGGAGGAGGTCATCCAGGAACCACGCCATGGTCCGGGACACGCGAGCGGGGGATCCCGGCGGGAGGGGAAGCAGTTGGTGGTGACGAGCATCCCCGTTCCCGGCCTTACTCGCGCGGGGCGGAGGACCGTTCAGGGCTTCCTCGGCCTGCTGGCGTGCCCGCTCCAGCGACGTGGTTGCGGGGTCGGGCGCGTCTGTCATGTGACCAAGAATGCCAGCAGAGGGAGACAGGTCGGGAATCCGCGACCGCTAGGGTTGGTGCCACTATGAACGACTCCCTCACACCAGCCCGCACGCGCGTGGCACCCTCACCCACCGGCGACCCCCACGTGGGAACCGCCTTCATGGCCCTGTTTGATCTGGCGTGGGCCCGCAAGACGGGGGGTGCGTTCGTGCTGCGTATCGAGGACACGGACCGTGCGCGACAGGTGGAGGGCAGCGAGCAGCAGATTTATGACTCCCTGGAATGGTTGGGCCTCAGTCCCGACGAGGGGCCGCACAAGGGCGGCAGCCATGGCCCGTACCGGCAGTCGGAACGGCTGGAGACCTACAAGCCCTTCGTCGTCAAGTTGATCGCCGACGGCCACGCCTACCACTGCTGGTGCTCAACGGAGCGACTGCGTGAGCTGCGCGAGGAGCAGGCCCGCAGCAAGCTTGCCAAGACCGGCTATGACCGGTTGTGCCTCGGGAAGACGCGTGAGGAGCGTGCCGCGATGCCGGGCTTCGCCGAGAACCCCGTCGTGCGCATGCTCGTGCCGGATGATGCTCCCACGCAGTTCACCGACATCATTCGCGGCACCGTCAACGCGCCCCACCCGGACGACCAGGTGATCCTCAAGGCCGACGGCTTCCCCACCTATCACCTGGCCGTCGTGGTGGACGACCACCTGATGGGCATCACCACTGTGGTCCGCGGCGAGGAGTGGATCAGTTCCACCCCCAAGCATCTTCTGCTGCACGAGTGGCTGGGTCTCGAGCTGCCCCAGTTCGCGCACATGCCGTTGCTGCGCAACACGGACAAGTCGAAGATCTC
>JAUNVL010000063.1:5079-16194 GCA_030537675.1 Propionibacteriaceae bacterium | reverse complement strand
ACCAAGCGCAACCTCAGCAAGATCGGGTGGGACACCAACCCGCTGGAGGACGGCAGCCTGGACAGCTACAAGATCCATGCCATGAACCTCACGCATCTGGCCACGGAGACCGTCAAGGACTTCGGGCTGACGCGCAAGGATGCGTCGCGGACCAAGAACATGTTCGCGCTGGGGTTGTTGAGCTGGCTGTACTCGCGGCCGATGGAGAACACCGTCTCGTTCCTGCAGCGGAAGTTCGCCACCAAACCAGACATTCGCGATGCGAACATCGCTGCCTTCAACGCTGGTCACGCCTACGGCGAGACCACCGAGACATTCGAGTTCCGCTACGAGGTCGCTCCGGCACCCCAGAAGCCGGGACGCTACCGCCAGATCTCCGGCAACGTCGCGACGGCGTACGGCCTGATGGCAGGTGCCCACAAGGCGGACATGGACCTCTTCCTCGGTTCCTACCCCATCACGCCCGCTTCGGACATCCTCCACGAGCTGTCGAAGCGCAAGGACATCGGGGTGATCACCTTCCAGGCGGAGGACGAAATCGCCGGCGTCGCGGCCGCGCTGGGCGCGTCATACGGTGGGGCTCTCGGCGTCACCAGCACCTCCGGCCCCGGGATCCTGTTGAAGTCGGAGACCATCAGTCTCGGCGTGATGACGGAGATTCCGCTGGTCGTCGTCAACGTCCAACGTGCTGGTCCCTCCACGGGCATGCCCACCAAGACCGAGCAGGCTGACCTGCTGCAGGCCATTCATGGGCGCAACGGGGAGGCTCCCGTTCCGGTGATCGCCGCCAAGTCCGCCGTCGACTGCTTCGCCACGGCCATCGAGGCCTGCCGGATAGCCATCAAGTACCGCACACCCGTGATCATGCTCAGCGACGGTTACCTCGCCAACGGCTCAGAGCCCTGGCGGATCCCCGATCTCGACGACATCGAACCCATCGTGCCCGGGTACGCGACCGAGACGAATGGAACCGATGCCAAGGGCAATCCGGTCTTCCATCCCTACGATCGCGACCCCGAGACGCTGGCGAGGGCGTACGCCATTCCGGGCACCCCCGGTCTGGAGCACCGCATCGGCGGCATCGAGAAGGCCGCCAGCACGGGCAACGTGTCCTACGATCCCGACAACCACGACGCCATGGTGCGCACCCGTCAGGCCAAGATCGACGGCATCGTGCGCGACATCCCCGACGTCGAGGTGGTTGACCCGTCCGGCGCCGCGAAGGTGCTGGTCCTGGGCTGGGGATCCACGTGGGGCCCCATCACGGCAGCCTCCCGGCGCGTTCGGCTCAGCGGTCGTGACGTGGCCACCGCCCATCTGCGACATCTGAACCCCATGCCTGCAAACCTCGGCGAGGTCCTGCGTCGCTTCGAGCGCGTCATCATCCCCGAGATGAACCTCGGTCAGTTGGCGAGCCTCATCCGGAGCCGCTACCTGGTGGATGTCCACAGCTACTCCCGTGTTCGGGGGCTGCCGATCTCCCTCGGTGAGCTGGAACGTGACCTGATCGACGAGATCGACCGCTTCGACAAGGAGGCCTGAAATGATTCCCCCGTCCGGACTTTCCGGGGTGCCACTGGCCCTCACTCCACTCAACCGCAAGGACTTCACGAGCGACCAGGAGATCCGCTGGTGCCCGGGCTGCGGCGACTACGCCATCCTGTCCACGTTCCAGTCCATGATGGCTGAGCTCGGGCTGCGGCGCGAGAACACCGTCATCGTCTCCGGCATCGGCTGCGCGTCGCGATTCCCGTACTACGTCGACTCCTTCGGCATGCACTCCATCCATGGGCGTGCACCCGCGATTGCGACAGGTGTGGCGATCACGCGCCCCGACCTGAACGTGTGGGTGGTCACCGGTGACGGCGATGCCCTGTCCATCGGCGGCAACCACCTCATCCACACCATGCGGCGCAACCTCAACCTGACCATCCTGCTGTTCAACAACCGGATCTACGGCCTCACCAAGGGTCAGTACTCCCCCACCTCCGAGCAGGGCAAGGTCACCAAGTCCACGCCGTACGGTTCCGTCGACAGCCCGTTCAACCCGATCTCCCTGGCGCTCGGCGCCGAGGCGACGTTCGTCGCACGCGCCATCGACTCCGACCGCAAGGGGCTCACCGAGGTCCTCACCAGGGCAGCCGAACACCGCGGCACTGCACTGGTGGAGATCTACCAGAACTGCCCCATCTTCAATGACGACGCTTTCGCCGACCTCAAGGGGCCCGACGCCGAGGACGCCCTCATCACTCTCCGCGACGGGGAACCGATCACGTATGGCCGCGACGGACAGTTCTGCGTGGTGCGCAACGACTCGTTCGACCTGGAGTTGGCCAACACTGCGGAGGTCGACCCCTCGCGCATCGTGGTGCATGACGCTGGGCGTCAGGACCCCACCCAGGCGTTCGCCATCTCGCGGCTGACGGAATCTGGCGTGCTCCGGCAGGCCCCCATCGGCATCTTCCGGCAGGTGGAAAAGCCGGCCTACGACGACCTGGTCCGTGACCAGATCGACACGGTCCGAGCAGACGACCGTGGTGCCGCCCTGGCTGGGGTCATCGCCGGCAACGACACCTGGGAGGCCGTGGCGAAATGACGCACGGGCCCGAGCGGTGGGGCGTGCGTCCAGACAGTGAGCCTGCTGCTCCACCCGTACGGGGCGAGGGGCCGTCCTCGCCCGTCACCCCGTCCCGCCCGGACTCCGTGATCATTCGCCCCATGCCCACCGCGTCAGAGGCGCCATCGTTCGAGGCGCTGTCGATGCAGTCGGTGTTGAGCCGCGCCCGCGACGACAGCCGATTCGCGGCGCCCGAGGGCGCCCCCGAGGAAGAGAACCGGCGCACAGCGCTCTCCATTCGGGGACTGCTGTACCTCGCCGTCGGGATTCTGGTGCTCGGCGTGACCGCCGGTGCCCTGTGGGTCAACATCAACCGCGACGACGGCGTCGACGAGACAACCATCGTGAAACCGAAGGAGAGCGAGGAAGCGGAGATCCGGACGCCCCAGCAGGCCGTCCGGGGCTACCTGGAGGCCCTCGCCCGCGGCGACATCGAGGAAGCACTGACATTCGGGCCGCTCGGTGGGGAGGAGGGGTCCAAGGCACTGTTGACGTCGGAGGCCTACGCGGCCACGCCCCCGGAGTTCCGTCCCAGCAACATCCGCATCGCCACCGATGACGTGTTGGCCACGGAGGTGAACGTCACCTACGCCCTCGCCGGCCAGGACGTGTCCACCGCCATCCGTCTGACGCGCTCCGACAGCGGGTCCTACCGACTGGCCCGCACCACGGTCACCATCCGGATGGAGATGGTGGGCGGGGACAACCTTCCCGTACTCCTCAACGGCGTGCCGGTGAAACACCAGCTCCCGCTGGAGGTGGTGCCCGGCATGTACGTCCCCAGCACTGGGCTGACCTACGTGACGTTTCCCGTCTCCTCGAACATCACCATCCTCTCGCTCGCATACGACGACACCGCCACCTTCACCATCAGCCCCGAGCTGAATGGCGATGGACAGAGTGCCTTCCAGAAAGCGGCACAGGCTTCCCTGGAACGCTGCATCGCCTCCAGGGAGCTCACCCCCACGGGCTGCCCCAACGGGATCGTTGCGCCCAAGCCCGTGAAGCCCGGAAGCGTGAAGTGGAAACTGGGCAACCCTTCCAGTGCGTTCTCCGACTTCCGTCCATCATTGTCCTCGTTGGACCAGACGGTGGCAGTGGCGACGGTGACTCTGCGGCTGCAAGCGAGCCTGGACTACACGAGCGGCCAGACCGGCGATTCCGACGAGACGCTCATCTTCGGTGTCAGCGCTCCGATGCTGGGCGGGGATGACGTCGCAATTCCCGTCACCTGGGAACGTTGAGCCCTTGGGTACGGTTGTGCCCATGACCACCGCCTTTCACTTTGACCACTTCGACACCTCCGTCCGCGCCACCGATGACCTCTTCCGCCACGCCAACGGTGCCTGGCTGGACAGCGTCGAGATCGCAGCTGACAAATCAGGAGCCGGGGCGTTCATCGATCTCAGGGATGCCTCGGAAGCGGCGGTCCGTGACATCATCACCTCCACCGCGGATGGCGACGCACTGGACGTCGAAGCACGCATGATCGCCGATCTGTACGCCTCCTTCATGGCCACCGATCGCATCGAGAGCCTGGGCGATGCGCCGCTGAAGCCCCTGCTCGCAAGGATCGATGCCATCGCGGACACCCGCGACCTCTCGAAGCACCTCGGCTGGTCGCTGCGCCATGGCTTCTCCTCCCTGATCGGCTTCGGGGAGGAGTCGGACCCGGGCAATCCGCAGCGCTACATCATGTTCACGGGGCAGGCAGGTCTCGGTCTGCCGGACGAGGAGTACTACCGGCTCGAGGAGCACGCCGAGATCCGCGATGCGTACCGGGCCCATCTGGAACGCGTCCTGGATCTCGCAGGGCTCAAGGATGCAGCAGCACAGGCCACCGCCATCTTCGACCTCGAGACGCTCATCGCCTCGCACCACTGGGACAAGGTGCGCACGCGCGACCTGCGCCAGATGTACAACCCCATGTCGTGGGGCGACTTCACCGCTTCTGCGCCCGGCATCGACTGGGATGCCTTTGTCGACGGCGCTGAACTGCCCGTGGACAAGGTGGCGGACCTCGTGGTGGCACAACCGTCCTTCGCCACGGCTGCGGCAGAACTCGTGTCCTCGATGGACCTGCAGGCGTGGAAGTCATGGGCACGCTGGAAGGCCGTGTCCAGCCTCTCCCCATGGTTGTCGTCCGACTTCGTGAACGCACGCTTCGACTTCTACGAGAACACGCTGCAGGGCACGGAGCAGTTGCGCGACCGGTGGAAGCGTGGCGTCTCACTCGTGGAGGGCGTCCTGGGTGAGGCCATCGGCAAGATCTACGTGGAGCGCCACTTCCCGGCGGGGGCCAAGGAGGCGATGGATGACCTCGTGGCCAATCTGCTGGCCGCGTACCGGAGTTCCATCGAACAGCTCGACTGGATGACGGAGCCCACCCGGGTGGAGGCCCTGGACAAGTTGTCGAAGTTCCGGCCCAAGATCGGGTTCCCGGACAGCTGGCGCGACTACTCCGCCCTGCAGGTCACCGCGGACGATCTGGTCGGCAACGTGATGGCGGCCAATTCCTTCGAGATGGACTACATGCTCGAGAAGCTCGGTGGCCCCATGGACCCGGACGAATGGTTGATGTTCCCCCAGACGGTCAACGCCTACTACCATCCGCTCCGCAATGAAATCGTGTTCCCGGCCGCCATCCTGCAGCCGCCGTTCTTCAACGTCGACGCCGACGATGCGGTGAACTACGCCGCCATCGGCGCGGTGATCGGCCATGAGATCGGCCACGGTTTCGACGACAAGGGCTCCACCTGCGACGGTGACGGCATGCTCCGGGACTGGTGGAGCGCCGAGGACCGGGAGGCCTTCGAGGAGCGCGCCCAGCGCCTCATCGCCCAGTACAGCGAGCTCTCGCCCGAGGGGGCCGGCGGCGTCCGCGTCAACGGCGAGCTGACAGTGGGGGAGAACATCGGCGATCTCGGTGGTCTGGGTATCGCGTGGAAGGCGTGGCGCCTGGCAGGCGGCGAGCCCGACGGTGAGAAGATCGACGGTCTTGCCCCCGGCGAACGTTTCTTCATGGGCTGGGCCGCCGCATGGCGTGGACTTCTTCGCCCCGAGGCGATGAAACAGCGTCTGGCCACCGATCCCCACTCCCCCGCGGAGTTCCGGTGCAACCAGATCGTCCGCAACCTCGATGCGTTCCACGACACCTTCGGCACCACCGAGGATGACGGTCTCTGGCTGGCACCGGAGGACCGCGTCGTCATCTGGTGAGCCAGTCCCATGTCCCCGCGCCGCACTGGGCGTGGGGATAGGGTGGCTCGATGGAACAACTGGTGGCCCGGCTGGGTCTTGGAGTGTGTGACGACGGATTCATCAGCGCGGACGACCTCGGTGTCAACCGCGGCGACGGATGCTTCGATGCGACGCTCGTGCGCGTCGAGGGCGGCAAAGCCTCGGCCGATTTCGTCGACGTGCACCTGGAACGGCTGGCGAACTCGGCACGACTTCTGGACATGGATCCGATCCCTGCTGACGGCTGGCGCGAGCTGACTGCCGAGGCCCTCGACGCTTGGGCGAGCCGCGGCGGGGCTGAGGCCGTGTGCAAGTACATCCACACCCGTGGCCAGGAGACTGTCCCAGCGGGACCACTGGGCTTCATCACCATCACTGAGTTGAGCGCCAAGCGCATCGCCGCCCGCGAGTCTGCCACCGCCGTGACCCTGTCGGCGGGACGCAGGGCTGACGCCCTGAATGATGCGCCGTGGCTGCTGGGCGGCGCAAAGACTCTGTCCTACGGCACCAACATGGCCTACGTGCGGGAGGCCCACCGTCGCGGCGCCACGGACCCGGTCCTCGTCACCACCGACGGGTTCGTCCTGGAGGGACCACAGTCGGGGATCCTCGTCCTCAAGGACGGCCTGCTGTTCACGACCCCCGTGGAGGCCACCGGCATCCTGGACTCCATCACGGTCCGCCACGCAATCGAGGGGTGGGAACGGCTGGGGCGCCCGGTGGCCCATGAGCTCTACACGCCAGAGGAGCTGTTCACCGCCGACGCCGTCTGGCTCGCCAGCTCCGTCAGGGGCGTCACACCGATGGTGCAACTGGAGGGACGCGACCTGCCGCAGGACCGGGAAGTGACCGAGGAACTCCGCGCTCTCGTTCGCCCGTAGTGTCGACCAGGCGAAGGGGACGGCCCATGGCGTAGTTCGTGAGGACGACACCGTTCAGAACGGGGTGACGTTCGTCCTCGACGATGAAGCCCTTGGCCTCGAAGAACGGGCGTGCCGTGATACTCGCGTACGTGGTGAGTGAGCCCACGCCGAGACGCTCTGCTTCTTCCACCACCCACCCCAGCAGGGCCGTGGCGACGCCGGTCCTCCCGTGTGTGGGATCCACGAAGAGCATGTCGATGTAGCCCGAGGGGTCAATGTCGGAGAACCCCACCACGACGTCGTCCAGCGTCGCCACCGTGGTGCTGCGTGCCTCACGCCTGGCCCCCCACCCCGCCAGATCGATGTGAGGCGACGCCCAGGCGTGGATCTGCTCAGCGGTGTAGTCGGCGGACGCAGTCCCACGGATGGCCGCAAAGAACACCTCAAGCGTCGCAGCAGCGTCAGACGAAACATACGGACGAATCAGCAAGGCCGTCGCAGACGACTCACCGACGCCGGTGGCTCCGACCGCAGACTTCCGAACCGCTTCGTAGAGGATCAGATGGGCACCCTCACCGTCGGCAGGGACACCTCGCATCACAGGACCAGAGGCGATCGGAGTGAACCCACAGGATCGGTGCATCTCGATGGAAGCGCCGTTGCGCTCATTCGTGAAGTAGTAGGCACGGTCGCTTCGTTCCCAGATCCACCGCAACCGGGCTTTCACCAACGCGGACCCGACTCCCTGGCGACGCCAGTGCGGATGTACCACCACGCCGCCGAGATAGTGTCCGGCAGGTGCGTCACCGTCGCGCTCCTCATGGTGGTGCGTCTTTGCCACACCCACCACGCTGCCCCTGATCACTGCCACCACGACAACACGGTTCGGCTGTGGGCTGAAGACGTCCGGAGCCCACGGGTCGCGCCCACTGGCCCGGCAGATTCGCACCACGTCGGCGTGGTCCGCTGCTGTGGCTTCGCGCAGCACCACGGGACTCTCCTGCCGGGTCACGAATGCATCGTAGTACCGACGTTTCGTTCATCGCCAGCGTGTGGTGAGGGATCGTCGAACAAACAAGTGACCCATCACTCGTCATCCACCAGAACGCACTGGCCCGCTGGCGGCACCTGAGCCCTCCGCGTGAGCCTCCGGTTGGGCAGTGCCTCCGCCTCAGGGTGTGATCTTCTCCAGCCTGATCACCACGGACTTGCTCGTGGGTGTGTTCGAGAAGTCCGCCGTCGAGTCCAGCGGCACGAGCACGTTGGTCTCGGGGAAGTAGGCAGCAGCGCAGCCCCGAGCCGTGTCGAAGGACACCACCCGGAAGCCGGGGGCGCGACGCTCGACCCCGTCGGAGAACTCCGACACCAGGTCCACCTGATCCGCGTCCGCCAGCCCCAGCTCTGCGAGGTCGTCCGGGTTGACCATCACCACGCGGCGCCCCCCACGGATCCCGCGGTAGCGGTCGTCATTGCCGTAGACGGTGGTGTTGAACTGGTCATGCGAGCGCAACGTCTGCAGCAGGAGCCGGCCCGGTGGCAGTGCTGGCCACCACAGGTCGGTGGAGGAGAAGTGTGCCTTCTGTGACTTGGTCCGGAACTCACGCTTCTCATGCGGCGGGTGCGGCAGACGGAAGCCGCCCGGCACGTCAATGCGCGCCTCGAAGTCCTCGAAGTGCGGTACCACGGCCTCAATGTGGCGTCGGATCAGTCGGTAATCGCCCTCGAGCGCCTCCCAGTCGACCTCGGGGGCGCCGGACCGGTTGTTGCCCTCGCCATCGGTGAAGATGCGCGACGCCAGGCGGCACACGATGGCAATCTCCGAAAGGAGGTGCTTGGACGGGGGTTCCAGTGTTCCTTGCGACGCGTGCACCATGGACATGGAGTCCTCCACGGTCACGCGCTGCGGGCCGCTCGTCTGGACGTCCCGGTCCGTCCGGCCCAGCGTGGGCAGGATGATGGCCACCCGGCCGGCCGCCAAGTGGGAATGGTTGAGCTTGGTGCTGACCTGAACGGTCATGTCGCAGCTCTGCAGCGCAGCTTCCGTGACCTCGGTGTCAGGAGCGGCCTTGGCAAAGTTCCCACCCATCGACATGAAGAACCGCACGCGACCATCACGCATGGCCCGCACGGTGTTCACGGTGTCATGGCCGGGAATCCTCGGGCTGGTGAACGCAAACTCGCTGTCCAGCCTGTCGTGGAAAATCATGGGCATCCGCTCGAAGATGCCCATGGTCCTGTCACCCTGCACATTCGAGTGGCCGCGCACGGGCAGCAGACCGGCACCGGGGCGCCCAAGGTTGCCCTGGAGCAGCACCAGGTTGACGATCTCCGTGATCATCGCCACCGCATGCTTGTGCTGGGTCAACCCCATGGCCCAGGCCACGATCGTTCGATCCGTGGCCAGCAACAACCTGCCAACCTCACGGATCTGGCTCTCGCTGACACCGCTCGCCTCGACGATGTCGGCCCACGATTCGTTGCGAACCGTCGACATGTACTCCTGTGCCCCGTCGGTGTACTTCTCGATGAACGCATGGTCGAGGACGGTCTCCAGCCCCGCCATGTGCTCGCCGGCGTCCTCGGCCTCGAGCAACACCTTCGCCAAGCCACGGAACAGGCCCTGGTCCCCGCCCAGGCGGACCTGCAGGTGGTGATCCGCAAGCGCGATCCCGCCACCAACCATGCCACGCACGGTCTGGGGATTGCGGTAGCGCATGAGGCCCGGCTCCGGGAGCGGATTGACGGCCACGATCACCGCACCGTTCTGCTTGGCCCTTTCCAGCGACGTGAGCATCCGTGGATGGTTCGTACCGGGGTTCTGGCCCGCGATGATGATCAGCTTGGCACTCTCGACGTCCTCCAGCATGACCGATCCCTTGCCGATACCGATCGTGGTGGCCAGGGCGTACCCCGAGGATTCGTGACACATGTTGGAGCAGTCAGGAAGGTTGTTGGTGCCGAACCCTCGCACCATGAGCTGGTACAGGAAGGCTGCCTCGTTCGACGTGCGCCCCGAGGTGTAGAACGCGGCCTCGTCGGGGCTCTCCAGGCTGCTCAACTCCTTCGCTATGAGCCCGAGCGCCTCCTCCCATGTTCCTTCGCGGTAGTGCGTGTGGTCCCTGTCACGGATCAGTGGCACCGTGAGTCGCCCTTGTCGATTGAGCCACATGTCGTCACGCGCGTAGAGATCCTGGATGGAATGCCTGGCGAAGAAGTCGGCCCCGAGCCGTGCCCTGGTGGCCTCATGTGCCACGGCTTTGGCGCCGTTCTCGCAGAACTCAGCATGGCTGCGTTTGCCCGCGGCAGGGTCTGCCCAGGCACAACTCATGCAATCGAAGCCGTCCGTCTGGTTCAGTTTGAGGAGGGTGGAGACGGTGCGTACGGGGCCCATCTCGCGCAGCGCGTGCTGCATGGCGTGAACCACGCCGCCGAGTCCGGCGACCGACCGCTGGGGCTTTCCGACCGTCAGGTCGTCCTTGGGCAACTCTGCCGGTGTGTCCATGCCCCCACTGTAGGCTCGGCCGCTGACGAAGTCGACGGGTGACCGATCGGGGGTGCGGGGTACACGTGAAGCGCGCAGTGGTGCGGTGTCGGGTACAGACCATGTCCGCTACCGGGCCCACCCGGCACCGACCGGACCAGTTGGCAGGCGAAGAGCCCCTCGAAATCCGCCTGGAAGGCAAGCCGTTCAGTGTCACCATGCGCACACCCGGCCAGGACTTCAACCTGGTGGCAGGTTTCCTGCTGTCCGAGGGAGTGATCTGGCGCGCCGACCAGATCCGCCGGCTTGACTACGGCTCCGGCATTGGTGCGGACGGGTTGCGCGACTTCAACACTGTGGAAGTGACACTGGCTGCCGGCGTTGCGCTGCCCGATACCTCGATGGAGCGCCACGTCTACACCTCGAGCAGTTGCGGGATCTGCGGTACCGCCTCGATTGAGGCGGTGAGGAAAGCCTCCCACCATGGTGTGGCGGCGGATCCCCTCTCGTTGGACGTCCGGACCGTCCTGGGTCTGCCTGCCCTGCTGCGGGAGCAACAGTCGAACTTCGAGCGCACGGGGGGCATGCACGCGGCTGCGGTCTTCGTGCAGGATCCAGGCCCCGGAGAACTCCGACTCCTCGTTGCGGCTGAGGACGTTGGTCGGCACAATGCCGTTGACAAGGTACTGGGCAGCGCCCTGTTGCGGGGACAGTTGCCCTTGCGCGGTGCTGTGCTCCAGGTTTCCGGGCGGGCTTCATTCGAGTTGGCGCAGAAGGCGGTCATGGCCGGCGTGCCCATCCTGTCGGCGGTCTCCGCGCCCTCCTCGCTGGCGGTGGACCTTGGCGTGGAGCGTGGGCTGACGGTGGTGGCATTCAACAACGGAAAGACGTTGAACGTCTACAGCAGCGAGCAC
>JAUNVL010000063.1:0-4979 GCA_030537675.1 Propionibacteriaceae bacterium | reverse complement strand
TGGAGCGTTCCACCAGGTCGGTGCACACTTCTGCCAACATGTCCTTCGCATCGCCATCCGGCAGCGCCGCCAGATGGCTGCGGGCAAGCTCGGCGCGGCGGCGGACCTCGGCCTTGGCGCGCTGCATGACGGGATGCACGCGCAGGGCGTCGAGGACCTCGGCCAGTGCCTCGTCGGATTCCAGGTCACCATCGATGAGGTGTCGGAGTTCCGCGTCGGAAGGGTCCGTCGAGGCATCCAGCATGAGCGTCGGCAGCGTGGGAACGCCCTCCCGCAAGTCGGTGCCTGGGGTCTTGCCCGTCTCGTCAGAGGTGATGTCGATGACGTCGTCACTCAGCTGGAAGACCACGCCCACCTCCTCGCCGTAGGCGCGCAGGGCTTCGATGACCTCGGGTGAGGCGCCGGAGACCATGCCACCGAAAACGGCGGAGGTGGCGATCAGTGAGCCGGTCTTGTCGGCCACCACCTGCAGGTGGTGCGCCAGGGGGTTCTCGCCCGCATCCGGGCCGCGGGTCTCGGCGATCTGGCCCTGGACCAGGCGGGTGAAGGTCTCCGCCTGCAGCGCAACGTATTCCACGCCCAGCTTCGCGACGCGGGCTGAGGCGCGGGCGAACAGGTAGTCACCGATGAGAATGGCGATCGAGTTTCCCCAGCGCGCATTCGCCGACGGCGCCGCGCGACGCAACTCCGCCTCGTCCATGACGTCGTCGTGGTAAAGGCTTGCCACGTGGGTGAGTTCCACGACGAGGGCAGCATCCAGCAGGTCGTCCTCGTCCACGGGCCCGCCGAACTGGGCGGCAAGGAACACCAGCGTGGGCCGGAAGCGCTTGCCGCCGGCCGAGATGATGTGGGTTGCCGCCTCGCTGACGAACGGGGCGTCGGACATGGCCACCTGCAGCAGCGCTTCCTCGAAGCGCGACTGCAGGACCTCCATTGGGGTGGTCTCAACCACTGACCATTCCTTCTCTCACTCGATTGCGACTCCGTTGCCCGGCGGGGCGGGGATCAGCGGATGAACAGGCCCGCGGAGTTCGCCAGATCGAGCACGCCGCCGGGTACCAGCCCGAGGAAGACAGTACCCAGAGCAGACACCACGAGCACACTCCACGTCCACGGAGATGGCGTTGCAACGTCAGCGGATTCACCTTCGACAGGTTCCGTGAACCACATGGCCACGATCAGCTTGAGGTAGAAGTACGCGGTGACGAGGCTGAACAGGACGGCCACGGCGACGAGCCAGCCGAAGCCGCCCTCCCATGCGGAGGCGAACACCACGAGCTTGCCGACGAAACCACCGGTCAGCGGGATGCCTGCGAAGCTCAACATGAACAGCGTCATGAGACCGGCAGCCAACGGGCTGGTGCGGCCCAGGCCACGCCACGCCGAGATGGTGTTGGCCTCGCCGCCGGAGCGCCTGACCATCGTGATGATCGCGAAGGCACCGAGCGTCGCGAAGCCGTACGCCAGCAGGTAGAAGCCAATGGCGGAGACGCTGGAGAGTGCGACCCCTTCCCCGGCCCCGACGACACCCACGAAGCCGACGAGGAGGAACCCCGCGTGGGCGATCGAGGAGTACGCCAGCAGGCGCTTGATGTCGCTCTGGACGAGGCCGATGACGGCGCCGACAGCCATGGTGGCCACGGCGACCGCGGCGAACATTGGCTGCCAGTCCCAGCGGGCTCCGCCGAGGGCGACGAAGAACACGCGCAGCAACGCGGCCACGGCGGCGGTCTTCGTGGCGATGGCCATGAAGCCGGTCACGGGGGTGGGTGCGCCGGTGTAGACGTCGGGCGTCCATGAATGGAACGGCACGGCGCCGATCTTGAACAAAATGCCGGCGGCCACGAGGACCATTCCCGCGAGCAGGAGGTAGTTGCTGCCAACGCCTGCGGTGACCGCGTCGGCGATCTCGTAGAGGTGGAAGCCCCCGGAGTAGCCATACAGCATCGAGATGCCGAACAGCAGGAAGCCTGATGAGAGCGCACCCAGCAGGAAGTACTTCAGCGCCGCTTCCTGGCTGAGCAGACGGCGACGACGTGCCATGCCGGACAGCAGGTAGAGCGGCAGTGAGAACACTTCGAGTGCCACGAACAGCGTGAGCAGGTCGTTGGCGGAGGCAAACAGGAGCATGCCGAACAGGGCGAACAGCAGGAGGGGGAAGATCTCCGTGTGTTCACGGCGCAGGCGATCCGCCTCGCGTTCGAGAGGTGAACCGGGGACGGTGGCGGCGGACGACGCGAACGCCGACTGCCCATCCCCCACGGCACGCTCCGCGAACAGGGCGAGGCCGCCGAGGCCGAAGAGCAGGAGCAGGCTCCAGAAGAAGTACGTCGGCCTGTCGATGGTGACGGAACCCATCGCTGCGACGGTGGGCTCAGCGCTGATCCAGTTCGTGATGGTCAGTGCAAGGGCCGCGATCACGGTGAGTGTCGCCAGGAAGGCCTGGACGACGTACCTGCTGCGGCGTGGGACGACAGCCTCGACGAGAACGCCGAGCGCTGCACCACCCAGCAGCACCAGCAGGGGTGAAAGCAGAAGCCATTCGATAATGGGCGCCGCGATGGTCATCAGTTGCCTTCCTGGAGCAGCGGTGCGGGGTCCGTGACACCGCTGGAGGACATCACCGCGACGGATGTTTCATCCGCAACGCTCAGCAGAGGCGTCGGGAAGAAACCGAGGGCCAGCATCAAAATGATCAGCGGCACCACGGCCGCCTTCTCGCGGGTGTCCAGATCGGTACGGATGTGCTCGGCCACCTGGGGTGTCACCGGGCCCGTCATGGTGCGCCGGTACATGGACAGCACGTACACCGCGGACAGCACCATGCCGATGGTGATCACGGCGGTCTGGATGGGGTACCGCTGCCATGCCCCCGCCATGGTGAAGAACTCACCGACGAAGGAGCCGAAGCCGGGCAGCGACAGCGTCGCCAGGCCAGCCAGCAGCAGCAAGCCTGCCATCACGGGCGCCACCTTCTGGACGCCACCGAAGGCAGAGATCTCCGCCGTTCCGCGACGGTGGACCATGAAGCCCACCACGAGGAACAGTGCCGCGCTGGAGAGGCCATGGTTCAGCATGTAGAAGATGGAACCGCTCAGGGACTGTGTGGTCATCGCGAAGATGCCGAAGACCATGAACCCGAAGTGGCTGACGGATGTGTAGGACACGAAACGCAACAGGTCGCGCGATCCCATGGCCATGAACGCGCCGTAGACAACCGACACGACGGCCCACACGAGGATCACGGGAGTGGCCCAGGCGCTGGCCTCGGGGAACACCATGAGGCACACCTTGATCATGCCGAAGGTGCCGATCTTGTCCAGCACACCCACCAGCAGCGTCGAGGTTCCGGGAGTCGCCTGTTCGGCGGCGTCGGGCAGCCACGTGTGGAGGCCGGCCATGGGTGCCTTCACCGCGAAGGCGAAGAAGAAGCCTGCGAAGAGCCACTTGCCCACGGTGCCGCTGAGGTCCAGTTCAGCGAGGTCGCTGAACAGGAAGCTGATCTGGCCCTGCTCTGCGCCGACGGCGTACAGCCCGGCAACAGCCACCAGCATGACGAGCCCGCCCGCCAGCGAGTAGAGCAGGAACTTCAGGGCTGCGGGACCGCGACGGTCACCGCCCCACCCGGCCACCATGAAGTACATGGGGATCAGCGTCGCCTCGAAGGCGATGTAGAAGAGGAGCACGTCGGAGGCCATGAACACATACAGGGCAAGACCCTGCATGGCGAGTGCCAACGCGAAGAACGAGCGGGTGCTCCAGCGTGAGCCGGGCCGCTCCCCCACGTTCCACTCGGCGATGAACACCACGGGGACCAGGATCACCGTCAGGAGCACCAGGATGGCGCTCATGCCGGAGAACTCCAGCGCGTAGTACGCACCGATGGGGCGGATCCATGGCGTGGACTCGATGAGGCCGCTCGAGCGTGACAGCACGAAGGCGAGGACGCCCACCAGCGTGGTGGTGAGCGCGAAGCCCAGGCCCACCAATTTGCCGATGTGTCCCTTGGTGAACAGCAGGACCAGTGCCCCCACCAGGGGCAGCAGGGCCAGGATGGTCAGAAGGGGAATTGAGTTGAACATGCTTTTCCTTCCTCCTCAGACCAGTTGCCCGAAGATCATGACCGCGGCGATTGCCACGATCCCGATCACGAACGTCAAGCCGTAGGTGCGGACATAACCGTTTTGCGCGCGACGCAGCCACGAACCGAAGCCGCCTGCGAGGCTGGCGGAGCCCATGACGGCCCCGTCGACGACCCCGTGATCAAGTGCTTCCGTGCCAGCGACAAGCCCGCCGACGGGCCGGATGATGGCGTACTCGTTGAGGGCATCGCCGTACAGGTCAGCGCGGCCTGCAAGGACGAGTGGGTTCCTGGTGTCAGGTGCCGTGCGGGGGATGTCGCTGCGATGCAGGAACCATCCGATGGCCACACCGAGCGCGACTGTCGCCAGCGTCACCAGCGGGATGATCCCGGTGAAGCCGTCGAACAGCCCGGACTCGTGGACCTCTGCGCCGGTGGCCGGGGCCAACCAGCCCTGGATCCAGCCATTCATGGCCAGTCCTGCCACGAGCGAGAGCACTCCCAGCACGATCAGGGGGACCGTCATCGTGAGCGGCGACTCATGCGGCTGCGCGTCGTCCTTCCAGCGGCGATCGCCGAAGAAGGTCATGACCATGAGGCGGGTCATGTAGTACGCGGTGACGCCCGCACCGATGAGTGCCAGGACACCGAGCGTGGTGTTGGACTCGAAGGCGGCCTCGATGATGTGGTCCTTGGAGTAGAAGCCCGCGGTGAACGGGAACCCGATGATGGCGAGGTAGCCAGCACCGAACGTGAGGAACGTGATCCGCATCGCCTTGGAGAGGCCACCGAATTTCCGCATGTCCACTTCGTCGTCCATCCCGTGCATGACGGAACCGGCGCCGAGGAACATGTTGGCCTTGAAGAAGCCGTGCGTGATCAGGTGGAAGATGGCGAA
>JAUNVL010000062.1 GCA_030537675.1 Propionibacteriaceae bacterium | reverse complement strand
TCGACCTGCGGAGCACGAGCCGCTCATCCACCCAGGTGAAGAGCTTGATGGCCACGAACACCACCAGGCCGATGACAGAGCCTGCAGCCAACCCGATCCACAACACGAGCTACTCAGTCCACGGACACGCGGGGACCGGGTGTGCCCAGTGGCGACGAACTGCCCAAAGTGGTGGGGGTCATCCCGACACGCTACCGCTCCAGCAACGGATGGTTGGTCAACGGTTCAGCAACCCGCACTCGTGTGCGATGAGGACCAGGCCCACGCGGTCACGGGCATCGAGCTTGCTGAGCAGGCGTCCGATGTGGGTTTTGACGGTGCCTTCCGCCATGAACAGGCGCTGGCCGATCTCGGTGTTGTTGGCGCCGTTGGCCACCTCCAGCAGCACTTCGCGTTCCCTCTCCGTGAGGGCGTCCAGGCGGTCCTGGCAGGGAGTCCTGCCGTCGGGCAATCTGGAGGCGATGTGGTCCAGCAGACGACGGGTGGACGTCGGGGCCACGATGGCCCCGCCCCCGGCGACGGTGCGTATCGCGCCGAGCAGGTCCTCGGGTAGCGCGTCCTTCAGCATGAAGCCGGAGGCCCCGTTGCGCAGCGCTGCGAAGACGTACTCGTCGAGGTCGAACGTGGTCAGGACCAGCACCTTGGTGTCGACGTCCATGTCGTGGATGAGCCGCGTGGCTTCGGTGCCGTCCATCATGGGCATGCGGATGTCCATGAGGACCACGTCCACCTTGCGGGTCCTCACCATGGCCACGGCATCCACTCCGTTGGCGGCTTCACCCACCACATGCATGTCGTCCGCGGCGTCGACGAGCATGCGCAACCCGCTGCGCACCAGTGCCTGGTCATCGGCCAGCAGCACGCTGATCATGTTCGCTCCTTCTCACGCAGCCAGCTACGGCCCAACTGGGTGGGCATGGGCACCTGCGCCAGCACTCGCCATCCGCCACCCACCCGCGGTCCCGCGGTGAACGTGCCGCCCATGGACGTCACCCTCTCACGCATCCCCCGCAGCCCCGTACCGGAGGGATCGATGCGTACGGTGCCGGCGACGCCGTCGTCGACCGCCCGGATGGAGATCCATTCGGGCTCGAACTTCAACGACACCTCGGCCCTGGCAGTGGGGCCGGCGTGCTTGAGGAAGTTGGTGACGCTCTCCTGCACCACACGGAAGACGGCCAGTCCGAGGGAGTCGGGGACCACGGGGTAGTCCTCGGGCATGGTGAGGCTGATGCGGTCACCGGACTGGGCCACCATGTCCGGGATCTGGCGCAGGGAGGGGGTCGGCTCGAACGCGGCGTGCTCCTCGCCTCGCAGCAATGCCACGATGCGACGCATCTCCCCGATCGACGTGCGGCCGGTGTGGGCGATGACGTCCAGCGCCTTGATAGCGCGCTCGGGGTCCTTGGGGGCCAGCGCCTTGGCGCCCTCGGCCTGCACCACGATGATGGACAGGGAGTGGGCCACCACGTCATGAAGTTCGCGTGCGACGTCTGTGCGGGCGCGGTCATCGGCCAACTGGGAGGCCTGCGCGAGCCGGGTGTTGCTGGAGTTGTAGCGTTCCTCGGCGAGCGTGCGATCCAGGAGGTCGGAGCGATGGAGCTCCTGCAGCCGACGCCCGACGAGATACGCCACCGACACCAATGCCAGGCACAGCGTGATGAGCAGCGCGCCGGCGGCGAACCGCTGGGCCAGAAGGATGTTGCTCAACCATGACAGCGGGCCGGCGACGGAGGCGACCACGCCGATCGTCAGGACCGCCCATCCGAGCGGACCCCTGCACCAGCGGGCAACCGAGTAGACGATGACGAGCACCGTCACGATGGCGGGGGTGGGGCCGTCGAGCTGCAGCACCATGCCGGCGCCGGCCAAAGTGCACAGGGCCACCGCGAGCCACGGCATGACTCGTCGAAACGCCAGTGAGGACACCATGAGCCCCGGCCACAGCATGTGGGGGAGGAGGTCTGTGTCCCGCATGAGCCACACCATGGGCATCACCAGCACGGCGAAGGCACCGACGGCAACCAGAGCGTCGACGACGAAGCGTCGACGATCCCTCGACAAACCGGAGCGCGCCATGTGCGCCAGCCTAGGCGTGCCATGGATGCGTGGGGGTCAGACCATGGGCCCGGCCATGAAGATCAGGGATGCACCAGGGTCTGACCGGGGTGCCACCCGGATGCTCCGGCTCGTGTTGCTCGGTACTGTTCCTGTCATGATGCGCAAGGTTTTCTGGTTGCTCACGGTCGTGACGGCGACCTCTGTCGTCCTGAACTTCTTGGATCGTCGTCGGGCGAAGCAGCGCCGCGAACTCTGGGCCGAGGCGACAGATCCGCTCTGATGCTGAAGGTCCTCGTGCTGTCCGACACGCACGCGCCGCGCCGGTGGAAGGGCGTGCCGCAGGCGTTGATGGACCCGTTGCGACGGTGCGACCTGATCCTCCATGCGGGTGACGTGTGCACCCCGGCTGCGCTGGATGAGCTCGAAGGTTTCGCGCCCGTTCGTGCGGTACTCGGCAACAATGACGGTGCCGATGTCGCAGCATGGGGCGCTCCACCGGAGCTCGCTCTGGAGCTCGAGGGTGTCCGGGTGGCCATGATCCACATCGCTGGCCCCAAGCAGGGCCGCGGCCGACGGATGGGCCGTCAGTTTCCCGACGCGGACATCGTCGTGTTCGGGCACAGCCACATGCCCGTCGACATGGTGGAGGACGGCACACATCTGTTCAATCCCGGCTCACCAACCGACCCACGCCGCGAGCCCATGGGCAGCTTCGGGTGGCTGGAACTGGGGAACGGCAGGATCCTGTCGCACGGGATCCACCTGATTCCGCGGCCAGTGCCCACCCGCAGCGTTCGACGGTGACCTCAGCCACGCGGAATTGCTGACTGCCTGCACACGCAAGAACGGCCGCCGGGAACCCCGACGGCCGTTGCACTGTGCTGACTCAGTAGCCGAGCATTTCCTTGCGGACCGGGAGCCATGCGATGGCGTCACGGACTGCGTCGGTCTCCGAGAGGGTTGACTCCCAGCCGAGGACGTCCTTGGCCTTCTTGCTGACGGTGTAGACGCCTGCGACGTCACCCGGGCGGGTCTCGCCGAACTCCACCTGCAAGGGGTCTCCGCTGATCTCCTCGAACGCGGCAGCCAGTTCCTTCACGGTGACGCCGTTGCCGGTGCCGATGTTGAACTTGTCATAAGCGACGTCCGAGGTGGCCTTGTCGAAGTTCTCGAGGGCGGCGACGTGGGCCAGCGCGAGGTCCCAGACGTGGATGAAGTCGCGGATGCCGGACCCGTCACGCGTGGGCCAGTCCACCCCAGTGACGGTGAACGTCCTCTTGTTCACCCAGGCCTCGAGGAGCATGGCCAACACGTGGCTGGGCTTCTCGAGCTGCTGACCGGAGCGCATCTTCGGATCGGTGCCGATGGGGTTGAAGTACCGCAGGCTGAGCATCCGCACGTTGCTTGCGGCTGCGAAGTCCTCCATCACCAGTTCCACCATGTACTTGGTGCGGGCGTACGGGGAGCCGGGGGCCAGCGGGGAGGCCTCGGTCACGATGAAGTGCTCGTCCGGGGCGTAGATGGATGCCGAGGAGCTGAAAAGGAAACGCTCCACCCCGTTGCGCTGCATGGCCTGCAGCAGCGCCAGGGTCTTGGCGACGTTGTTGTCGTAGTAGGACAGCGGCTCGCTCACGGACTCCGGAACGATGATCTTGGCGGCACAGTGCACGACTGCATCGATGGCCTGTTCGGTGAAGAGGCGATCAAGCAGTTCGTCGTCTGCGATGTCGCCCTCGTACAACGGGCGGTCGCCGACGAACTCGCGTCGGCCAGTGGAAAAGTCATCCAGAATGACCACTTCATGGCCTGCGTCCTCGCAGGCCGAACCCACGGTGCTGCCGATGTAGCCGGCTCCGCCAGTGATGAGTACCTTCATGCTGTCCTCTCGTAAGACGTAGTCTCCATCGTAGGACCGACGCACATGGAACACAGTGCAGGGGGAGTAAAAGGGCGATCCGGTTGCGCGGTCTGGGAGACTGGGTGCCACGTCACCGTCGACGACGAAGGAGTACTGACAACATGACCGACTGGAAGCAGCTCGAGCCCGCCATCTGCGAGACCGTCGGGAAACTACCCCCCAACGGTTACCTGGCGATTCGCAATGAGGCCTGCCTGATGCAGTTCGCAGTCCTTGAGAACGATGGTTCTCGGGTGCTGCGGGCGGAGGTCTGCCGTGATTCGCCCGAGGATGAACCACGCCTGCGGGATCGCGGCTGGGAACTCGTCGACACGTGGTCCGGACTGTGGCGTCGTGACATTCCTGCCAGCGCGGATGCCAAAAGCGTGCAGGCGCTCGTGCTGGAATCGATCAATGCGCTGCGCATCTCGTTCGGGGTGAGGGAGCCCGAGGGCTTCACCTACCTGTCCTGGCAGGAATCGCCACCCAAAGCTGGCTGGCAGTTCTGGAAGTCCGGTGAGGACAAGGATTTGAAGTGGTCCGATCTCGGACTGAAGAAGGGCAAGGACAGGGTCGACTGACCCACCCTTGGCCCAGGCCCCCGTCGATCCATCAAAGGAGTTGTTCCATGAAACTTTCCGTGACCCGAAAAGGCTTGCCACGTGCGCGTCACGCGGTGAGCCATCGCGCGGTGGCCGCTGCCGTTGCGATCCTGCTTGCCGTGGGGGTCAGCGGGTGCGCCCCCCAACCCTCCGCCTCCGATCCGGATTCCACGCCCAGCCAGGCGGCAACCATGGCGGGAACGTCTGCCACTGCTGCTGCCACCCCCACCCGGTCGGCATCGGGGATGACGACGTCTGCCACCGCGAGTTCTACCCCAAGCCGGACCGCCACCAGAATGACGACCTCCGCCGCCTCCAGTGTTTCGCCAACCCGCTCAACGACGGGGACGGCGGCTTCCACCACGAAGCAGTCCACTCCCAACGCGTTCGTCCTCCCGGAGCCCCGCAAGGATGCGATCGCGCACGCGAGGATGGTCGCAGGGTCGCAGACGGCCACGTTTGGTGACGGGGCGCAGAAGGGGGTCACGTACTCCGTGCATGCCGCCTGTGACGGGAGGACCAGCGACACGATGAGCTATGAACTGGTCGTCGATGATGAATTGGTGAGTGGTGGCCTGTGGTCTTGCGGAGCTGACATCGTCAACTCCGGTTTCGAGTCCAGGGGAGGCGAGATGGTCGAGATCCGACTTCTGGCTGAGACTGCCACCGGCAAATTCGACAGCATGGCCGAGGTGATTCCTTCGACGCCGTGACGTGCTGCGGCGCTGCGGGGGCTCAGCTGGTGATCTCGAAGCTGAGGAGCCTGGCCCTGTCCGCCTTGGAGGTGGATCCCTGCAGCGCAAGCAACTCGGCGTAGATGCCTCCGGAGAGCGCGAGCTCACCCGGTGTCCCGATCTCGTCGATGCGGCCGTCGCGGAGCGTGACGATGCGGTCGACCGTGGAGATCGTCGACAGCCGGTGCGCGATGATCAACGTCGTCCTGCCCTGCATCAGTTCCTCCAGACCTGCCTGCACGAGCCGCTCGGACTTGGTGTCCAGGGCCGACGTGGCCTCATCCAGCACCAGGATGGGGGCGTCCTTCAGAAGGGCTCGCGCCACGGAGATCCGCTGCTTCTGCCCGCCGGAGAGCTTGATGCCTCGCTCACCGATCTCGGTGTCGAATCCTGCCGGGAGCTTCTTGATGAACGGCAATGCATTGGCACGCCGTGCCGCGTCGGTGAGTTCCTCGTCAGTGGCGTGCGGCCGACCGTACGACAGGTTCCCGCGGACGCTCCCTGAGAACAGCGAGGCGTCCTGGAACACCACGCCGATCTCCCTGCGCAGCGCCTCCGTGGGTACCTCTGTCACCGACTGCCCGTGCACGCGGATGGTCCCGGAGGTGGGGGCGTACAGCTTCATGAGCAGGTTCACGAGCGTGGTCTTGCCACCACCGGACTCGCCGACGAACGCGATCCGCTCCCCGCGACGAATGGCCAGGTCCACCTCCTGCAACACCAGCGCGTCCTCGTCGTAGCCGAAGCTGACGTCCTCGAAGCTGATCACGGGGTCGCTGTCCACCCAGTCCACCTCAGCTGTCGTGTGCACTTCCAGGGGGTTGTTCGGCTCGTCCAGCTCGGCCATGACCTTGAAGTACTCGTGGCTGCCGGTGATGGCCCGCTGGGTGCTGTCCACCAGGTAGCTCATGGAGCTGACGGGCTGCTTGGCCATGTTGACGAGCTGGATGAGCAGCACCATGGTGCCGATGCTGTAGTCGCCGCGCGCGGTCTGGACGAAGATCAGGGCGTAGAAGCCGAAGAACACCACGTCGAGGGCGCCGCGGCGAGCGATGTCCATGGCATGCCAGAACCGCGACTGCTCACGGGTCAGGCCGATGGTGTCGTGGAACTTGCCGGTGAAGTCGTCGAGTTCGGCGCGCTCGGTGACGAAGGACTTCACCACCCGCATCTGCCCGATGACCTCGGCGAAGCGGCCCCCGGCGGAGTCATAAAGGTGGTTCTTCTTGCCCTCCCAGCGCTGCCACTTCTTCGAGGTCAGGGCGGTCAGCCCGACGAACGTGGGGTAGATGATGAGGAGCATCAGCGCCAGCCACGGCGACTGGATGCCCGCGATCACGAGGACCGCCACCACCGTGATGAGCGTGGTGAAGAATCCGTTGGCGAACATCTGCAGGAAGTCGGTGATGGACGTCAGCGAGCGGTTCAGGCGGGAGATCAACGTGCCCGTGAGTTCGGAGTCGTAGTAGCGCTGCGGGAGGCGCAGCAGCTTGTGGAAGTAGCGCTGCGACAGGATGACGCGCAACCGGACGCTCATGACGTCGCCCAGGTAGCCGCCGATGTTGGAGATCAGGGAGTTGGCGAGCATGAGCCCCAGAAGCGCGATGGCAAGCCACAGCAGCGTCGAGACCTCGCCCTCGCCCTTGGTGGTGATGGAAACCACGACGTCGGTGGCCTCGGCTATCACGAAGGGCGACAGCAGGGCTGTGACGGACGTGATGATCGCCGCCACGACGATGCCGAAGTACAGCGGCCACAACTCCTTGGCGGTGGCCATGATCCTGATGATGCTCTTCATTGCTCGCTTTCAAACGCGGTGCTGGACGACCCCCCATTGTCCACCCGCCGGGCAAACGAGCTGCCTAGTGCTCCGCTCGCGTGAGCGAGGCACCCTCCGGGACGACGATCTCCACGCCCACCCGACGCAACTCCAGCGCCGAAAGGCCCTGGATGATCGACGGATCCCCCGCCAGCCACGCGGCAACCGGATCGGCGCTCACCCGCATCACCCCGGGCAGGTGTGCCGTGGACATGGCCCGCAGGGCGAACAGGTCGAGACGGGGGTTGCCTGCGAGGAGCGCCCGGGCTGCCGTGCTCTCCTGCACCCGCCGGATGCGCCAAGGAATGTAGAGACCGCCGGCGATCACCGTCGGGATGAGGAACACCAGCGGCACCAGCCACGCAGATGTGGATCCCAGTGACTGTCCCTGGGTGGCGAGTTGGTTCGCCAGATCCTGCATGGACGAGGCCATCTGCGGGAAGGGAGCAGCCATCTGCTCGCCGAGCAACGGCACATCGCCCAGGCTCCGGCCAGTTTCGTCGATCCGATCCGCCATGGTGCCCGTGGAGGAGCCCAATCGCTCCAGCGGCTGGGCGATCGCATCCAGCACGCCGCGCAGTGAGCGGGAAAGCGTGAACCACACCACAACCCAGGCAACGAGCACGACGTCGCCCACCACATCGGTGACGCGCCGGGCGGGGCGGATGCGAGTGGTGCGCATGGGAGTCTCCTGACCGTGCGGTTTTTGCCCAGTATGGGGGATGTGGCCCAAACGTGAGCTGGATCCAGGTGATGTCCCGCTGGGCTCAGCGGATCCCTGTCCGGGCGAAGCCCTGCACGAAGTAGCGCTGGAACACGAGGAACAGGAGCACCATGGGTGCCACGTTGATGAGGGCGAAGGCCATGGTGGCGCCGTAGTCGGAGCCGAACTGGCCCTGCAGGTACAGCAGGCCGATGGGGAGGGTGAACAGCTCATTTTGTTTGAGGGCGATCAGTGGCCATGCGAAGTCGTTCCAGGACGACAGCAGGCTCATGAAGAAGAGCACGGCGACGAGCGGCTTGGACAGCGGCAGCACGATCCTCAGAAAGACTCGCAGGTGGCCTGCGCCATCCATCCGGGCGGCCTCGATCAACTCCCGCGGAATGGCCAGCATGAACTGGCGAGCCAGGAATATGCCGAATGCCGAGGCAGCCGTCGGCAGGATGACGGCCCAGTAGGTGCCGTACAGGTTCAGTGACGTGACCAGGCGGAACAGCGACACCATGATGACCTGTACCGGGATCATGAGCGTGGACAGGGCCACCAGGAACAGCGGCGTCGAGCCTCGGAACCGCAGGTGCGCGAACGCGTAGCCGGCGAGCAGGTTGAACACGACCACGATGATGGCCGTCACCAACGAGATCGCCAACGAGTTGCTGAACCATGTGGCCACGGGAAAGGAATCCAGCACGCGCTGGAAGTTGGCCAGTGTCAGCTCGCGCGGCCACAAGCGGAGTTGCCCTCCCAGGAGCTCGGCGCGTGTCGAGAGTGCCACCACGACCATCCAGTACAGGGGGAAGATCAGAATCGCGGACACCAGGACAGCAAGAATGATGCGCAGCACCAATCCTCGTCTGGCTTGGCGCAGGACGCGGGTGCGGTCCGGCCGCACGCTCGGCGTCAGCCCTGGGGGCGACGCCGGATCGACGAATGCGGTATCCGTTGTTTCCATGTGTGTGCTCATCCCGTGAGGTCCCGCGACTTGTTGGTGCGCCACTGGATGGCGGTGAAGCCGAGCATGATCAGGAGCAGAACCATGCCGATGGCAGCGGCGTAGCCCTGGTCCCGCGTCACGAAGCCGGTGTCGTAGGCATAGGTGACGAGAACCGAGGTGGCGTTTCGCGGGCCACCGCCGGTCAGGACGAAGATGATGTCGAAAATCTGGAACGAATAGATGACGTTCATGATGAGCAGGAAGAACGTCGACGGCCCCACCAAAGGAACCGTGATGTAGCGAAAGCGCTGGAAACCGCTGGCACCGTCGAGCCGTGCAGCCTCGTGGACATCCTCGCCGATCCCCTGCAACCCCGCGAGGTAGATCAGCATGTTGAAGCCGACCCGCCACCAGAGCGTCACCAGCACCACCGAGACGAATGCTGCTGCACCGCCGGACTGCCAGTTGACGTCCGGCAGTCCGAGGAAGCGGAGCAGCTTGTCCAGGATGCCGCTGTTCTCGTCGAAGATGAGGGTGGCGATGAGTGCGGTGGCAATGCCTGAGACCGCCATCGGGATGATGAGGATGGAACGAAAGACGCCGCGCGCCGGCAGTACGGAGTTGAGGAGCACCGCGATGCACAACCCCAGCGCCATGGACAATGGCGTGACCAGCATGGTGAACAGCACGGTGTTGAGCGCCGAGCGCCAGAACAGGGTGTCGCGGATGAGTGTGTCGTAATTTGCGAGGCCCGCAAAGGTCCCGGCGCCGAAGCCGTTGGTCCGCTGAAAACTGATGACGAAAGCGCCAGCCATCGGCAGGAGGACAAACAGGCCCAGCAGGATGAAGGTGGGCGAGAGAAAGCCATAGGCCGCGAGCGTCTCCCCTCGGGTGGTGCGCGGCCGCCGTCTGGACTCTCTGATCATCCGCCCGTTGCCTTGGCGATCCCCTCGGACAGCCCGGCGATCGTGTCGTCGACGCTCTGGCCGCCAACGAACGCCTGCTCCAACTGGTCCTTGAGGACGGTGATGATGGCAGACATGTTGGGGGAGGCCACCTGGGAAGAGTCCGACGCCTGCACGGCACTGGCCTGCTTGATGAATACGTCGGAGAGCTCTGGACGATCCGCGAAGGTGATTCCCGATTCCACCAGGTCTGCTCGGGTGGGAAGCAGTGAGGCGGCTTCACAGAAGTCACGCATGGATTCCTCCTCGGTGATGAACTCGAGGAACGATGTTGCAAGCTCTGGGACCTTCGTTCCCGCGGTCGCCACCAGTGCATTGCCGCCGAAGTCGCTGCCTGCGCGCACGTTGCGCGGGGCGAACGTGGCGCCCCAGTTGAACTTGAGGGTTTGCGCCGCGTCTGGGATGAGGAACGCTCCCGCCCAGGTCATGGCGACCGTCTCGGAGTACCAGATGTCGCTCGCGTAGGTGGTGGACTTCACGGAGTCGTTCTGCGGGACCAGATCACGGCTGAAGAAGCTGGACGTGAACTCCACGGCTGCGCGCCCGGCGTCGGAGTCGATGGCCGGAGTCTTGAGGTCCTCCTCCAGGAACCGTCCGTCGGCCTGGAAGAGCCAGCTCAGCCAACGCGTGACCCCGTTGCCCTGCCAGTTGTAGGCCATCGGGTACTTGCTGGCGGGAAGGGATTCACGGAGCTGCAGCGCCACCTGTTCCAGCTCTTCCCAGGTCCACGCATCCTCCAACGACGTCGGCACGGACGTGATGCCCGCGGCGTCGAACATGTCCTTGTTGTAGAGGATTGCCGACGTGTCGGTGTGGTGCGGCACTCCAAACGGAGTCTTCTCATTCTGCACGGCGGCCCATGCCTGGGGCGTGAATCGGTCGGAGAACCCATCGCTCAGATGTGGCTTCAGATCGAGGAGTTGACCCTGCCCCGCGTAGCTGCCAAACGTGTAATAGGGCACGCGGAAAATGTCAGGGGCGGTGTTGGACTGCAGTTGCGCGTCGATGTTGGTGAACATCTGTTCGTACGGGACGGCGTTCAGCTTCACGGTCATGCCGTCATTGGCCGCCTCGAAGCGTTCGATGGTCTTGCGGAGCGCGGCCAGTTCATTGTCGGTGCCCCACGTGGTGAACGTCAGGTTCTGGGCGCCTCCTGCTGAATCCTGGGGGGCAGGCGCTTGCTTGGTGAAGCCGCAGCCGGACAGTGCGGCAGGTGCGGCAGCGAGTGCAGCGAGGGAGAACAGGTCTCTACGAGTTGGGCGCATGGGGGACCTTCGTGGCTCGGATGACGTGATCAGGGCGCCCTCACAGAGGGTGCATGACTGAAATTAACACGGCCTGCGGCGCAGTTCAGGCGAATTTTGTTCGAAGATCGAAAGTGATTCCAGAGAGCGTTTGAGCGTCCGGCGTGCTTGCAGCGCGACGTTGTTTGCGAGATTTGCCGCCCGGCGCGTTGGCCTGGGGTGCGTCCTTGCGCATGTCGCGCTCCAGCGGTGGACGGCGGTTGGCCTCCAGCACGGGACTGCCCGGTCCGCTCAGACGCCCACCGGAATCCACGTGCAGCTGGGATCGGACCCGAACGCATCACCCGTCATGGCGTGGGTACGGGCCCTCGAGCCACCGCAGATGGTGCTGAACTCGCAGATACCGCACTTGCCGGAGAACTCGGTTGTGCGACGGAGGCGCTGCATGGTGGGCGACGTCCGGTAGATCTCGCTGAACGGTTTGTCGTGCACGGAGCCGCAGGGGAGGGTGAGGAACCCGCTGGGGAACACCTCGCCGATGTGGTCGATGAACGCGAAGCCGCGCCCTGCGTCGACGCCGATGGGAGGGCGGGGCACGCGGCGGTCCGTGCAGTCACCGAGGCGCTCCAAAGTGTCAGCGGTGAGCCGGGCATGGAGCTCGCCGGTGACGGGCATGGGGGTGTTGTTGACACGGGCTGCCTGTCGCTGCAGGGCGAGCCGACGATACGCGGGGGCTTCGGTGACCTTGACGGCAATGCGGTCGGAGACGTCGTGCAGCCAGTTCAGGACATCCTCCATGTCCTCGGGTGCCAGTGGTTCCATGTCTGTCCCACGGCCCATCGGCACCAGGAAGAATGTGTACCAGAGGTTGGCGCCCATGCCGATGACGGTTTCCAGCAGGGCTGGTAGCTCGAGGACGTTGTCGGCCGTGATGGTGCTGTTCACCTGGAACCGGAAACCGTGTTTGGTCACCAGTTTGGCGGCCTCCAGGCTGGCGTCGAACGTGCCGGCGAAACCCCGGAAGGCATCATGCGTGGCCGCCGTTGCACCATCGAGGGACAGGGAGAAGGCCTTGACCCCGGCTTCACGCATCTCCCCCAGCTTGGCGTCGGTCAACAGAGGGGTGACCGAGGGCGACAGTGACATCGCCAGGCCCTGCGCGGTGCCGTATTCGATGAGTTCGCCCAGGTCATGACGCTCGAAGGCGTCGCCGCCGGAGAGCACCACCATGGGTCGCGGCATGCCGGAGGCGGCGATGTCGTCGAGAAGTTCCTTGCCCTGAGATGTTGTCAGCTCCCGTGGATCAGGCAGGGGCTGTGCGTCGGCGCGGCAGTGCTTGCAGGCCAACTGACACGCGCGGGTCACCTCCCACACCACCACGTGGGGGCGGTCGTTGACGTCGTGATGCAACTGCCGAACGACCGGATGGCTGCGTGCAGTGGTGCTCATGGTGGTGTCCTTCACGTCGGGATGCCAGCACGCTATCGATGCCATGGCATGGCTGCGCACCCGGGGTGCCACAGCCTTGTTCCCATCCTGATCCGGAGTCGCCGCGGCGGGTGCTCGCCGGAGCGTTTGTGTCACGGGGCGAGGGTGGATGCTGCGTGTCCGGTTGCCCGGTTGTGGGCCAGGGATGCAGGAAGGGGGCCCGGCGTGGTGCCGGGCCCCCTTCTTGTGTGGTGTGTCAGCTCATTTGAAGCGGACGATGTTGTTGAAGACCCAGTCGGTGACGTGGGTGTAGGTCCAGGTGCCGTTGGGGTTTTTGGTGGCGTTGATTTTGTTGGCCCAGATGTAGCTGCGGCATGCTCCGGTGCCGGTGGCTGCGGTGTTGCATTCGGTGCGCCAGTTGCGGCCGGCGGAGGTGAATTTTCCGTCGTTGGCCAGGGGGTTGGTGCCCCATTGTGCCTGGGTCATTTCGGGGAGGTAGGTGAGGTTGTTGAAGTGCCAGCCGGTGGTGGAGATGTAGTTTCCGGCGTTGAGGGTGATTTGGGTGGACCAGATGTCTGTGCGGCATCGGGTGGTTTGGGAGTAGGGCTCGCAGGTGGTGTACCAGTTGCGGCCGTTGACGTTGTGGAAGCCGGGTGTGGTGTAGAGGGTGACTTCGTCCACGGGGGCTGTGGTGGTGGGTGTCGCCGTGGGCTGTGCGGTGACGGTGGCCGTGGCGGTCGTTGTGACCGTTGAGGTGGTCGTCGTCGTGGCAGTGGCAGTGGCAGTGGCCGTCACCGTGGCGCTCGCGGTTGTCGTGGCAGTCGCGGTTGTCGTTGCCGTGGACGTGACCGTGGGGGTCACCGTGACGGTGGGAGTGAGCGTGACCGTGGGAGTAACAGTGATCGTCGGCGTAACGGTGACAGTGGGGCCTCCGGTGGGGATGGGCCCCGGCACCGTCAGTGTGGAAACCAGGAACTCGGTGACTGACACGTCCCCTGCACCCAGGATGATCCGTGCCGCGGTGAATGTGGTTCCCGCGGGGACGTTGACCCCCTGGAGCGAGGAGTCCGCGTTGACGTCGCCGAGGCTCACCCAGCCGTCGGCGGTCCGGACCTCGACGGTGCCGGAGGCGGTGCCCATCAGCAGTACGGATCCCCCGGTCTGGGGTTCCTTGAGGACACGAGTGATGTGGTCGCCCGCGGTGGCGGTGCCACGCAGGGCGGTTTCGACGTCCACGTCGAACGCAGACCCGGGCGCAGAACCGCTGGCCACCTCGATGTCAGTGTCGAAGCCGCTGACGGGGCCCGTGACCACGAACTCGCGGACCTTGACCCATTTCCCGCCCGGGTTCGGCGCGGTTGCCCGGACCCGGACGTAGCGGGCAGTGATGGGGGACGCGAAGTCCGCGCGGATGACGACGGTGTCGTCGTAGTTCCCGGCTGATGTCCATGTCTCGCCATCCAGCGAGTACTGCAACTCGGCGCGGTAGAACATGTCGCCGGCGGCATCGTCGCGGTCAGCCTGGTGGACGGCGATGCTGCCCACCTCCTTCGCCGATCCCAGGTCCACCTGTACGAAGGACCCCGCGGCAGGCGCGGCGTTGGACCACCACAGCGTCGTCATGTTGCCGTCGGTCATGTTCGAGACGGCGTAGCTCTGGTACTGGCCCAGATCGCTCGAGCGTGAGGCGGTGGCGGGCAGCGCAGCTCCACTGCCGACGGGTTCGGCACCCAGGGCAGCCTCGAATGCGGTGTAGGCGCGGTCGAGGAACGCGTCGAACTGACCGTCACCCACGCGTGGCACGAGCTGGTTGGGCGTTACCGTCTCATCTCGCAACATGGAGACCCGCATGGTGGTGCGGGCGGACGTGCGGAGCTTGACTGAGTCCAGGATGGCGCTGGCGGCAGCGGCGGTGTCGTCGGACTCCAAGGCGATGATTGCGTTCACGGCATGATCGACGGCACCCGCCCACTCGACGGCGGCATCGATCCACGGCTTGGAGTCGTCGTAGAACCCGGGCATGGCCATGTCCGAGAGAGTGGTGGGCAAAGCCTTGATGATGGCCAGCCGGTCACGCAGCGGCTGCATGCCCGCGGGGTCGCCGGCCGTGACAGCCGCCCAGAACGCAGTGATGTCAGCGCTCAGGGCCGGTGCCTGCGGCGATGAGGGCCGGTAGGGCCGCCAGTCCTGGTTCAGGTCGACGAACACGGTGAGGGCTTCGCGGACGGCGGCGTCATCACCGGCCAACTCGTTGATGATGGCGCTCTGGGTGGCGGCCGCATCGTAGGCGGGACCGTTCCACGTGTAGTCGGCGTAGCCGGCGAGCGCGATCATGGATGCGTAGGACTGCACCATCGGGTTCGACGTGAATCCATCCAGCACCTGGTACAGATTGGGTGCACGGCCGGTGAACGGGTTGAGAAACAGCCGGTCCGGTTGGCCGTCATTGACCGGGAAGTTGTCCCAGATGTAGAGGTGGTCGGTCACATACGTGGTCTTGGCCCGTTCAGCCGAGGCCATGGTGATCTGGTCCGAGAACACGCCTTCACCGGTCCACTGGATGATGACCGAGTTGTCGAGCTTCGTGCCGAACTGCTCCTTGTAGGGGTCCGGAGCAGATCCGGCATAGTTCGTCGGCACGGTCTGCAGGGGCTGCAGGTCATGGACATTGATGTAGTCCGTGACGATCTTGTTCAGGTAGAACGCCTGGCCGTCCGCCAGTTTGCGGAAACCTGGTGAGGTGAACATGTCCAGGTCGTCGGCGCACTTCAGGTACGGATCGATGTCGTCGAGGGCGACGTAGAACGTGGTCACTCCAATGCCGCGCAGCTGCTCGAACTTGGCGACGGTGGCGTCGAAGTCGGCCTGCTTGGAGTAGCAGATGTCGTTGCCGGGGGAGAGTGCGAAAACGAATTCCACGTGGTTGGCCTTCGCCTCGTCGACGAGCTCCTTCAGCTGGGCCAACTCGGCGGCGGGGTAGAGCTGACGCCACTGGGTGCGGAGGTAGGCATCGTCCTTGGGCGTGTAGATGTAGGTGTTCATCTTGTGCAGCCCGTAGAACTTGAGCTGATCGAGGCGCGCCTGGTGTGACCAGGGGATGCCGTAGAAGCCCTCGATGGCTCCGCGGATGGGCATGAGAGGCCAGTCCCGGATGGTGGCGGCGGCCATGACACCGTCGTCGTCGATGAGTTGGCGGACGGTCTGGACCGCGTAGAACAGGCCCGTGACGTCACGGCCCTCCACGAGGACGAGGTCCCGTCCCGCATCCTCGCCGTTGGCCACGACGTAACCGTCGGCCTTGAGTGCGGAGGCATTCTCCACACCGAGCGTGGTGGCGACGGCCTGCGTTGCTGTGTCGCTGGTGCCGAACTGGATGACGGTCCCTGCGGCCGGTGTGCTCGTGGCCCACGTGGCGGTGGCGCCCGCGTCGGCCAGCACCTCGGTGAGAGCACGCTTGGAAGGTGCATCAACGTCGGCGGGGGCGACAACGGTGACCACTCCGGACAGGTCCACGGCTTCCCCTGTGGAGGAGGCCTCCTGGGGGGTGGGCAGTACCTCGGCTGGTTCGGCGGCTCGGGCCGTGATCGGTCCGGCAACGAGACCCGCAACCATCACCGCCGCGCTCACTGCCAGACAAAGGGATCGCTTCATGGGGGGCTCCTCCTGGGGGAAAGGTGCCTACATCGTCCCGCGAAAAGGAGTCCTTCGTGGGCCGCTACGTTGAAACGGGCGCAATCATGGCCGAAGTGATGATCCGCTTCGACAGCGCCAGGGATGCAGGAAGGGGGCCCGGCGTGGTGCCGGGCCCCCTTCTTGTGTGGT
>JAUNVL010000061.1 GCA_030537675.1 Propionibacteriaceae bacterium | reverse complement strand
ACAGCTGCGCTGGCGAGGAGGAAATTGCGTCGGTTGATGCGTCTGAAGGTCATGGGTTCACTTTCGATGGGGGCGTCAGTGCCGTGAATCGGGTGGGTGGTGGGCTGGGTTCAGCCGGTGCTTCGTGGATGGTTGACGGGCTTGGTTGTGCGCGCCAACCGACGAGTGGTTCTCACGCTGTCTCGCTCTGCGCTCGGGCGCGGAGCCACTCCACCCCTTCCCACTCCTCGTCCGCAGCCTCGAGTTGCTGGACGAGCCGCCCTGCCAGGGCGGCCTCGGTCGCAGGATCATCCACGGGGTTCAGTTCGTACGGATCGCCCTCACGGCGGAGCAGCACGCTGTGGTGGGCGCCGTCACCGTCCCGGGTGACGACATACTTCCAGTCGTGGGTCACCAGGCCACGGGCGCTGGTCGGGTCGGATTCGACGGGCCACCGGAGGTACAGGCTCACCTCGCCGACGTCGACTGCTTCGTGGCCCTGCAACACGGAGGACAGGTTGCGGCCCTGCATCTCGTTGGGCACCGCGTCGCCGTGACCTGCCAGGCCGATGAGGGTGGGGGCGATGTCGACGCTGGTGAGCATTGCGTTCGTCTCGCCGGGCTGCTGGCCGGGGATCCGGACCAGGCACGGCAGGCGCATGGACTCGTCCCAGGGCACGTTCTTGTACATCAGGTCGTGGCTGCCCAACTGCATGCCGTGGTCGGAGGTGAACACGACGATGGTGTCATCTGCCAGCCCGAGTCGCTCCAACGCCTCGAGCATGCGGCCCAGTTCGGTGTCGATGCGCTCGACTGCGGCGAAGTACATCGGGGCGATCCTGGCGGCCTCACGACCAACGTCGGATCCATGGTCGACGTTGCCGCGGACCAGCAACTGCTGCGGTGACATTGCCTCGTAGTACTCCAGCGGTGCATCCGGGGGCAGTTCGTCGAATGGCTGGTGGGGTGGGTTCCAGGAGAGGAAGAGCGCGAAGGGTCGATCGTCCGGGGTGTTCTCCAGGAAATCAATGGCGACATCGGTCTCGTGTTCGGCGGACCACTGGGAGACGTCCGTGCGTTCCTCACGCGCTGCGTCGGTGCTCCAGTAGTGGGGTGTCAGGTGGAGGTCGCAGCAGCCGTAGGAATACCAGAACTCGAACCCGAAGCGGCGATCATGCGGCGACCACGCGTCCCACACCTTGCCGTCGTCGCGGCGGCCCTCGCCGTGGATCTCGTCGTCGGGGAGCCGGATCGGCTCGGTGTGCAGCTTGCCGATGAGACCTGTTCGGTAGCCCCGTTCGTTGAGGACGGAGGCCCATGTGGGTAGCCCGTCACGCAACCCCAGATTGGGGATGATCTCCATGTTGGCGGAGTTGAGGTTCATGGGAACACCGTTGCGGCTGGGGTGCTGTCCGGTCAGGAGCATCGCGCGGTGCGGGCTGCACACCGGGTAGGAACTGACGGCTTGGGAGAGTTTCACGCTCTGGCTGCTCATGGCGTCCAGGTTTGGCGTGCGCACAGGATCGTCCTCCAGGCACATCGCCCGGAACTGGTCGGAGAGGATGAACAAAATGTTGGGATGCTTCACGGCTGCACTTTTCTCGCGAGGGGGATGACGGAGGAAGGGATCAGTAGGGGACGGCGTAGATGTCCCCCCGTACGGCGTCCGTAGTGTCTGCGGGGAGCACCAACCTTTTGAGCATCATCTGGTCGTCGGTCTCGCGGCACCACCGCAACAGCGTGCGCCGATTCTGCTCAAGCAGGTCATGGTGGCGGGCCTCCACAGCGAGGTTGACGATCTCCCCGGGGTCCTTCAGAAGATCGAACAGTTGCTCACGATGGCGTCCCCAGCTGTAGACGACGTACTTGTAGCGTTCGCCGACCACTGCCCGGCCACTGGTGGTGGGGCGGGCGCCGGGGCCGAAGCCTGTCTCCACCACGACGTGGTCGCGGGCGGAGTCAGATTCATCAAAGGACAGGAGGGACCTGCCGGAGATGTGGTGTGGCACCTCGATACCGGCGGCCTCACAGATGGTGGGCAGGAGATCCAGCCCCACGCTGACGAGCTGCGGCTGGGTGACACCCTGGGCGACCGTGCCCGGCCAACGCATGATGAGGGGCACGCGAATGGTCTCCTCGAACAGTGCGGTCTTCTGGTTCCAGGCGTGGGCGGCATCGCCGTCGCCGTGGTCGGATGTGAAGATCACCAGCGTGTCAGCCGCAAAGCCAGTCCTCTGCAGCGTTGCGAGCACCTCTCCCACCCTGGCGTCCGCACGTTCGACGAGATG
The DNA here is from genome assembly GCA_030537675.1 of Propionibacteriaceae bacterium. Lineage (GTDB taxonomy): Bacteria > Actinomycetota > Actinomycetes > Propionibacteriales > Propionibacteriaceae > Arachnia. The sequence goes on along the minus strand of JAUNVL010000061.1, from coordinate 14,202 downwards.
GGCATAGGCCTGCCGGTACAGCCGCCAGTCCTCGGGCGTGTAGGCCGCCGTGCCGTACATGGCTGCGCCTGCAGCCTGTTCCACCCGCAGCGCTTCTGGTTCGAAGGGCTGGGAGCCGAAGTTGGGGGGAAGGTTCGGCGCAGATGCCAGGTCAGGCGTCGGTAGCTCCCCGTAGAAGGACGGCTGGTTACGGGCCACCTCGCAGATGGTGTGCGGATCGTCGAAGGAGGCGACGAGGAAAAAGGGGCGATCATCATGGGCCTGGTCACCAAGGAAGTCGGTGATGCCGCTGACCAGCGGTGCGTCGCCGAAGTCCCGGAGCCACTCGAAACCATCAGCCGTCTCGGCACTGGCTCGGGTGGCGTGCCACTTGCCGGCGTGGCCGCAACGGTAGCCCGCGTCACGCATCAGGTGGGCCAGGGATTCCGGGGCCTGGATTTCATCCGGCTCACGGGCCGGGGCGTTGGAGAGGACCCCCAGTTCATGGGGTGTCATACCTGTCATCATCGATGAACGTGACGGCACGCAGAGCGGGAATGTGACGTAGGCCCGTTCGAACCTCGTGCCTTCCTCGGCGAGTGCATCCAGATGTGGTGTCCGCACGTGCGGGGTGCCTGCGCATCCGAGCATGTGGGACGACTGCTGGTCCGTCATGATGACCAGGATGTTGGGTCGAGGTCCTGTGTTCATCGATGAACAACGTCCTTCCGTGGCCGCCGGGCGGAAACCGCCCGGCGGCTCAACATGAGGGTCTACTTGCCGATTCCGACGGTCAGGCCGGCGCTGAGCTTGCTCCCCACCCACAGGTAGAGCGCGAGCATCGGGAGCACGATCAGCACGATCCCGGCGAACTCGCCGCCCCAGTCAGCCCCGGAGTAGGTCTGCTGCTGGATGAAGGAGATCAGGGCAACCGGAAGCGTGTACTTCTCGGTGCTCTGCAGCAGCGTGAGCGCCAGCAGGGTCTCGTTCCAGTGCGAGATCACCTGCAGGATGAAGGCCGTCAGAAGACCGCCCTTGGCCAGGGGCATGGCGATGCGCCACATGGTGCCCCACGGGCTTGCGCCGTCGAGTGCAGCAGCCTCTTCCACTTCGACCGGCAGGGATCTGAAGAAGCCCACCAACAAGAACACCGTGAACGGCATCGAGACGCCGATGTAGACGAGGTTGAGCCCGATGAGGCTGTCGGTGAGGTAGACGCTGTTCAACATGATGAACAGCGGAATCAGGATGACCTGCGCCGGGATGCCGAGGCCGAGGATGAAGTAGAACGTCAATCCCTCGGTCAACGGCGTCTCCACACGACCCAGGAAGTAGGCGGCGGGTGCCGCCACCACGATGGTCAGGACGGAGGAGATGACGGTGACGGTGAGGCTGTTCCATGCGGCGACGCCGAAGTTGCCCCCCGTCCAGGCCCGTGCGTAGTTGTCCCAGCGCAGCGCATCCGGCAGTCCGAAGGGCTGGCCCAGGATGCTGCGGGTGTCACGCAGCGACTGGAGGATGACCCAGCCGAGCAGCAGCACGCCCAGGGCGACGGAGATCCACACGATGACAATGCCGATGGTGCGCAGGACGGACTTGTCGCCGCGCTCTGCCGGGCTGCCCTTGCTGCGGCCACGCTTGCGGGTGACCGGGGGTGGAGGGGTGAGAGTACTTTGAGTCATGTCAGGGCCTCAGAACTCGAGAGCTTCGCGACGCATCAGTCGGCGCAACAGCACGACCAGCACGAGCACGAGCAGTAGGGAAATGATGGAGGCAGCCGAGGCCATGCCGTAGGCGGGGATGGATGTGCCCCCGAAGGCGGTGACGAAGGTGTAGACGGCCACGGTCCAGGTCTGGATTGGCGGCCCGCCCTCGGTCGCTGCGCCGCCGAAGAGCCAGACGACCTCGAAGATCTTGACCGAGGTGATGGTCCAGAGCACGGCGCAGGTGCCGAAGACATCCCACGTCAGCGGGAGGATGACGTAGCGCAGCCGCTGCCATGCATTGGCGCCGGCGAGCGCGCAGTCCTCGAACAGTGAGGGGGGAATCCGGTCCACGCCCGCCATCAGAATGGTGGTGTAGTAGCCGGTCATCGTCAGTACCAGGGTGGCCATGATCAACATGAAAATGTTGTCGGTGGCGAGCCACGCGGGTGGGGCATCGATGCCGAACACCTCGAGGATCTTGTTGACCAAGCCGTTGGGGTTGAAGATGAAGCCCGCGAGCGCGCCGTAAACCAGTGCGTTGACGAGGTGCGGGAAGAAAATGATGGAGCGGACGGCGCCCTTGCCCCACATGTCGCGCAACACCAGCGTCAACGCGAATGCCACCACGAAGATGATGATGCCCACCACGAAGAGGAGCTTGAGCGTGTTGACGAAGGAGTGGCGGAACAGTTCGTCCCCGGCGATGCGGACGTAGTTCTTGAAGCCCACGAACTCCATCGGCCCGGCGCCAGCCCACTTGTGGAAGCTGATCCAGATGGCAGCGAGGGACGGGATGATGAACAACACGGTGTAGAAGACGAAGGCCGGTCCGACCAGGGGGATCAGAAGCTTGCGGCGCTCCCGATCCATGATGCTTGAGGGAGCTGACTTCTTGTTGCTCCGTCCCCCACCCCGGCCGCGGACAGGGTCCACGGCCGAGGCGTCATTGAGGGTCGGAGTGACTGGAGAAGTCACTGGTTCTTCCAGTAGTCGACCGTGGCGGCCTTCATCTTGGCCACGAACTCTTCACCGGAGATCTTGCCCAGCACCAGGTCGTTGTTGATGGGGAAGAGGACCTTGTCGGTGTAACCCGGGTAGATGGCGCCATCGAATGCGGCGTAGATACCGTCGGCTGCCTCGAGGTGGTCAACGACGGACTGGAGTTCCGGGGAGACCTCGGCGTCCAGGCGGACAGGGAGGGACTTCGCCTCGGTGCCGTAGGCGTTCTGAATGTCAATCGACAGGACACTGGCAGCAAGGTTGCTGGCCCATTCGATGTTCTTGGCCTTGGCGGGAGTGACGTAGCCGACGAACTCGGCGCGGGCGTACTTCTTCTCCGAGTTGGTGGGCAGCGGGAACGAATCGAACTCGAAGCCATCCTTCACGTACGTGGAGGTTTCAGCAGGAATCCAGGAGCCGGAGAACAGCATTGCTGCCTTGCCGGATCCCCAGGCTTCCTGCTGTGCGGGGAACTTGCTGGCGTTGTAGCCGGGGATGAAGTACCCGCCCGAAGCCAAGGATTCGACACGCTGGGCGATCTCGAGTACCTCGGGGGCGTCCCAGGCTGAGCCGTCCTCGCTCGTGATCAGATTGTCCACGGAACCGGGACCGTTCTCGCCGATCATCAGGCTGCTGAACCATGCGGAGTTGTATCCACCGATGTCGCCGTCGATGGCAAGGGGAGCCTGGTCACTGGTCTTCAGTTCATCAAGAACGGTGATGAAGTCGTCCCACGTCTCCGGCGGGGCGGATGACCAGTCAGGGTGTGTTGCAGCGTCGAACCACACGCCTTCGGAGGAGATGCTGTAGGGCAGCATCCACGGGGTGCCGTCCTCGAGCGTCAGCTGGGTGTTCCCGGAGAGGTACTTCTCGGGGATGAGCTCGGAGACCTTCTTCCCGTCGATCTCGGTGTCGTAGGCGCCCTGGAGGCTGCCTGCCTGACCGGTGGTGACGAGGATGGGGGCGATCTTGTTGTAGGCCGCATCCACCAGGTCGGGGACCTTGTTGGTGTTGAGCGCGGGGGTGAGCTTCTGGACGACGCCGCGGCCCTGCCACTCGACGTCCACCTTGATGCCGGTCTCCTCCTCCCATGCCTTGACGGCCTGGGCGATGACCTTCTGCTGCGTCTCGCCCTCGTTCCACATGGACCAGTAGGAGATGCTCTCCGGCTTCTCCGGCAACGCGGCTGGTTCGCCGTTCTCTGCCGGCGGTGCGGGCTCTGCGGGGGTGTCTCCACCGCCGGAGCAGGCGGCAAGAGCAAGCATGGCGCCCGTCAGTAGGACTGGCACCAGTTTGCGAGCAACGTTGCTCATGGTTCTCTCTTTCGTCGAAGATGGTAACCGATCGATTACATACCTAGTTGACCACCTAAAAAAGATAGTAATCAAGTAGTAATCAAATATTGGTCAGATTTTTTCTGAACAAGTGAGTGGTTGGGTGTGGGCAGGGGACAACAGCAGTGCTGAACCGCTGATGGCGGGGGACCCTCAGGCGTTGAGGGACATCACTTCGGCGGGGGCACGCCCGGCTTGTAGGAGGCGTGCCATCCGTTCAACCGTAGCGGTGCTGTGGGAGAAAAACTTGAAGTAGCCAGCGCACAAGTAGTTGTGGCCCGCTTCGCCGTCGACGGATGTGTCGAAGCGATCCTTGGGGCAGCCGCCGTGGCAGGCCCATCGCACGGGACAGCGTTGGCACTGCTGCGTGAGCCCTGTGCGCTTGGATCCGCCGAAGTCCCGCTGCTGATCGCTGGCCAGAACGTCGCTGAGCCTGTCGGCATGGATGTTGCCCAGCTTGTAGCCGGGTTCCACGTAGTGGTCGCAGGAATAGATGTCGCCGTTGTGCTCCACGGCCAGTGCAGTACCGCATTCGGGTGCGTGCACGCAGAGGGAGTACTGACCGAAGCGTGCGGCCAGCATGGTGTCGAAGTGCTGTACGTACATGGTGCCGACGTCGTGCTTCCGCCATTCGTCGAAGACCTCGCAGAGGAAGTTGCCCCACTGAGGAGCCGTCACGGATCGCGACGTCACGGCGTCACCGGTCTGCCGGTACAGCAGACGGGCGCCATCCGGACCGATCCATCCCTTCTCTGCGCTGGCCAGGTCCGCGCGCGGGACCCGTTCGACGATGGGGATGAACTGCAGGAAGGTGGTGCCCATCACGTCGCGGAACCAGCGGTACACCTCTGCGCCGTGATCCGCGTTCGCAGCGTTGACGGTACACAACACGTTCGTCTCAACCGAGTGCTTGCGCAGCACGTCCCATCCACGCATCACCTGCGCGTGGGTGCCCCGCCCAGCCTTGTTGACGCGGTACGCATCATGCAGCCGTTCCGGGCCGTCGACGGAGAGCCCCACCAGGAAGTTCTCCGCCGCCAGGAACTCGCACCAGTCGTCGTCGAGCAGCGTGCCGTTGGTCTGCATGGAGTGCTGCACGCTCTGGCGTGGACGCTTCAGCTCTTTGCCGAGTCGCACCGCTTCCCTGTAGAAGGCGAGGCCACGCATGGTGGGCTCCCCGCCCTGCCACACCAGCATGACATCGCCATCCGGCTGGGAGTCGAGCTGGTTGGCAATGTAGGCGCGCAGCGTTGCCTCGGACATGCGCTGGCCGGCGGCGTCGTAGAGGAGTTCCTTGGACAGGAAGAAGCAGTACGTGCAGTCCAGGTTGCACGCGGCTCCGGTGGGCTTGGTGACGACGGAGAACGGCAGGTTGCGGCGCATGGCGGCTCCTCAGGTCAACGGGCACTCGGTTGTCCCTTCACTGTAACCACGGGCTCACGGGACGCAGCGCCCGGGAGCGGGCAACCACCCCGGAACGCCAACCCACGTGCAGCACGCCAACCGAAACGCGGAACGCCAACCCAAGTGCAGCACGTCAACGATGGACGGAATGGATCGTTGGCGCTCTGACTCACGGTTGGCGTTCCGCCATTGCAGTGGCGTTCGACGTCAGTTGTTGCCCTTCACCGCGTCGTAGTCCTGGTGGGAGATGGGTGTCATGGGAACGTCGAAGTCCGTGGTGGCCAGCATCCAGTTGGCGAATGCCTTGTCTCCGCGGTCGCGCAGGACCGAGTACAGCCGGGTGGCGAGTCGCTTGCGGACATCGTCCACCTCCGGGTCCCCATGGCGGTTCACCAACTCGTGCGGATCGTTGATCCGGTCGTAGAGCTCGTTGACGGACTCCGGGCTGACCACGAGCTTCCACTCCGGCGTGATGAGCACGCGCTGCTGCAGCGGGAAGTGGTGCCCGTGGAACTCGGTGACGATGTCGGTGCGCCACGGCTCCACGTCGTCGGCGTCCCACGCGAGGTGCAGGAGGGAACGACCGTCGATCACCTTGGACTGGTCCAGCCCTGCGAGCTCCATGATCGTCGCCGGGACGTCGAGCAGGGAGACGAAGGCATCGGACTGGCCATGGTGCGAGACACCGGGGACGTGGGCGAGCATCGGAATGTTGAGGATGTCGTCGTAAGCGGCGGGTCCCTTGTCGTTGAGCCGGTGCGCGCCCGTGAACTCGCCATGGTCGGCCGTGAAGAAGATGCTGGTGTCCTTCTCGACACCCTGGGCCTTCAACTCCTCCAGCAGGCGGCCCACCTCGACGTCGATGAGGGTCACGTAGCCGTGGTAGATGGCGATCAGCTTGCGCCACTCGTCGGCGTCGAAGGAATCGGCGGACCAGTAGGTGGAGTAGTTCTGCTGCACCGGTGGCTTGTTCAGGAACGTCTCGGTGAACGATGCGGGGAGCTCGATGTCCGCAGGGTCGAAGAGGTCGAAGTACTCGTCGGGGATGAAGTAGGGCAGGTGGGGCCCGAAGTAGTGCATGTGGAGGCAGAAGGGCTTCGCGTCGCTGTGCCAATCGGCTGCGTACTCGGCCACCTTGCCGATGGCGATATCGGTGAGGAATCGCTCGAACGTGGCCTCGACCGGTTGCTGGAGGCGCCCCGCCAGCACATGCCCCGGCCGGTTGCCCGGCAGGGTTCCGCGAATCGCGTCCGTGATCTGCACGGGCGGAAAGCCGTTGTCCTCGAGCCACTGCGTGTAACGGGGGGATCCGACGGGGTTGGTGGCACCTTCGAAGGAATCGTCGTCCATGCCGAAGACTGTCGGGGGGTTCTCCTTGCCCACGTGGTATTTCCCGACGAGACCGACGTTGTAGCCGGCGTCGCGCAGAGCCTGGGTGTAGGTCCAGCTGTCAGGATCCAGCTCGGTCCTGTAGCCGATGTTCCACTCGTGGTTCGCGAGGAGCTTGTGTCGGAAGGGGGCCGTGCCGGTGAGCAGGCTCGTGCGCGCAGGTGTGCAAATCGGGGTGGGTGTCATCGCCTGGGTGAACGCGAAACCCTCGGCGGCCAGCCTGTCGATGTTCGGTGTGTGGACGCCTTTGGTGCCGGGAGCCAGGAGGGCTCCGATGGTGTCGACGCGGTGCTGGTCGGTCATGATCACCAGGACGTTGCGTGGCCTGTCAGTGGGGGATGGGGTCATGAAACTTGTTCACCTTCCAAAATGGTTACCCGGCCAAGGATGTGGTCGAGTGCGAGGAGCCCGGCGCCGTGCGCGGCCGCCACGCATGAGTTGAGTGAGGGGGAGAGCCGGAGGCCCTTCCTCACCTGCAGCAGTGCGGTGTCGTCGATGCCATCGGCGACGAGTGAGAACCAGTCGTCGGTCAGCTTCGCCAGTTCTCCACCCAGAACGATGTGTTCCGGGTTGATGATGTTGCAGAGGTTGCCCAAGGCCCTGCCGAGCGTGTGGGCCGTGTCCTTTGCCAGAGCGCGGAGGGACGGATCGTAGTTGGCGACCCGGCACAGGTGCGCAAAGTCGCGGAGGTCGGGGCGCAGTGTTCGCGCCCGGGCGAGCACCCGGTCGACGCCAATGACCGTTTCGAGGCAGCCGTGTGATCCGCAGTGGCACGGCAGTCCGTTGTCCAGGACGCGGGTGTGTCCGAGCTCGCCAGCGCTGTTCGTGGCTCCCGCGCGGAGCTTTCCGTCCAGAAGGATGGCGGCGCCCACCCCCCGTGACAGATGGCAGTAGACGAGGTCTTCGTGCGAGAGGCCACGGGTGCGGTACTCGGCCAGGCCGGCCAGTCGGATGTTGCCCTCCACAGCAACTGGCACCTGCAGCTTCGCCTCGAGACTCTGGCGCAGGTTGCCCACTCGGCGATCCTGCTCCTCGTCGCCCATGTGGTCCCGGGACGATGGCATGAGTCCGTGGAGGCCCACCACTGCGTAGCGAAGCATGTGGAGGTCATCTTCTGCCAGCCCGTCGTCGAGGAGTCGCAGCAGCGCCTGTAGCCCCTGCCCCCATTCCTGGGCCGCATCAAACTTGACCTCTTGTGACCACGTGATCTCCCCGGCCCAGTTGAGCAGCACGATCGCGGCCTGGGCTCGTCCGAGCTCGATTCCGAGGACTGCGCGGGCTTGGGGGTTCAATGACAGGAGTCCACCGGGGCGCCCGGGACCTGAGGGCGAATCCGAACGTTCGATGACCACACCAGCGCTCATCAGTTCCCCGAGGATGCGGTGCGTGGTGGTCCGGGAGAGGGCAGTGGCTGCGCACAGCTGTGCGCGGGACAACTCTCCGACGGCATCGAGTGCGCCGATGACTGCAAGGGTGTTGTCACGGCGGATGGCGCTCAATGCTGCGTCGCTCACGTCGTGGTGTGCTCCCTCCTCTTTCCGGCACAGTAGGCTGCTCCGCAGAGTTTTGTCAAGGGTGTAGACAATATTGATTGCATGAAAAGCTGAACCGCCGGACCGTGCAGGTCCGGCGGTTCATTGGAGAAGTGCATGGCTCAGCGATGATGCCCTGCCGTGCTCAGCGCTTGTCCATGGGAACGTAGTCGCGTTCCGTCTCGCCCACGTAGATCTGCCGGGGACGGCTGATCTTGCGGGTCGGGTCGGCGTGGTCCTCGCGCCACTGTGCAATCCAGCCGGGCAGCCGCCCCAGCGTGAACAGTGCGGTGAAGTAGTTGGCCGGGAAGCCCATGGCCTCGTAGATCAGGCCGGTGTAGAAGTCGACGTTCGGGTACAGCTTGCGCGAGATGAAGTACTCGTCGTTGAGAGCCACTTCCTCCAGCTCCAGAGCCATGTCCAGCAGGTCGTTGGACTTGCCGGAGGCGCGCAGCAGCTTGTCGGCGTGCCCCTTGATGATCGTGGCGCGGGGGTCGTGGTTCTTGTAGACACGGTGACCAAAGCCCATGAGCTTCACGCCCGACTTCTTGTCCTTGACCTGGGCGACGTAGGTCTTCATGTCGACGCCCTCCTCGCGGAGCTTGACGAGCATCTCCAGCACTGCCTGGTTCGCTCCGCCGTGCAGCGGGCCGGACAGAGCGTTGACGCCAGCCGACATGGACGCATACATGGTGGCGTCCGAGGAGCCGACCATGCGCACCGTCGAGGTGGAGCAGTTCTGCTCGTGGTCCGCGTGCAGGATGAACAGGGTTTCGAAGGCGTTGACGACGGCCGGGTCGATCTCGTAGTCCTCCTGCGGCGTGCCGAATGACAGGCGCAGGTAGTTCTCGACGTAGCTGAGGTTCTTCTGCGGGTACTGGAACGGTTCGCCGACGGAGCTCTTGTAGGCGTAGGCGGCCAGGGTGGGCATCGATCCGATGAGGCGCAGGCTGGCTTCGTTCACCTGTTCCGGGTCGTGCACATCCAGGGTCCGGCGGTTGAAGGAGCCGAGCGCGGACAGGCCTGCGGACAACACCTGCATGGGGTGGGCGCCGCGCGGGAAGCAGCGATACAGCTCCCGCATGCGCTCGTCGAGCATCATCCGGTTGGACACGTCGTACTTGAAGGTGTCCAGCACGTCCTGCGTGGGCAATTCGCCGTGGATCAGGAGGTGCGCCACCTCCAGGAACGTCGATTTCTCGGCGAGCTGCTCGATGGGGTAGCCGCGGTAGCGCAGAATTCCTTCGTTGCCGTCGATGAAGGTGATCGTGGATTCGCACGAGGCGGTGTTCACGAAGCCGGGGTCCAACGTCACGTTTCCGGTCTTCGACAGGAGCTGACTGATGTTGTACCCGTCATTGCCATTTGAGGCTTTGACGACGGGGAGTTGGAGCTCAACGTCTTCGTGTTTGAATGTGGCGTTGTCGGTCATCGTTCTCGAAGTGCCTTCCTGGTGCCAGCGACGTCGTAGTCGCGGGTGGGGTTCCAACGCTGGGTGCTCTTGCAACCATACAGGCCAACAGAGCAGCGTTTGTGGGGTTTCCACATGGGCCGTCCCAACCTTTGGTCTGTGGTGGACAGGTTGCCACAGCAACTTGCCGCGGGGCCACTCCGCGAGGATCAGGGCTCAACGGGGCCGCCCTGGAGGCGCAGCCTCCTCAGAGGCCGTCGTGGGACTCGGAACGGGTGACGGTCTCGCCGGTGCCGGGATTGTTGACGGTGCGGGTCTCGACGCTGCGGTTGCGCTGCGACGCCATCACCGCCCAGATCAGACCCACGACGCCGACGGCCATGAGGATGTAGCCCACGAGGTCCAGACTGATGAAGTCGACCTCCGCCTTGACGGCGAATGCGAGGACCGCTCCAAGGGCCAGCAGGAAAAGGGATGTGCCGATACGCATGATTTCTCCTCGTGAAAATGAGTGTTGTGCCGCGATGGGCCTCATTACCCTAGCGCCGCGATGACCACATGGGACGAAGGCTCGTGGAGCCTCTTTGAAGCTACCGTGACTGGGGTGAGCACAGATTCCGGCGATGGCGCCGATATACAGCCCGTTTCGGCGCCCGGCGGCGGCGAGGTCGACCTGTCCGAGGGCAACCTGGCCACCGTCAAGGCAACGAAGTGGAAGGTCCTCAGCTGGGGCATGTGGGACTGGGGCACCCAGCCGTTCGCCACGGTCATCACCACTTTCGTGTTCTCGGTGTACCTGACGTCCACGGCATTCGGGGAGAAGGACGCGAACTCCGTTGCCCTTTCCTGGTCAACGGCAATCGCCGGCCTGTTCATCGCCATCCTGGCCCCCGTGCTCGGGCAGGGTTCTGATCGCTCCGGCAAACGCATGCGGAACCTGCGCTGGCAGACGTGGCTGCTCGCAGGCATCTCAGCCTCCCTCTGGTTCGTCAAGCCCGATCCGTCTTTCCTGATCCTCGGGCTGGTCCTGCTGGCCGTGGGCAACATCGTGGCCGAGATCGCCAACGTGAACTACTACGCCTCCATCGACCAGGTGGCCACGCCAACCTCCGTGGGACGCGTGTCAGGTCTGGGATGGGGCCTCGGCTACATCGGAGGCATCGCCATCCTCCTGCTCATCGTCGCGCTCCGGGGTGGAGGTTTTTCGGCCGACGACGTCCGGTTCTCCATGCTGCTCAGCGGGGCGTGGACACTGCTCTTCACCATCCCCATCTTCTTTGCCCTGCGGGACAAGCCGAAGCCGCAGATCCCGCCGCGCCAGAGCATCCGCGAGGCGTACGGGGCGCTCTTCGCCTCCCTGAAGCGCATTCACCGCAACTCGCCGAACACCACGGGCTTCCTGCTGGCGTCGGCGCTCTTCAGGGATGGCCTGGCCGGAGTGTTCGTGTACGGCGGAATCCTCGCCCAGGGGACCTTCGGTTTCACCTTCGACGAGGTCATCGTCTTCGGTATCGTCGCCAACCTGGCGGCGGGCTTGTCCACCATGGCCTTCGGCCTGCTCGACGACAAGGTGGGCCCCAAGAAGGTGATCCTGGTCTCGCTGACCGCGCTGATCATCCTTGGGCTGGCCATTTTCTTCCTGCACGACGGCGGCAAACCGGTGTTCTGGGTGTGTGGCCTGGGCATGACATTGTTCGTCGGCCCCGCTCAGTCAGCCAGCCGGTCCTTCCTGGCTCGCGCCATTCCTGCCGGCAAGTCTGGCGAGGTTTTCGGGTTGTACGCCACCACGGGCCGCGTCGTCTCCTTCCTTGCACCGTTGGCATTCGGACTGGCCATCGTCATCGGCAAGAAGGCCATCGGCGGTGGCGACGCCCAGTACTTCGGCATCCTGGGGATTGTGCTCGTGCTCATGATTGGTCTGGCAGCGATGATCCCCGTCAAGGAAACCGGTCACAGCTTCGACTGAGCCCCCCATCCCGACTGACCGCGTACTCATCGTGATGGGGCGCCGATCATGCGGACCACCCTCCCCCCTCGGCCGAACGGTTGGATAGGGTGAGCCCATCATGGACAAGGGATCAGTCGCTGGTGGCATCGTCGTGTTCTCCGGATCGGCGCACGCCTCACTCGCCGATGACATCTGCTCTCACCTCGCGCTGAAGCGCAGTGGTGTTGCCATCACGCGTTTCAGCAATGACTGTCTCCAGACCCAGTTGCTGGCCAACTGCCGCCAACGCGATGTCTACATCGTGCAGCCCCTGGTGCCGCCCACGCAGGAGCACCTCATGGAGTTGCTGCTGATGATCAATGCAGCCCGTGGGGCATCCGCCGCCAATATCACCGCCGTCATCCCCCACTACGCCTACGCGCGCTCGGACAAGAAGGACTCCTCCCGCATCTCGATCGGAGGCAGACTGGTTGCCGACCTGCTGGAGTCGGCAGGGGTGGACCGGATCATTACGATGAACCTCCACGCCCCGCAGGTGCACGGCTTCTTCTCCGTGCCGTTGGACCACCTGACTTCACTGGGAGTGATCGCCGACCACTACCGCGGCCAGGACCTCACCAACCATGTGGTGGTCTCGCCGGACCTGGGCAACGCCAAGCAGACGACCCTGCTGGCACGTCTGCTGGGACTCCCCGTGGCGGCCGGCAACAAGCAGCGCCTCGGGGACGACAAGGTGTTCATCGAGTCCATCGTCGGCAACGTCGCCGGCAAGAAGGCCATCATCCTCGATGACGAGATCGCCACCGGCGGATCCATCATGGAGATCGTCAAGAAGCTCATGGAATTCGGCGCCACCGGTGCCTCCGTGGCATGCGCCCATGGTTTGTTCACTGGCCGGGCGGTGGAGATGTTGAAGAACAACCCTGACATCCACGAGGTGGTGTCCACCGACACGGTTCCTGCCCCCAGTGATTTTGACTGCCTGAAGGTCCTCAGCGTCGCCAGCCTGTTCGCCGATGCCATCCAGCGCATCCATGACGGCAAATCCGTCTCCAAGCTCTTCCGTGACGTGGACCCGTCCTACGCGCCACCCCAGGAGGGGCTCTTCTGAACCGGGCTGGTCAGCGGCGGTAGCGTTGCGCCACCTGACGCCACGTGGGAACCACCACGCCTTCGGAGACCATGTAGTTGCGAAGACGTCGACGCGACACGAAAACTCCCACGAGCCCGACGGCGAAGAGCGGGAACTGCAGCGCCATGGCCCACCCCAACTGGCCAGCGGTATAGGGGAGGCCGTCGCTCACCGCGTCCAGGAAGAGACCGATGGCGAGAATCATGATGGTGCCGCCCGCGAACGAGCCCGTGATGATCATCCCGTTGCCGGCGCCCAACCGGTTGGCCGGGAGCTGGGTTCGGGCGTAGTCGAACCCGATTCCCGTCGCGGGTCCACCAGCGGCGATGGCGATCATCAGGAACACCAGGAGCCACAGGGGGGCCTGACCGGGCCACAGCAGCACGGTCGCCCAGCTGATCATGTTGGCGAAAATCACGCTGAGGGCAAGACTGCTGCGGCGCAGCGGGTGCCGGGAGGTCAGCCAGCCGACCAGCGGACCGATGAGCGCTCCGAAGATCGCTGTGAGGCTGAAAAGAACGCCCGCCTCCGCGGCGCTCCGGCCCTCCCCGATGATCAGGTAGGGGATGCCCCACATGAGCGTGAAGGTGTTGATGGGGAACCCGGATGTCAGATGGATCCAGAAGCCCAACTGAGCCGCGGGGTGGCGCAACACCTGAGCCACCTGGCCCGGGATCTCGGCGGGGCTTCCCGTGCTGCGGACGCGGTCCACTCCGGGTGGGACGTCACGAACGGCGAGCAGACAGCAGATCGCCATCACGAGGCACACCCCGGCGGCGGACAGGAAGGTGGGGCGCCACCCCCACCACTGCATCATCGGCAGGAGGATTCCCACTGCCGCCACCTGGCCCAGCTGTCCGAGCATGCCGGTGAGCTGGCTCAGGATGGGAACCCGGCTGGGCTTGAACCAGAAGGGCAGCAGCCGAAGGATGCCGGTGAAGATGAACGCGTCACCTGCGCCCAGAACGATGCGGCCGACGATCGCGACGCCGAAGTCGTCGGTCATCGCCACTGCAATCTGGCCGAGCATCATCACGAGTGATCCGGTGACCAGCAGGTTGCGTGAGCCGAAGCGGTCCAGCAGAACACCCGCGGGGATCTGCATCAGCGCGTACGTGGCGATCTGAACCACGACGAACGTGGAGACCAGGCCCACTGACGTGTCGAAGTGTTCGGCGGCCTGGGTGCCGACGACGCCCAGCGACGTGCGCTGCATGACCGCCGAGATGTAGGCGGCGAGCCCCACCCCCCACACCACCCATGCCATGGGGGAGGGACGCGCCGACGTGGCGTCCACCTCTCAGTCGTCGAAAGTGGAGGTGTCGATCACGTAGCGGTAGCGGGCCTTCGAGGCCACGACGTCGTCGT
>JAUNVL010000060.1 GCA_030537675.1 Propionibacteriaceae bacterium | reverse complement strand
ACCAGTACGACCGCTACGTCCGCGGCAACTCCGTCCTGGCGCAGCCCGAGGACGCCGGCATGTTGCGCATCGACGAGGAGTCGGGGCTCGGCATCGCCCTGGCACTCGACGCCAACTCCCGCTTCACCCACCTCGATCCCTACAAGGGTGCGCAGCTCTCGCTCGCCGAGGCCTACCGCAACGTCGCCGTCACCGGCGCCGAGCCCGTCGCCATCACCGACTGCCTGAACTTCGGATCCCCCGAGGACCCCGAGGTGATGTGGACTTTCGTCCAGGCCATCCACGGACTGGTGGACGGTTGCCGCGAGCTGGGCGTCCCCGTCACGGGCGGCAACGTCAGCCTCTACAACCAGACGGCAGACACCCCCATCCTGCCCACCCCCACGGTGGGCGTGCTGGGTGTCATCGACGACGTGGCCACCCGCATCCGCTCCGGCTTCGTGCACCCCGGTGACGCCATCGTGCTGCTGGGTGCCACGCGTGAGGAACTGTCCGGCTCCATCTGGGCCGACGCCCTGCACGACGGCCACCTCGGTGGCGTGCCCCCGCAGGTTGACCTGCGGGCCGAGCAGGGCATGGCTCGCGTCCTGCAGACCTCGGCACGTGAGGGCCTGTTGACCTCGGCGCATGACCTCTCAGAGGGCGGCCTGGGTGTGGCGCTGGTGGAATCCGCCATGCGCAACGACTGTGGATTTGCCGTGACGCTGCCCGGGGACGACGCCACCGTCGCGCTGTTCTCCGAGTCCGCGGCCCGCGCGGTGGTCTCGCTGTCCGGTGAACACCTGTCGCGTTTCGAGGCGCTGTGCGTCGAGCACGGCGTCGAGGTGACACGGTTGGGTGAGGTGACCGGGGAGGACGTCGCCGAGTTCGTCGGTGCGTTCACGGTTCCCATGAATGAGCTGAAGGATGCGTGGCTCCGGCCCCTGCCCTCGACACTCGGCGGCTGACGCCCAGCGTCGGAACGAAACAGCCACACACCACACAGGCGTAGGCTGGGCAGGAAATGAGCCGAACCTTCGCGAGCCTGCGTATCTACAACTACCGGTGCTTCGCCGCCGGTGCACTGGCAAGCAATGTTGGCACGTGGATGGCCCGTACGGCGCAGGACTGGCTGGTCCTCACCGAGCTCACGGACTACTCCTCCACAGCGCTCGGCATCGTCACCGGCCTGCAATTCCTGCCCATCCCCCTGCTGGCTCCCTATGCGGGTGCCATCACCGACAGGATGAGCAAGGTCCGGCTGCTCAAGATCACGCAGGCGGCCCTCGCGCTGAACGCCCTGGCGTTGTTCGTCCTCGTCGCGTCAGGCGCCGCGCAACTGTGGCACGTCTACGTGCTGGCGGTCCTGCAGGGCATCGCGGTGTCGTTCGACAACCCTGCCCGCCAGTCGTTCGTGAACGAACTGGTGCCCCACGAGTTGGTGGCCAACGCCGTCGGCCTCAACTCCGCCTCCTTCAACGGCGCGCGGCTCATCGGGCCCGCCGTGGCGGGCGTCGTCATCGGGCTGTGGGGTGTCGCGCCTGCCATGGCCATCAATGCAGCGAGCTTCGGCGCGGTGCTGCTGAGCCTGTTCCTGATCCGCCCGGCCGATCTGCTGCTCACCCCACCTCGCAAGGGACGAGGGACCGTCAGGGAGGGCATGGCCTACGTGCGGGCCAGACCGGACCTCCTGCTGATCTTCGGCATCATCTTCATGCTGGGGACCTTCGGCATGAACTTCCAGATCACCATGGCGCTCATGGCCACCAAGGTCTACGGCAAGGGTGCGGAGGAGTTCGGGCTCCTCGGCTCATTCATGGCCGTCGGCACCCTGGCCGGAGCGTTGCTGGCAGCCCGACGGGGAACACCACGTCTTCGTGTCCTCCTGGGAGGGCTCGGAGCCTTCTCCGTGGTGTGTTTCCTCGCGGGTCTCGCTCCCAGCTACACGTTGTTCGCGCTGCTTCTGGTCCCCTGCGGCTTCTTTGCCCTGACGGTGATGACGACGGCGAACTCCACCGTCCAGCTCTCCACGCAACCGGAGTTCCGTGGCCGGGTCATGGCGCTCTACACCGCCATCTTCCTGGGAGGCACCCCGCTGGGCGCTCCCATCATCGGCTGGGTGGGTGACGCCTTCGGGCCACGCTGGACGCTGCTGGCCGGCGCCATTGCCTGCGCGCTCACGTTCCTGGCCGTGGGCTGGTTCCTCGTTTCCCGACGGCAACTCCGCGCCCGCCTCCGGCTCAGGTGGCCTCTGCGCCTCGAGGTCTGGCACAAAGGCGACTGATGGCCTCGGGGCAGACCGCCAAAAGTGTTGGTCCACCAACACAAATCGCAGTCTGCCTCCCGTATCAGGGACAACTGCTGCACCGTCGGAGCCTTCCTGACCAGCCGCGCATGACCAATGCGTCGGCCACCTGCCGTGCGACGTTGCAGGGATTCCCCACCACCGCTGCCCACCCGAACCGCAGGGTGATGAACGAGGCCAACCGGTGTTGGTTGTCGCGTGCCATGTCAGCAGAGGCTGCAAGCCCCTCGTGCCAAACACGACCATCAAGCTCGACGAGGACCCCGAACTCCAGGTAGCCGACGTCTGTCCGCGTTCCGAGGGAAACTGAAACCTGTCGGGAAGCGCCCGGGAGGCAGTGCTTTCGTTCCACGTCGATGAGGTATTGCCGCTCAAGAGGGCTCTCGACGCCCAAGGCGACGTCAGCCAGGATGTCCAGTATGAGCCCGCGGTTCCGCAGGTTCGGGATGCCGAGCGCCACGGATCGCAGGCGCCCAGAGGTTGTGCGGCGGGTACCGACGGCGCTTGCCAACACCGTCACGATCCCGGAATCGGACTGGTCCTCACACATCTCCAGTGCTGCGTCCTCAATGCGGACCCGCGATGGGGCAAAGACCCCTCGTCTCTTGCCGTGTCGGAATCGCCAACGCTGCCGGGAGCGCAACGATTGGTCGCCCATCCAGACACTGATCATCGACGGTGCGTCGCAGAGTCCGTAGAGGTGACCCGCGGCGGCTCCTCCGAGTACACCTCGCTCGCACTGCAAGATGCCAGCCCATGCGTGACCCATCCACGAAGGATCAGGGTTGGCCGACGAGACGCCGTGAGCAATCCTGTGCCAGTGACCGTGGCGATGGAGGCGTCGGGACGCCTCCTTGGTGATGCCAAAGCTCTCCGCCTGCTCGATGCTGAAGACGCCGGACTGCTGCGCAGCGAGTGCGACGAACTGTGGTGGCACATCGATGCGAGCGAACATGCCGTCCACTGTGGGCGCATCACCGCATGATCGGCACGGGGACAGATCGCCTGTGGAAGCAGACTGCCGAAAATGTTGGTCCACCAACACGAACAGCAATCTGCCTCCGTGTCAGGAGCGCTTGAGCCAGACGGTGGCGTCGGTGGGGAGTTCGCCGTCGACGTCCATGCTGGACAACAGGATCTCGCCGTCCGGCAGCGTGACGGGGGAGCCGCCCACGTTCGCCAGCACCGTGACGTCACCGTTGGTGAACGCCACGACGTCGTCGCCAAAGCGGTCGATCCACGTGAGCGATCCGTCACCGAGTGCGTGCGACTTCCGCGTGGCCAGGGAGTCGCGATAGAGCGACCACGTGGAATCGGGCACGTCCACCTGCTGGTCAGCTGCCAGGGCGCAATAGGCCTCCGGCTGGGGAAGCCATGCCTCGCCGGTGGGGGAGAAGCCCATAGCCGGTGCGTCCGCGACCCATGGCATGGGAACCCGGCAGCCGTCACGGCCCGCAAGTTCGTGGTTGGAGCGCTCCCACACCGGGTCCTGCCGGAACTCGTGCGGCAAGGTGGTGTGCTCCGGCAGACCCAGCTCTTCGCCCTGGTACAGGTACGCGGAGCCGGGCAGAGCCAGCATCATGAGGGTCGCCGCACGGGCGCGACGCAGACCCAGCGCGCTGTCCGGCTGCGCATCCTCGGCACCCGCACCGCTGCGATCCGCGGTGTCGGCACGTCCCAGCCGGCTGGCGTGGCGCATGACGTCGTGATTGCTCAGCACCCAGGTGGTGGGGGCGCCCACGGAGTCGTTGGCGGCGAGGCTCGCGGCGATGACCTTGCGGTACGTGGGGGCATCCCAGGGTGCGGTGAGGAATTCGAAGTTGAACGCCTGCTGCATCTCGTTGGGGCGGACGTAGAGGGCCAACCTGTCGAGGTCCGGCACCCACGCCTCCGCCGTCAGCGCACGGTCGCCGTCGTACTCGTCCAGGACGTTGTGCCAGCGTCGGTAGATCTCGTGGACTCCGTCCTGATCCCACATGGGGCCCATGTTGGAGCCCAGCAGTTCGGTGGCCTCCAGCTGGTCCGGCAGGCCGGACTCCTTCACCAGGCCGTGCGCCACGTCGACGCGGAAGCCGTCCACCCCGGCGTCCAGCCAGAAGCGGAGCACGTCGTCGAATGCGGACCGGACGCGCTCGTTGTCCCAGTTCAGATCCGGTTGCTTGGAGTCGAACAGGTGCAGGTACCACTGCTCACCAGTGCCGTCCGGACGCACCAGCCGTGTCCAGCCCGTGCTGCCGAAGACGCTGCTCCAGTTGTTGGGCGGCAGCTCGCCATCGGTTCCCCGACCATCACTGAACATGTACATGTCACGCTCGGGCGACCCGGGGCCCGCAGCGACGGCCGCCTTGAACCACTCGTGTTCGTCAGAGGTGTGGTTGGGCACCAGGTCGACGACCACCTTCACACCCAGCGCGTGGGAGCGCTCGATGAGCCGGTACGCGTCGGCGGTGTCGCCGAAGAGCGGATCCACCTGCATGTAGTCGGCGACGTCGTAGCCACCGTCGGCCATGGGGGAGAGGTAGAACGGCGAGAGCCAAATGGCATCCACGCCCAGTTTCACCAGGTACGGCAGGCGCTCGATGGCGCCGGGCAGATCGCCGTAGCCGTCGCCCGAGGCGTCGGCGAACGAGCGGGGGTAGATCTGGTAGATGACGGCGTTGCGCCACCACTGCTGCAGATTGCTCAAGGTTTCTTCCCTGTCCTTCGGCTGTGTTGATGGGGAGTCGGGAACAACCCTACCGACGCGGCCCGGATGGCTGAGCAGTACGGTGGATGCCATGTCAGACTTTGCCTGGGCCATCGAGCGCGTCCTTCCCGAGACCATCGCCGATCTGATCGAGCTGATCTCCATTCCCTCGGTGTCGTCGCAGGGCGACCACGACGGGGATGTGCTGATCGCAGCAGACCACGTGTCCAACCTGCTGACCCGGACGGGATGCCCCGAGGTGCGGCTCCTGCACGCTGGTGGGAAGCCTGCGGTGTACGGCCATTTCCCGGCTCCCGAGGGCAAGCCCACCGTGCTGCTGTACGCACACTATGACGTGCAGCCCACCGGTGACCTGTCTTCCTGGACGTCGCTGCCCTTCTCCCCGGAGGAGCGGGACGGACGCATGTATGCCCGCGGGTCCGCCGACGACAAGGGTGGCATCGCCATCCACCTGGCCGCGCTGAGGGTCTTCAACGGCGCACCCCCCGTGGGGGTCAAGATCTTCATCGAGGGCGAGGAGGAGATCGGTTCCCCCTCGATGCCCGCGTTGCTCGACAAGTACGCCGACGAACTCACCGCGGATGTGTACGTGGTCGCGGATGCGGTGAACTGGGCCGTCGGCGAACCGAGCCTCACCACGACGCTGCGCGGCGTCGTCGACGCCGTCGTCCACGTCTCGACGCTGGAGACGGGCCTGCACTCCGGCCAGTTCGGGGGAGTGGTGCCCGACGCGCTCACAGCGCTCTGCCGACTGCTCGCCACCCTCCACGATGAGCGCGGCAACGTCGCCATCGAAGGGCTGGCGCAGGGGCCCGGGCCGGACCTGGACTACCCGATGGATCGTCTGAAGGTGGAGACGGGACTGCTGGACGGGGTCGAGTTCATCGGGGAAGGCAGCGTCGTGGAGCGCATGTGGACCAAGCCCGCCGTCTCGGTGCTGGCCATCGACACCACACGCATCGCCGATGCCTCGAACACGCTGGTTCCCACGGCCAGCGCCAAGGTCAGCGTCCGGCTGGCACCGGGGCAGGACCCGGCCGCGGCCGAGGACGCGCTGCGTCACCACCTGGAGACGAATGCACCCTGGGGTGCCAGGGTGAGGGTCGAGAGGGGGCAGCGCGGGGGGCCCAGCACCATCGAGCTCGACGGGGTTCATGCCCAGGCGGCAAAGGAGGCGATCACCGACGCGTTCGGGGTCGCTCCCGTGGAGATGGGATGCGGTGGCAGCATCCCGATCGTCGCGGAGTTCGCGTCGCGCCACCCGGACGCAACAGTGTTGGTGACCGCTGTGACGGATCCGGATTCGCGGATGCACGGCATCGATGAAAGCCTCGACATGTCGGATCTGGCGAAGGCCGCACTCGCCGAATCCCTGCTGCTCGACTACCTCGCGCGCTGACCGGCCACCGGAATCACGTGGTGGTGGCAGCCTCAGCCAGCACCGCCAGGAGCGCATACGCGTAGGCATTCTCGACGTCCGCGTCCGTGAAGACATGCTCCTCGTCCTGGATGTCGACGCTGACGCTGTACTGCTCATCTCGTCGGGCCAACGCGCGGAACGCTGTGCCCAACGCGGCGCGGAGGTGCGTCTCACCGGGCAGCCACACCGTCTTGTCCTGGTCCACGGAGTCCAGGGCCCACTCCGTGGTGCCGTTGAACGCGAAAATCGTGCCCGTGCCCAGTTTCCGTTCCTCCACCACCATGTCCGCGATGTGGAACACGTCGTCTGCCATTTCGGGTGCGGTGACCGTGAAGCGGTCGCCCGCTTGCGGATGCCACATGAATCCGGATTCACGAAGTTCAATGGCAAGGGACAAATCGATCATTTTCGGTCTCCCGGTCTGTGGGCATCGTCGCTGTTCAGGGTACGCTGTGCGAGTGCTTCGCCCTGATGGCCGACTGAGCCTCGACATTGATCCCGAGGAACGTGCACCCCAGGACGCCTGTGGTGTCTTCGGCGTCTGGGCGCCCGGTGAGGATGTCAGCCAGCTCACGTACTACGGCCTGTTCGCACTGCAGCACCGCGGCCAGGAGTCGGCAGGCATCGCCGTCTCGAACGGCCGACGCATCATGGTGTTCAAGGACATGGGCCTCGTCGCCCAGGTATTCGACGAGGCGACGCTCAGTTCCCTGAAGGGGCGGCTTGCCATTGGCCACACGAGGTACTCCACGACGGGGGCCTCGAACTGGCACAACGCGCAACCGACGTTTCGCGCCACGGCCCACGGCGGCCTTGCGCTCGGCCACAACGGAAACCTGACCAACACGCATGAGCTCGAGGCGTGGCTGGCGGAGCTCAACCCTGCCGAGCACGTGCCTGAGAAGAAGACCATGGACTCCACCAACGACACGTCGCTGGTGACGGCGTTGCTGGTGAGTGTCGGCGATGACCTCGAGGCCGCTGCACTGCAGGTGCTGCCCCGGCTCAAGGGGGCCTTCTGCCTGACGTTCATGAACGAGACCACGCTCTTCGCTGCCCGTGACCCCCAGGGCATCCGCCCACTGGTGCTGGGGCGGCTGGAGAACGGATGGGTCGTCGCATCGGAAACCGCTGCGCTGGACATCGTGGGCGCCAGCCTCGTGCGTGAGGTGGAACCCGGCGAGTTCATCGCCATCGACGAGGCAGGGTTGCGCACCAAGCGCTTTGCTCCGGCCGACCCCAAGGGTTGTCTCTTCGAGTACGTCTATCTCGCCCGTCCCGACACCACGATCGCAGGACAGGGCGTGCACGCCACCCGCGTGGAGATCGGCCGCCAGCTGGCACGCGAACACCCGGTGGAGGCGGACCTCGTGATGCCCGTGCCGGAGTCCGGGACGCCCTCGGCCATCGGTTACGCACAGGAATCCGGGATCTCGTACCAGCAGGGCCTCGTGAAGAACTCCTACGTGGGCCGCACGTTCATCCAGCCGAGCCAGACCATCCGCCAGTTGGGCATTCGGCTGAAGCTGAACCCCCTGCGTGAGGTCATCAGGGGCAAGCGGCTGGTGGTGGTGGACGACTCGATCGTTCGGGGCAATACGCAACGCGCCCTGGTGCGGATGCTGCGGGAGGCAGGTGCCCTCGAGGTGCACGTGCGCATCTCCTCGCCGCCGGTGCTCTGGCCGTGTTTCTACGGCATCGACTTCGCCACCAGGGCCGAGCTCATCGCGCCCGGTCTGACCGTGGAGGAGGTGTGTCGCTCCATCGGTGCGGACACTCTCGGATACGTCTCGTTGGAGGGACTGACCACCTCCACCCACATTCCGGCCGGACAACTCTGCCGCGCCTGCTTCGACGGTTCCTACCCCGTGGCGATCCCGCTCGGACAGGCGGAACTGCTGCACCTGGAGGACCAGTGACCCACAGCCCGCAATCCGCTTACGCTGCCGCCGGCGTCGACATCGAGGCGGGCGACCGCGCGGTCGAACTGATGAAGGCCTCCGTCAAGCGCACCCGCCGCCCCGAGGTTCTCGGAGGACTGGGCGGCTTCGCCGGCTTCTTCGACGCCAGCGCGCTGAAGGGCTTTCGCCACCCCGTGCTCGCCACTTCCACCGACGGCGTCGGCACCAAGGTGGCCATCGCGCAGGCGATGGACAAGCACGACACCATCGGTTTCGACCTCATCGGCATGCTCGTCGACGACCTGGTGGTCAGCGGCGCCGAGCCACTGTTCGTCACCGACTACATCGCCTGCGGAAAGGTGGTGCCCGAGCGCATCGCCGCGATCGTCTCCGGCATAGCCGACGCCTGTGTGGCGGCTGGCTGTGCGCTGGTGGGAGGCGAGACAGCCGAGCATCCCGGACTGCTGGGCGCGGATGAGTACGACATTGCGGGCGCCACCACCGGAGTCGTGGAACGCGATTCCATCCTCGGTCCCGACCGGGTGAAGCCGGGCGACGCCGTCATCGCGCTGAAGTCCTCGGGTCTGCATTCCAACGGCTACTCGCTGGTGCGCCATGTCCTGCTGAAGGAGGCGGGTTGGTCGCTGGATCGCCACGTCGACGAACTGGGCCGCACGCTGGGTGAGGAACTGCTGGAGCCCACCCAGATCTATGCCCTCGACATCATGGACCTGATCAGCAAAGCCGAAATCCACGCCATGAGCCACATCACCGGCGGTGGGCTCGCCAACAACGTGGCGCGCGTCATCCCCGATGGCATGCGTGCCGTGCTGCAGCGGTCGTCGTGGACACCGCCAGCGATCTTCCAGCTCGTCCAGTCCGTGGGCGCCCTCACCCAGTCAGACGTGGACGCCACCCTGAACATGGGCGTGGGCATGGTCGCGATCCTGCCGCAGGATCAGGTGTCCGCCGCGTTGGCTGCGTTGCAGGCGCGTGGTGTGTGGAGCTGGGTGCTTGGCGAGATCGTGGAACACGACGGGCCGGGAACCGCCGACCTCGTCTGAGCCGCGCCTCCACCGTCTCCTCCATCGCGATCGCCGCGGGCCTGCTGCTCAACCTGCTGGGGCTGGCCCCGGTTCTGGCGAACAGATGGTTGGGCGCCGCGCTGCTGCAGACCCCCTCGTACCCGGCCGCGGTCATCGTGCCCGATGATTCTCATCGTGGTGGGCCACGGCACGCGGCTCACCCGTCCCGGAGTGCTGCAGCCGGCGCCGCTGGTGGCGGCCCGTTTCGCAGTCATCCTGAGTTTCGTGCTGCTGGGCAACCACTTCGTCAACGGTGGCTGGTTGGGGCTTCCGCCCATCGTCGAGGCCGCGGTGTTCACCCCGTTGATCCTGCCGCCCCCGTTCATCGTCCCCACCTTCCTTCCGCGTGATTCGGGAGCGGAGATCACCTACAGCAACAACGTGCTGAGCCTGCACGCCGTGGTCAGTCTGGCGGTCTTCGTGGTCCACATCACTGTCACATGAGACGACGGGGACTCAGGGGCGCCGTGGGGTTCGTCAGCCGTGACACGTCGGGCCCGTTCGTGTGGATGGTCGTGAAGTGGCCGGTGGTTGCCCTAGCGTTGAGCACTATCGTGACATCAAGGAGTGGAGCCGAGGATGGGATGGGTATGTCTGAACGCCTGATCGGAGACGTTGACGCGCACGGATCGGCCAGGTCGGAGGATGACCAGATGTCGGTCGAGGTCCGGGGGATGAGGGTCGATTCGATACGGCTGGCATCGTCGGTGTCCCGATCCATGGATGCAATCACGCTCGGGGATGTGCTGACGCGACTGGTCAACGAGGCGCTGGAGGAGGCCGAGCAGGCACTGCTGCGCCAGGTCGCCCAGTTCGATCAGCCTGCCCCGTACCGACTTGACGAGCTCCAGGGTGAACTGGATGCCCTGCGTCAGGACCTGTCGTGACGGTCGAGTTCTCGCCCAAGAGTTGGTTGCGTGAGGCCGACGAGATCTCTGATGTGTCGCGGCGAGCCAGCGCCCGAGCCAGCGACGCGCTGGAAGGCACACAGGTGGCTGGCGGAAGGAGCATGATCGATCACGTCATCCATGAGCACCTGTCACGGCTGCGCACCGAGGGCGCTGCGTCGGCATCAGGCTGGCAAGCCGCGCTCAACTCCGAGGCCGAGCGCATGCAGAGCACCGGTCAGAACTATCACGCCATCGAAGCTGCCAATGAGGCAGCCGCACAGCGGTTGGCGGGTTCATGAGCTACCTGTTCGCACTCACCGGTGTCCGACCCCCGGACACTGACCCGGGGCAACTGGCGTCGGTGGGATCACGGTGGCAGACCACTGCTTCGGCCATGGGCGGTGAGCTCTCGAGCATCAGTGCGGCTATTTCCGCGGTCGCCGCCACCAATAGCGGCCCAGCAGCATCCGCCTTCGCCGCAGCCATGACCGGTTCCGGATCGGGCCAACACCAGCTGGGGCAATTCGCCAAGGACGGCGCCGACGTTGGACAGGCCTGTGCAGGTGCGGCACGGTCACTGGCGCAGACGTCGCTGGCCATGCGCGTGGTCGCGATGCGTGGTGAGGTGGTCATTCGCCAGCTCATTGCAACCGGCGGCATCGGTGCTGCCCTGAAAATCTTGACGGTCGTGCGCCACACCCGTTCCTCGCTGCAGCAGGTTGAGGGTCAAGGGCACCAAGCCATTGCCCAGGCGCTGTCGGCGGTCCATTTCGCAGGTGGTGGACCGGCGATGCTGCCTCAGGACGGAGATCCATCCCTGCCCTCCGAGGTCGATGGATACAACGTGGGTGGCCCCCAGAGACCCGACATCACATTTGATGAGGACTTCGACTTCGATTCGGACTCGCCGACGTTTGATGACTACGTCAACTGGCAGAAATGGAATGCGATCAGGCTTGCAGGCCTGGCACATCCGGGTCTCGACGACGCGTCAGTCATGTACGACCACTACATGGGGGCCTCAGGCGAGCCCCGGACGTTCGACCTTGACGAGGCCATTGAAGAGGACTCGCTGGTGAACCGGTACACGCGGGACGAGATCTCCCGCACGGCATCGGCCGTGGACAGCCTGGCTGCGGGACGCACGGAGTTCCAGGTGAGTGGGCCGGCGCATGGCACCCAGTTCCAGCCGGAAACGGAGAACTGGCAGAAGACCATCGGTGCGTACCAACAGTGGAGCTCGGCGAATGTCACGGTTGAGAACGGCATGGTCACCATGGAGATCACCGTCCATGCCGAGGACCGGTGGAATTTCAACAGGGGCGCCTTCGACGTGGAAACGGGATATCCCGACGATGCCAATGGACGCTTCCAAGAAGTCGGCTGGGCCCAATCCTTTGACACCTCCGGTGAAACAACTCGTACGATCACCTGGCCTCAGGGGTCACCGCCTTCCGCGGGCGACATGGGGTCGCTGGAAGGCAATCCCCAGTCGAACCGATCCGGCAACTCCCGTGAGGATCGTTAGGGTGGGGCACCGAGTGTGCACGACGCTGTGACAACCGATCGTTTGGAGGAACACACCATGCAGAAGGCACCCGCCAAGACCGGCCCTGAGGAGTTGAGGACGGATCTGGCACCACTGGTCACCCGCTTGCCCAAACTTGCCGACGTCGACAGTGCGCAGTGGATGGGAGGCATTCTCGGGGACCGCAGTGTTCCTGGGCCCTCCACATATTGGCTCGACGCGGTCGTGGTTCTTGACGAGAAGACCTTGAAGGAGACTGCCAGCCTCCCGGGCCTCGTCACGGTGGATCCCCCCGTGGTCGTCCGTGGGCTGAAGGCGTCGATGCCGAAAGGTAACCTGCGACGATCCGAGACATTGGACGATTTCTTCACCATCGCGCCTTGGCGTGTCGAAGCGTGGCTCGCTGAGGAAGAGGGGCAAGTGGTCCTGTTCATCGTCGGCGGATATCACTGACCGGTGATGCGTGGGGTGCCGTTGGTGCATTCGCGCTGTGAAGCGCAAGGAGAGAGGTTGAGTGAGATGTCTGCAAGAAGAGAATCGTCCGGCACCATCCGCCGGGTCTCGCCAG
Organism: Propionibacteriaceae bacterium; assembly: GCA_030537675.1. Classification (GTDB taxonomy): domain Bacteria; phylum Actinomycetota; class Actinomycetes; order Propionibacteriales; family Propionibacteriaceae; genus Arachnia. Next base: position 4,228 of record JAUNVL010000060.1, on the reverse strand, counting down.
GGCGCGCCGTCCTCGTGGTGTTGCTGACGCTCACGGTGACAGCCTGTGGCTGGGGCAAGGACACGACGACCAATGGCATCGAGAAGAGGGGCGACGGAGAACTCAGGACGGAATTGGCGCCGCTCGTGGACCGTCTGCCGCAACTCGCCGGCGCAACCAGCGCCGAGTGGATGATCGGCACCCTGGGAGGGAGGTTGTCCCCGGGCCCGTCCACGTACTGGATCGACGCGGTGCTGGTGCTCGACGACACCACGCTGCAGGAGGTCAGCGCTCTGCCGGGCCTCGCCGTCGCAGAACCGCCCAAGGTGGTGAAGGGACTGAAGCCTTCGCTACCTGATGGTGAGTTGTTGCGCTCCGAGGCGCTTGATGAGTACTTCACGCTGGCGCCGTGGCGGGGGGAGGCATGGCTTTCCCCCGACGAGGGACAGGTGGTCCTGCTCGTCATTGGTGGCCCGAACTGAGGTCAGGAAAAACGAGAACGGTCCGCAGCCCAGAGGCTGCGGACCGTCGTGTTCGTGGAAATCAGGCGAGGGCGTCGATCACCTTGTTGAAGGTGGGCGACGGACGCATGACGCGGGCCGTCTTCTCGGCGTCGGGCAGGTAATAGCCACCGATGTCGGCAGGGTTGCCCTGCACGGCGATCAGCTCAGAGACGATCTGCTCCTCGTTGCTGGCCAACTGCTCCGCCATCGTGGTGAACACGTCAGCCAGCGCAGCATCCGCATCCTGCGCAGCCAGCTCCTGGGCCCAGTAGAGCGCCAGGTAGAAGTGCGAACCGCGGTTGTCGATGCCACCGATGCGACGGGTGGGGGACTTGTCCCGGTCGAGGAACGTGCCGGTCGCCCGGTCAAGCGTGTCGGCCAGCACTTGTGCGCGGGCGTTGCCCTGCGTGCTGGAGAGGTGCTCCAGCGATGCCGCCAGCGCAAGGAACTCCCCGAGGGAATCCCAGCGCAGGTAGTCCTCCTCGATGAGCTGCTGCATGTGCTTGGGCGCTGAACCTCCGGCGCCGGTCTCGAACAGGCCGCCGCCAGCCATCAGCGGGACCACCGAGAGCATCTTGGCCGAGGTGCCGAGCTCAAGGATGGGGAACAGGTCCGTGAGGTAGTCGCGCAGGACGTTGCCGGACACGGAGATGGTGTTCTCGCCGCGTCGGATCCGCTCGATCGAGAACTTCGTGGCATCCACCGGGTTCATCACCTCGATCTGCAGGCCATCGGTGTCGTGCTTTGCGAGCTCCGTGACGACCTTGTCCTTGATGACGCGATCGTGCGCACGGCTGTCGTCCAGCCAGAACACGGCCGGCCAGCCGGTGGCGCGGGCGCGGGTCACGGCAAGCTTCACCCAGTCGGCGACCGGGGCGTCCTTGGTCTGGCACGCACGCCACACGTCGCCGGCCGCCACATCGTGGGACATCAGCACGTCGCCGGCAGAGTTGAGTACCTCGACGCGGCCAGCCGAGGCGGCCTCGAACGTCTTGTCGTGGCTGCCGTACTCCTCCGCCTTCTGCGCCATGAGTCCGACGTTGGGGACGGTGCCCATGGTGGTGGGGTCGAACGCGCCGTGCTCACGGCAGTCGTCGATCACTGCCTGGTACACGCCGGCGTACGACGAGTCCGGCAGCACGGCGAGCGTGTCGGCCTGCTCGCCGGTGGGACCCCACATCTTGCCGGAGGTGCGAATCATCGCGGGCATGGAGGCATCGACGATGACGTCGCTGGGTACATGCAGGTTGGTGATGCCCTTGTCGGAGTTCACCATGGCGAGCTCCGGACCATCAGCGAGGCCGGCTTCGAAAGCTGCCCTGATCTCCGCGCCGTTTTCCAGTGCGTCGAGGCCGGCGAGGATCGCGCCGAGCCCGTCGTTGGGGGAGAGGCCGGCGGCTGCGAGGTCGTCGCCGTAGCGGGAGAAGACGTCAGGGAAGAAGGCACGGATGACGTGCCCGAAGATGATGGGGTCCGAGACCTTCATCATCGTGGCCTTGAGGTGTACGGAGAACAGCACACCGGAGGCCTTGGCAGCCGCGATCTCCTCGCGCAGGAAGGATTCGAGCGCGGCGACGCGCATCACCGTGGCGTCCACCACCTCGCCAGCCAGAACCTTCAAGCCATCCTTCAGAATGGTGGGCTCACCCGCGGCGGGGGTGTGGCGGATCGTGAGCACATCGTCGGCGGGGAGCACGACGGACTGCTCGTTGTCCCGGAAGTCCCCGTGCGACATGGTGGCGACATTGGTCCTGGAGTCCGGCGACCACGCACCCATGGAGTGGGGGTTCTTGCGGGCGTAGCTCTTGACCGACTCTGGTGCACGACGGTCGGAGTTGCCCTCACGCAGGACCGGGTTGACGGCCGAACCCATGACACGGCCGTAGCGGGCGCGGACGTCGCGGTCCTCGTCGGTCTGTGGGTCCTCCGGGTAGGCGGGCAGCGCGAAGCCCTGGGCCTGCAGTTCGGCGACGGCAGCCTTCAACTGCGGCACCGAGGCGGAGATGTTGGGCAACTTGATGATGTTTGCGCCCGGTGTCTTGGCAAGATCTCCGAGTTCCCCCAAGGAGTCGGGCACCTGCTGCTCAGCCGTCAGGACATCGGTGAACTGGGCGAGGATGCGGGATGCAAGGGAGATGTCGCGGGTTTCCACCTCCACGTCCGCGCGCGATGCGTAGGCCTGGATGATCGGCAACAATGAGTGTGTCGCGAGCATCGGCGCTTCGTCGGTCAGGGTGTAGATGATCTTGCCCATTTGGGAACTCCTCATAGGGGACACGTGGTCAGTCCGAGCCAGCCTATCGGTTCGGTGTCGAGCAACATCTTTGGACAACTCGAGTACCTCGGGTAGCCTATGGCCCACGAGTTACTGACAAATTCCGCGGGCAAGTCCGCGAGGGACAAAGCGAGGGGGTCGACCCGATATGGGACGCGGCCGTGCAAAGGCTAAGCAGACAAAGGTCGCACGCGACCTGAAGTATCGCCCGATGGACACAGATTTCGCTTCCCTGGAGCGAGAACTGCGGGGCAGCAGCTACAACGAGGTGCCCGAATCCAACGGGGTGCCGGACGAGTACGCAGACCTCGCGGAGCAGTACGGCTCCTCCGTCAACGGAAACAAGGGCCATGACGACGAGGTTCACGACTCACGTCGTTGATCCGTCCCATGCCATGACGACATGGTCTCCGGATCCGCTGCTCGAAGGGTTCGAGTGCACCACCATCGAACTGCCGGACGCCAGCGTTTACGCTGGCGAGCCGGAGGGTTCGCTGTGTGCAACCCTGGTGAGGCGCAATCCGCCCACGTCCCGACGTGCCATGTTGTACATCCATGGCTGGAATGACTACTTCTTCCAGACGCACCTCGCCGATGAGATGGCGGCGCTCGGTTACGACTTCCACGCGCTGGATCTCCGACGCTACGGGCGGTCCCTGCGGCAGGGACAACTCGCCGGCTTCGTGACGGACCTGTCCGCCTACCACGTCGAAATCGAGGAGGCGCTCCGCATCATCCGGGCGGAGGACCACGACCAGGTCGCCCTGATGGGGCACTCCACCGGTGGACTCGTAGCCGCCCTGTGGGCTGCTGAGAACCCGGGTGCAGCGTCTGCGCTCGTCCTGAACTCGCCATGGTTGGAGTTGCAGGGTTACCCGTCAGTGCGTCCAGCACTCCTGGCCATGTTCAGCGCCGTGCGTTCCCTGACACCCACTGCCGTGCTGTCGCTGAGTGAGAACGGGTTCTACAGGCGCAGCATCTCGGCCACCGAGGACGGTGAGTGGAACTACAACCTCAACCTCAAGGGCGACAAGGCCTTCAGCATTCGAGTGGGCTGGCTTGCGGCCATCATGAAGGGCCATTCCAAGGTGTCGGCCGGCTTGTCGATCGAAGCCCCCGTCGCTGTGTTGATCTCCGATCGCAGCGACTTCCGGCGCAAGTGGAGTGAGGAACTCCGCACGGCCGACATTGTCCTCGACGTGGAAACCCTCGCTTCGCGCGCAGCAGATCTCGGAAACCTCGTCACACTCGTGCGAATCAAGGGCGGCATGCACGATCTCGCGCTCTCGGACGAACCGGCCCGCAGCCACTATTTTGCGGAACTCCGACGCTGGCTCGGCGCCTACGGCTGATTGCCGGTCCTCAGGAGAAGGGAGCGTCTGAAGCCAAAAAAACCCCCGCTGGCGGGGGTGATGATGGTGGCCAGGGCCGGGATCGAACCGGCGACCTTTCACTTTTCAGGCGAACGCTG
>JAUNVL010000059.1 GCA_030537675.1 Propionibacteriaceae bacterium | reverse complement strand
TGGTGGCCAGGGCCGGGATCGAACCGGCGACCTTTCACTTTTCAGGCGAACGCTGCTACCAGCTGAGCTACCTGGCCAGATGGATGTGCGCTGCTGCGCTTCACCAGCGACCCCGACGGGACTCGAACCCGCGACCTCCGCCGTGACAGGGCGGCGCGCTAACCAACTGCGCTACGGGGCCAATTTCTTGACCTTGCTGGCTAGGCCAGCGCGGTAACTCTAGCGGGCTTTGCCGATGATGTGAAATCAGCTCCCAGGGCCATGAATCATCTCCATGGGTGTCCCTCTGTTCACCGCCGAGCAGTGCGCCCACTGGGGCTCGAACCCAGGACCCGAGGCTTAAAAGGCCCCTGCTCTACCAACTGAGCTACAGGCGCGCGTCTTGCGCACGGTGAAGTCTAGTGGATGGGACGGTTTGCGCCAGTGGCAGGCTGTGGGCATGGGTGAATGGATTCTCTTCGCGGTGTCCCTGGGCGTCGGCGTGCCCCTGCTCCTGCTGGCGCTCTGGCTGGATGCGCGGCGCCGACGTCGAGTGGCTGATGAGCTCGCGTCGGCTCCGCTGCGGGGGGATCCCGTGGTGGACTCCCTCGTTCCGCGCTACGTCACGCAGGACGAGGTGGATGCCATGGGGCGGCCCGGGGCGCGCGTGGAGCCTGCGGCGAGGGACTTTGGTGTCCTCCTGGGATTCGGGCACCTCGACCAGGACTTCGCCACGGGAGGAAAAATTGCTGAGCTCAGCAACGCGGCCATCCTCATGGTGGGTGACGACGTGATGTCCATCCGTGAACTGCTGACCCCTCTCGCCGGGGCATCCGATGCCCGGCCACTGGTGGTCGCGGCCGCCTCCTTCCACCCGGAGGTGTTGGCCACCCTGAAGGCCAACCGGCGGGTCGGGGGGATGCCGGTGGTGGCGGTGGCGGCCAATCCAGCCGAGCTGCTGCAACTGCAGGACGTCGTGGGTGGAGAGGTGCTCTCCAGCGCAGACCTGAAGGCCGGCTGGCTGCCCCCCGGCGCGTTGGGGCTGGCGCGATCCTGGCGCAGCGACATGGTCTCCACCAGGGTCCTCGGCGCATCCGGTGTCGAAGGTTGAACCTGAACTGGCGCTTGAGGGGCGCGTGGCGCGCCACGAGCGGGGATCCGGCGTGGGGTGCGGAGGTGCGCTCGCCCCGAGTTGTGCGGGCAGCAAGGGGTTGCCTACCCTGAAAACGGGGGATGGACGTGCCGGAGGCCCAGGCTTCGAGGAAGCGACACGTCCGCCCCATCCCACTCAACGTTGAAGGGTAATTCCGGGAGTGAACCCGATTCTGAAGGGCGTGCGCATGAGCGTGGGCGGCCGTCGTCGCCGCCGCCTGCCGGAGACCACCACCCAGTACGCCACGGCGAACCTCAACATCTGGCAGGCAGCCACAGGGGGAGAACACACGAGTGAACTTCCCCGGGGGGCGGCGGTGGAGGTGACGGGCAAGGTGGCCTCCGGGCGCGCGGTGGACGTGATGATTCCCGACCACAAGGTGAACAACGCTCTGGGATGGGAGATCGCCACGTACTATCGCACCAACGCCGAGCGGTTCAACATCACCTACATCATCTTCGACCAGAAGATCTGGAGCGCGGCGCGCGACGGCCAGGGCTGGCGGAGCATGGCGGGCAGGGGCGGGGACACCGCCAACCACAAGGACCACGTCCACATCAACACCTGAGACATCACCCGCCCACCGAGAACGAGCGGTCAGCACCAAGCCCCCATGGTGCTGGCCGCTTTCTCGTCCGCGCGGCGCGAGCTCGGGCAGCTCAGTTTGTGTCCCACCCCTCCCGGTGCACTATGCTGACCAAGCGAAGAGCACGTCCCCATCGTCTAGTGGCCCAGGACTCCGCCCTTTCACGGCGGCAACACGGGTTCGAATCCCGTTGGGGATGCCACGTTGCCCACCCTTTCCGGGTGGGCATTCTTCGTTGTCGGGGCAGTGGTCCCGGCAAGGGGCATCCCTCAGCGCGTGACGTCCTCGTCGACGATCCACGGAGGGATGATCTCCGGCTCCACGACATGCTTCTCGAACGTGGAGCTCCACAGCTCGGCACCCTCGGGCAGTGCGCGTGGATCGCAGCTCTCCAGTTCGGCGCGCATCTCGCTCTTCGCCCGCGTCAGGGTCGGGAGCACGTCGTCGGCGGCCCGAGCCTCGAGGAACTCGTTCTCCAGCCTGAGGCAGCGCACGCGCAGGGCGATGATGCGTCGATGACGGGAGGTGTGCGCCTCCTCCAGCCCCAGGTGCCGCTCAGCGGCCCGCAACCAGCCATAGTCGATGTTGATCGCGATGAGGCCCGGGTCGACGGACATGGCGTCGTGCACGTCCAGTTCCGGCTGGATGACAGTGGCGCCGGTGGTGGCGGCGTACTCGAGCTCGTCGCGGCCCGCCTCATCGATGAGGATCTCCGTCGAACGCATCACGATGGCGAACAGGTCTGCATCCCTCATCGACTGCCGTGTGGGTACACCAATGCCCTTGGAACTGATCAGGTAGGTCTTGTCGGCACCGAGATGCTCCATCGCCAACTGCACGGGCAGATTGTCCCGCACACCGCCGTCGACGTAGGTCTCTGTTCCCAGTGGCACGGGCCTGAACACGGCCGGGATGGCGCACGAGGCGAGCACGCCCGTGGCCAGGGGGTGGGGCCCGTGGTCGAACACTGTGTCCCTCCGGTCGACCAGGGCGCCGTCCTCACGCATGAACCGCAACTCTCCCGATTCCAGCGCCACCATGGCGATGCGCAGCGTGGTGCCGGAGTCGCGTACCCGGGCAGGGGCGAACACCTCCGGATCCAGCAGTTGCAGCAGCACGGGCCCGGGGCGGTACATGGACTTCGTGCGCTCCATCCCGTTGTGGATCGCCAGCAGGTCACCGCCGATGCGCGGAAGCTTGCCCACGTTGCTGAACAGCTGCGCCAACGTGCCCAACGACCACTCCGGCTCGAACTCCTCATCCGGCTGCAGGGCCATCTCCAACGGTCCGGCACCATGGTGCCCGCGGGGGTCGGGGGTTGAGGGGCCGGAAGTTCGCAGGAAGGACAGCTTGGGGAAGGTGCGGGGCGCAGGTTCCGGGGCAGGTGTGTGGGAGGCCACCATGTCCAGCCACCCGGGCGCTTCGGCCATGGCGCGAACCATCCAGGGCCGTGGGGTGAACATCTGGGCAGGTTCGCGGAGCCCCCGCCAGATCTCCATGACGGAGATGGTGAAACGATGCTGGGCGTCGCGGTCCATGTCCTGTGCGAGACCGGAGGCGAGGATGGAGCCGGCGGAGGCTCCCACGAAGATGGAGGGGGCGAAGTCCGGGTCGTTGCGGTACAGGTAGTCGAGGGCGCCGAGCTGGAAGCTCGCGCGCGAGCCGCCCCCCGACAGGACACAGCAGACTTTCGGCTGGCGATGGCTGAGAGCGGTCAGTGGTGACGTGAGCCATCCGGAGTGGGGCATAGCCCCAGAGTCTACGGTCACCATCTTGCGTCGTTGGCCAACCCTGTCACCATGGGTGCGTGGACAAGCAGAGACCCCAGCAGGACCTGAGCCGATTCGGATGGTTGGCAGTTGCCGCCGCGATCGTCACGATCGCGCTGAAGATGGGCGCCTGGTGGGTGACGGGCTCCGTGGGACTGCTCTCCGACGCCGCCGAATCCGTGGTGAATCTGGTGGCTGCCATCGTGGCGTTGGTGGCACTGAAGGTGGCGGCCATGCCCGCCGACAAGAACCACCACTTCGGGCACTCCAAGGCCGAGTACTTCTCGGCCGCAGTCGAAGGCGTCATGATCTTCGTGGCCGCTGCCGTCATCATTGTTTTCGCCGTCCAGCGACTTCTGGCTCCGCGCGACCTGACCGAGGTGGGCATCGGGCTGGGGATTTCACTCGTGGCCACTGCGGTGAACGCCGGGGTGGCGATGGTGCTGCTGCGGGCAGGCCGCCGCTACCGCTCCATCACGCTGAAGGCTGACGGCAAACACCTGGTCACCGACGTGTGGACCACCGTGGGGGTGGTGCTGGGTGTGGGGTTGGTGTGGCTCACGGGATGGAGCTGGCTGGATCCCACCGTGGCGATCGGGGTGGGGATCAACATCTTGTGGACCGGCTACAACTTGATCAGGGAGTCCATGGAGGGACTGATGGACGTGTCCCTGCCCAAGGAGGACAACGCGCGGCTGCGCGCAATCCTGGAGGGCCACTCGGGCGAGGGGATCGCCTTCCATGCCGTGCGGACCAGGGAATCGGGCGCGCGCCAGTTCATGGAGATGCACATGCTTGTCCCGGGGCTCTGGTCTGTGCAGAAGGGCCACGATGTCATGGAGGACCTCATCGACGAGATCAACGCCGAGTTCCCCGACCTTCGGGTCACCGGACACCTCGAGCCCATCGAGGATCCGCGCAGCTATGAGGACATGCACCTCTGAGGGGGACCTCGCGAGACGGTGGCCTCCACCCTGGCCCGCCAACGACGCTGGGCCGCTCCCGGAGGAGCGGCCCAGCATCTGGTTGCGTCAGGCTGTGGCGCCTGCGGTGTGGGATCAGAGACGGTGTGCGGGCGCACCCGGGCGGGTGACGAGAACGCTGGCGCGTCCTTGGGTCTCCGGGTACTCAGCGGTGTAGCGGGAGAGCCATTCCTTGCTGAACTCCTCTGCGTCGGTGGTCTTCGTGAGCGCCCAGACAGAGCCGCCGAAACCGGCGCCGAAGCTCGTGGATCCATCAGCGCCGAGGTCCCGGGCCAGAGCCTGCAGCCGGTTGGTCTCGGGCACCTGGTTGCCCAATTGCTGATCCGCGTTGCTCTGCGACAGGTCGGAGAGCTGGCCGAACGTCGCCAGGTCGCCTTCCCGCAGGGCTGAGGTCGCCGCCGGGATGACCTCCTCGGATTCGGTCAGGAAGGCCCGCAGCCGCGACGTCAGTTCGGGGGAGTGGGCCACCACTGCCCGCAGCCCTTCCACGGCGTCCTCGTCGGCGTCGAGGGCGTCGGCGATGGTGACGTCCTCGCGTCCCGTGGCGTCATTCCATGCCGAGACGATCTCACGGGTGCGGATGGACGCCTGGTTGTAGGAGGCCAGCGCGCTGCCGGTCTTCTCCGCAAGCAGCCCGGAGACGGCCACGACGAATGACAGCTCGTCCGGGAGCCGTACAGATTCGCCCTCGCGGATGGGACAGAACCGGAACTGGGTGAGGTGGTCCGCCTTGCAGCACAGCATGGAGGTGTGGTCCTCGGATCCCCCGAAGGTGCCCACGCCACGCACCCCCGTCAGCGTTCCGAAGCTCATGCCGTTCTCGAAGCACGCCATGTACCCGGCAAGGTCGACGTCGTCGTGGATGTTCTCGCGCCAGACATCCGTGTCGCGAAGGTTGTTGTGATCGATGAGGCTCAGCGCAAGTGCCACGACCAGTGCCGAGGATGACGACATGCCGCTGGCCAGGGGCAGGTCGGAGTCGATCTCCAGCTTCACCGGCCGGACCTCGCCGAAGTTCAGGTGGAGGCGCTCCAGAACGGCTTTGACGTAGCCACCCCAGTGGCCCGCGGGCAGGACCGGATCCTCGCCCGTGCGCAACACCAGCTCGTCAGGGCTGGCAGTGGTGCTGGCGGTGATGTGGGCGTCCGCGTCCTGGAGGTCGATCGTGATGCCACGCTCGACCGAGGCCAGGAGGGAGTTGCCGCCGGCGTAGTCGGTGTGTTTTCCGAATACCTCCAGCCGTCCGGGGACGAACCAGCGGGTCACAGGGACACCGCCGCGTCCCCCAGCGCCTCCATGACCGAAGCGATGTCGCCACGGTTGGACATGTCCAGCACACCCACTTCCGCGCGCACGATCCGGTACGGGTCACCGGCGTCGATGGCTGCGCGGACGGCGTCGGTGATCTCGTACTCCCCACGGGCGGACATGGGGATCGCGCGGGCCGCGTCGAAGATGGCAGGGGAGCAGAGCCAGCAGTTCATGGACAGGACAGCGCTGTCGCCGAGGCGCTCGATGGTGGCTTCGTCGGGCTTCTCGACGAGCTCGTCCAGGTTGCCCTCGGCGTCGGAGGTGGCCAGTGCGAATGCGGCGATCCGGTCGGCGGGGATGTTGGACTGCTCGAGCATGGCGGTCCGGTCGAAACCGACCAGGGCGGAACCGGGCACGTCTGCGAGGAGGCGCAGCGCCTCGGCGGGGTAGTAGTTGTCCGAGTTGATGATGAGCACGCGATCCTCGCCCGCGAACTCCTCGGCACCGAGCACTGCGTTGGCGGTGCCGAGTGGCTCCTCCTGGATGCCGAAGGAGATGGTGACGCGCTTCTTCTCCACGCTGTTGTAGTAGTCGCGGATCATGTCGTGCTCGGGACCGATCACGAGGCAGACCTCGGTGAAGCCGGCGTCGGCGAGTGCGCTGATGACGTAGTCGAGGAATGGTCGCTCGGCGCCCATCGAGATCATGGCCTTGACGCCGGCCGCGGCGGCTGCGCTCTGGCTCTCGTCAAGGCTCACGCCCTCGGCCTCCTTGCGCATCCGGGATCCCAGTCCACGGGCGAGAATGACGGCTTTGTGCGGGGCAACAGTCGGGTTTGTAGGCATGAACCCGATTCTAGGGGGCCGCAACGGGGCAGGGGCCAGCGTTGTGCAGAAGCGGGCGAGGGAACTGGGCGATCAGCCGATGTGTCGCGCGGCGCTGGCCAGAATGAGCGATGAGGAGATGGCACCGGGGTCGAGGTGACCGGCGCTGCGTTCTCCCAAATAGCTGGCCCGGCCACGACGCGCCACCATGTCGAGGGTTGACTGGGCACCGTCGGCAGCGGCCTGCGCTCCGAGGGCGAGCGCCTCCACCAGCGGCAATTGCCTGAGCGCGGAATCCTCCAGCGAGGCAGCTGCCGGTGCCAGTGCATCAACCATGGTCTTGTCGCCCTCGACGGCCTTGCCGCGCGACATGACGGCATCGACGCCGGCACGCACTGCGCGGGCGATGCTGTCGGTGGTGGGGGGAGACTCCCAGTACTGACCCACCCGCAGGAAGAACGTGCCGAAAAGGGGACCCGATGCGCCGCCGACCGTGCTGACCAGCGCCATTCCCACCTGCTTCAGGGCGTCTTTGGGGAGGAGTTCCGCGTCGATGGGGATGGTGAGCGCGCTCTCCAGCCCTCGTGACATGTTGCTGCCGTGGTCACCGTCCCCGATGGCACGATCGAGTTCGTTCAGTTCAGCCGAATGATCCGCCATGACCTGGGCAGCGTCACGGAGCCAGAAATGAACGGCGTTGCTGGTAGCCATATGGCGTCCCTTCGGGATCGATTGCGGAGCGTGGAAAATGATATCCGAGCATCCGTGATCGTGCCCTGTCGTGTGAACCGCGTCAGCGGAGGCCGCGCAGGAAGTCCTCGTCGTCGTCAGGTCCGAAGGAATGGCGACGGACGGGGGCCACCGGGCGCCCGGCGAGCAGCCACGTGACCGGGCCGATCACCGGCACCGAAATGACCACGAATGCCCACAACCACTTGGGCATGACCCGGATGCGCGAAGGCTGGGACTGTGCCACCTCGACCACGCAATAGATCGTCAGCATGACGATGGCGAGGATGATCAGGATGCGTCCCATTCCCACAGCGTATCCCGTCGTTCAATGAGGTCCCACCCCCAGTACCGGCGCTGGTGCAGGAGGGGTGTGCTGGTGGGGATGGTATTTTCGGCTCTCGTGTCGTGTGTGCGGTGCAGGAAGGACGACGTCGGTGAGCAGCAACGGTCAGGAACATCAGCTTGGCGACCCGGGGGACGGGTCCCAGCGCGGGCCATCCTTCGAGGACCCCACGAACCCGACGCCGCCCCAGCAGGCGCCCGAGCAGAGCTGGGACGAGGCATGGGGACTGAACGACGAGCCCGCGCCGGGTGCAGTATGGCCGGGACAGCCAGTGGACCCATCGCACTACCCCGCGTCGGCGGCGCAGGATTCCTACGCCCAGCAGTCGAACCCGTACGGCGTCCAGCCAGGCACCCACGGCCAGCAGCAGACCCCCTACGGCGCGCAGCAGGGTCAGTGGGGGGCGGAGCCCAATCCCTATGCCGCACCGGCGTATCCCACGCAGAGTCTTTACGGGCAGCCTGATCCCTACCAGCAGCCCTACGGCGGCTACGGCATGTACAACCACGGCCAACCGATCAAATCCAAGGCCACCGCCGCGTTGCTGGCCTTCTTCATCGGGACCTTCGGCGCCCACAATTTCTACCTCGGGAAGAAGACCACAGGCTTTGCCCACCTGGCTCTCGGCATCCTGGGCTTCATGATCTTCGTGGTCGCAGGGGGCTCCCTGGACGACCCGGCAACGGCCGACGACCTACTGCCGTCGGTGATGCTGCTGCTGGCGACCATGATGGTGATGGGCAATGGCATCTGGGCATTCGTGGAGTTCATCATCATCCTCGTCAAGCCCGAGCACGAACTCGGACGTTGAATGCAGGCCTCTTGCCGGCAGCCATGAACCCACACGAGGATCCTGTCCGTGCCGTCGCAAGCATGCTGGAAGGCGGCCCGTTCCTGTGGTTCCCCACTGGGCCGCGACCCACCACACTGGACGCAACGGTGGGTGCAGTGGTGCAGACCAGCGGTTCCACAGGGACTGGCAAACGCGTGGTGCTCTCACGCGAGGCCCTGATCGCCGCGTCACGGGCGTCCAGGGCATCGCTCGGAGCGGACCTCACCTGGCACCTCGTGCTGCCGCACCACTACGTGGCAGGCCTCATGGTGGTGGTGCGCTCCCTGGTGGGTGAACGCGCGCCGATCACCGCCTCACCCGACCTCAGCGACCTGAGGCCGACGGGTGGCGGCGACGCCATCTCCATCGTGGCCACCCAGCTCCACCGTGCGCTGGAGAGTCCCGACGCAATCCGTGCACTCGCCCGCTTCGACGTGGTCCTCGTGGGTGGGGCCGCACTGGCTCCGGAGCTGCGGGGACGCGCCGTGGCCGCCGGGGTGCCACTGAAGGAGACCTACGGGATGAGCGAGACCTGCGGAGGCGTGGTGTGGGACGGGCATCCGCTTCCCGGCGCCACGGTGCAGATCCTGCCGGACAGCCTGGCGCCGCCTGGGGCGGGACGCATTGCGCTGGGTGGGAGCACCCTGTGCGACGGCTACCTGAATGATGCGGGCACGCTGGAGGGGGCGGCGACACGGGATGGACTGCTCGTCACAGCTGACTGGGGGCGGATGGAGGATTCACTGTTGTGGGTCGGTGGTCGCCTGGACGACGTGGTCATCTCGGGTGGCATCAACGTGGATCTGGGTGCCGTGCGTCGCGCCGTCGAGGCGCTGGATGCGGAGGCCACCGTCGTGGGCGTCGAGGATCCGGAGTGGGGAACCCGGATCGTGGTGTTCGCAACGGATGGCACCCTCTTGGACTGGCGTGATCGGCTGGCCCCGGCGCTGTCACGCACAGCGCTTCCCCGGCAGTTCGTGCGGGTGTCCGCACTGCCACGCACACCGGGTGGTAAACCGGACCGCCAAGCCCTCCTAGCATTGGCGGCACGATGACTGATTCTTTTTCCGTGTGGGTGGCCGGCGCGAGGCCTCGCACACTGCCCGCTGCCCTCGCACCCATCCTCGCCGGCATCGCGTCCGCCGTGATCGCTGGCCAGAGACCAGCCGACCTCCGGTTCTGGGGAATCGCACTGCTCTGCTTCGTGGTGGCCCTCGCGCTGCAGGTGGGCGTCAACTACGCCAATGACTACTCCGACGGCATCCGTGGCACCGACGACGACCGCGTGGGCCCCACCCGGCTGGTGGCGTCCGGACTCGCCCGGCCCGCCGCGGTGAAGGTGGCGGCCTTCGCCAGTTTCGCAGTGGCCGCGCTGGCTGGTCTCGTGGTTGTGGTGATCACGGGGCAGTGGTGGCTGCTGGGGGTGGGACTCGCGGCCATCGTCGCCGCCTGGTTCTACACCGGGGGCAGCCACCCGTACGGCTACCTGGGGCTGGGAGAGCTGTTCGTCTTCGTCTTCTTCGGTCTCGTGGCCACCGTCGGCACCACCTTCGTGCTGCAGGGCGTGGCCCCGACGTGGAGCTGGGTGGCCGCCGTCTCCATCGGTGCCCTTGCGAGCTCACTGCTCGTGGTCAACAACCTGCGCGACGTGGACACCGACGTCCGTTCGGGCAAACGGACGCTCGCCACCAAACTCGGGGACGGGGCCACCAGGTGGTTCTACGTGGCGCTCGTGGCCGCGGCGATGGTCGGCGTCGTGCTGTTCGCCGCCCTCACCACGTGGTGGACGCTGCTGGCACTGTTGGCGTTCGGCGTGCTCATCCTTCCCGTGCGTGATCTCCTGCGGGGCGCCCGAGGCAGGGCGCTCATCGGCACGCTGCAGGCAACAGGCATGGCCGAGCTCGGGGTGGGCCTCGGGCTGCTCGTCGGCGTCTTCATCGGCGGCTGACCGGCATGCGCACCATCGTCTACGACATCCCCCTGAGCACACGGTTTCGGGGCATCACCCGACGCCAGGGGGTGCTTCTGGAGGGACCAGCGGGCTGGGGTGAGTGGAGCCCGTTCCCGGAGTACGGGGACCGCGAGGCGGCCTCGTGGCTGCGCGCTGCACTCGAGGCAGCGACCCTCGGCTTCCCGGGCGCCGTGCGCACCGAGGTGCCCGTCAACGCCATTGTGCCTGCGCTGGCGCCGGACGCCGCAGCAGCACGGGTGCGGGCATCGGGCTGCAGCACCGCCAAGATCAAGGTGGCGGAGCCGGGGGAGTCCCTCGACGACGACGTCGCGAGGGTCGCAGCAGTCCGGGAGGCACTCGGCCCGACCGGGAAGCTCCGGGTGGACGCCAACGGGGGCTGGAGCCTCCAGCAGGCCGTCACGAGCCTGTCGGAACTTGAACAGTTCGGCCTGGAATACGCCGAACAACCCTGCGCTGGTCTTGAAGAACTCGTGGAGTTGCGCCGGATGCTGCACCACCGCGGCATTCCCGTGCCCATCGCGGCAGACGAGTCCATCCGGCGCGCCACGGATCCCCTCCGCGTCCGCGACGCCGGTGCGGCGGACGTGGCCATCCTCAAGGTGCAGCCGTTGGGGGGCGTGCGGGCGTGCCTGCAGCTCGCCGAAATCCTCGGGATGCCCGTGGTGGTGTCCAGCGCGCTCGAGACCTCCGTGGGACTGCGCGCCGGGGTGGCGCTCGCCGCCGCGCTTCCCCATCTGCCGTATGCCTGCGGGCTCGAGACCGGCAGCCTGCTGCTGGACGACGTGGCGGTGGCGCCGTTGAGGGCCGAGGGTGGCGTGCTGCCGGTGACGGGACTCTCGGTGGATGCAGCGGCGCTGGAACGCACCAGGGCCGAGGAGTCTGTCACCGGCTGGTGGCTGGAGCGGTTGCGCCGGGTTGCCGCGCTGGTACCCGAATGGCCCGGCTGAATGACAAGGATGACAACGTGAACTCCCCCCTGCTGGGCGCCACCATCGTGACTGCGCTCACCGCCTGCGGCGTGACTGACGTCGTGCTCGCGCCCGGTTCCCGCAACGCGGCGCTCGCACTGGCGCTGCACCACGCGGATGCCCGCGGCCATCTCCGGCTCCACGTTCGCGTCGATGAACGGGTGGCAGCCTTCACCGCACTGGGCCTGGCCAAGGGATCGGGGCGCGTGGTCGCCGTGGTGACCACCTCCGGTTCGGCGGTCGGGAACCTGGCACCCGCCGCCATGGAGGCACGAGCGGCCGGCGTCGGACTCCTTCTCATCACGGCGGATCGCCCCGCTGAAGCCATCGGCACGGGCGCCAATCAGACCGGCGAGCAGGTGGGTGCCTTCGGCCCCGCCGCCGTCGCCACCGTCCGCGTCTCCTCCCTCAGCGGGGACGTGGCCTCGTGGGGCGCTGCCGTGCAGCGCGCATGCGTCGCGGCTGCCGGGTTGAGGACCCGACGCCCCGGTCCAGTGCACCTGAATGCCGAATTCAGCCCGCCGCTCGTGGGCCCCGTGCCCGACGCCCCTTTCGTTGCTGCGGAAACCCATGGCAGCGACGGCGTGGCCGTGTACGAGGTCGCCGACGCGGAGAACACCGTCGTCCTCGTGGGTGATGCAGGCTGGAGCGCCGGTGTCGAGGCTCGCGCACTGGCAGAACTGGCAGGACTTCCATTGCTGGCCGAGCCCAGCAGCAACGCCCGCACGGGGGAGTGCGCCATCGCCCACTACCGGCTGCTGATCGACTCGCCGCTCGGCCAGCGGATCCGGCGGGTCGTCTGCTTCGGCCACCCCACCCTGTCGCGCCCGGTCACAGCCTTGCTGTCCCGCGCTGACGTGGAGGTGATCGTGGTGGCCGAGCGCGCCGAGTGGGGCGACGTCGGTTCCCGGGCCACCGCAGTGGTGGACAGAGTCCTGTTGCCGGACGGCGACCCCGATTGGTTGGCGCGCTGGCAGGACGCCGACCGCAACGTGGCGACGCGCCGCGTGCACGGCTGGGACGGCCATGCCGTCGCGAGCGCGGTCGTGGCGTCCGTGGGTCCCGACGACGCCCTGTTCCTCGGCTCCAGCCAGAGCATTCGCGACGCCGACCTCGCCCCCGTCAACCAGCGCCCTGCCCGCGTCTGGGCCAACCGGGGACTGGCTGGTATCGACGGCACGCTGAGCACCGCCACCGGCGTTGCGCTGGCCACCGGAGCACCCACCACCGTTCTGCTGGGCGATCTCACGCTGCAGCACGACATGGGGGCGCTCGTGGCGGCGCCGCTGGAGCCGGGATGCGACATCCGCGTGGTCGTCGTCGACGACGACGGCGGCGCCATCTTCTCCACCCTGGAACAGGGCGGCCCGGACTACGACGGCGCCTTCGAACGCGTCTTCGGTACCCCACAGGGCATCGACCTGGCTGCCGTTGCGACCGCGCTGGGTTGGCGAGTCACCACGGTGACCGATGTGGAATCCCTCCGGGCGGGCCTGGCCGCCCCGGTCATCGGGCGACAACTGGTGCTGGCCTCGGTGGAGCGCACCGCTCGACGTTGTACGGATGCCGCGCTGCGGGAACTGGGCCTGGCGGCTGGTTCGTGGATGGACCAGCCGGGGAAGCACCCCGCCTAGGACTTCTGTACCCTCACGCGTTACGGTTCAGAGCATGCAGATCGGAATCCCCCTCGAGGTGACGCGCGGCGAGAACCGCGTCGCCGCGACACCAAAAACCGTCCTCCAGCTCATCGCCCTGGGCTACGACGTGGTCGTCCAGGAGGGTGCCGGGGTCCGTGCATCCTTCGAGGACGCCGCTTACGCCGATGCCGGCGCCGTGGTCGGGGACGTCAACGCGGCCTGGCACAGCGACGTCGTGCTGGCCGTCAACCCACCCACCGACGAGCAGATCGCAGCGCTCCACGCCGGTGCGACACTCATCAGCTTCCTGGCGCCACGTCAGGACCCTGAGCTGACCGCCAAACTGGCAGCCCAGGGCGTCACGGCGCTGAGCATGGACATGGTGCCGCGCACCAGCCGTGCCCAGGCGCTGGATGCACTCAGTGCCATGGCCAACATCTCGGGTTACCGCGCCGTCATCGAGGCGGCCCACGCGTTCGGTCGTTTCTTCACGGGGCAGGTCACGGCCGCTGGCAAGGTGCCGCCCGCCAAGGTGCTGGTCGCAGGCACCGGTGTGGCAGGGCTGGCCGCCATCGGCGCCGCCAACGCTCTGGGTGCTGTCGTGCGCGCCACCGACGTTCGGCCCGAGACGGCTGAGCAGGTGGAGTCCATGGGCGCCACATTCCTGCACGTCCGCTCCGAGGACCAGGGCATCAGCTCGGATGGCTACGCGAAGGAGGTGGGCGCGGACTACGCAGCGCTGGCCCGTCAGCTCTACGCGGAGCAGGCCGCCGACGTGGACATCATCATCACCACGGCCGCCATCCCCGGCCGGGCGTCCCCGAAACTCATCACCGCCGACATGGTTGCCTCGATGCGCAACGGCTCCGTCATCGTCGACCTGGCCGCCCAGGGAGGCGGCAACTGCGAGATGACCAGGCCGGGCGAGAGCTGGGTCACCGAGAACGGGGTCACCATCATCGGATGGACCGACCTTGCCAGCCGCCTGCCCGGCCAGTCATCCCAGCTCTACGGCACCAACCTGGTCAATGCGCTGACCCTCATGACGCCGGAGAAGGACGGGCAACTCGTCCTGGACTTCGACGACGAGGTGGTCCGCACCATGACAACGGTGCGCGAGGGACACGTCACGTTCCCCCCGCCGCCCATCGAGGTTTCAGCGGCGCCCACACTGGCGCCCGCAGTGGTGGCGGAGGCCTCCCCGCCGCCGGTGCCGAAGAAACCGAAACCCTGGTGGCTCTCCGTCGTCTGGGTGGGCCTAGCGGGCATGGGCCTGATCGCCCTGCTGACCATCTCGCCCAGCATCTTCGTGACCCTGTTCGGCATCTTCGTCCTGGCTGGCGTCGTCGGCTACTACGTGGTCTGGAACGTCACCTACGCCCTGCACACCCCGCTCATGAGCGTCACCAACGCCATCAGCGGCATCATCATCGTGGGAGCCATGACGCAACTGGCTGACGACAACCCCTGGGTCAAGGGCATCTCCTTCATCGCCATTGCCCTGGCCGCCATCAACGTCTTCGGCGGGTTCACTGTGACCCACCGCATGCTGACCATGTTCCGGAAGGGCTGAGCCATGCTGAGCAACTTCATCGACGCCACCTACATCGTCTCAGGACTGATGTTCATCCTCGCGCTGGCAGGACTCAGCAAGCACGAGACCGCCAAGCGCGGCAACGCCTTCGGCATCCTCGGAATGGTCCTGGCCATCGTGGCCACCAACTTCGCCATCGCCTACACCGACTACGCCAACCACGAGTTGCAGCCCATCTCGGCAGTGCTGCTGTACGCAGCGCTGGCGATCGGTGCCGTGATCGGCATCTGGCGTGCGCGGAAGGTGGAGATGACGGGCATGCCGGAGCTCATCGCGCTCCTGCACAGCTTCGTCGGAGCCGCCGCCGTGATGGTGGGATTCAACGCCTTCCTGCAGCGTCCCGACGCCTCCGGCTTCCAGCAGATCGAAGTGTTCCTGGGCGTGTTCATCGGTGCGGTCACCTTCACGGGATCGATCGTGGCGTGGGGCAAGCTCAACGGCAAGCTGGCCTCCAAGCCCTTGGCCCTGCCCGGCCGCAACTGGCTGAACCTGGGTGCCGTCGTCGTGCTCGGACTGCTGGGCTGGTGGTTCGTTTCCTCGCACTCGATCATTCCGCTGGTCCTGGCCACGCTCGTGTCCCTGGCGCTCGGCATCCACCTGGTGGCCTCCATCGGCGGTGCCGACATGCCCGTGGTGATCTCCATGCTGAACTCCTACTCCGGCTGGGCGGCAGCGTTCACGGGCTTCACACTGGGCCTGACCATCCTCGTCATCACCGGCGCGCTCGTCGGCGCCTCCGGCGCCATCCTGAGCTACATCATGTGCCGCGCCATGAACCGTTCCTTCATCTCCGTCATCCTCGGCGGGTTCGGTGAATCCACCGCCGTGGGCCCGGTCGTGGAGGGCGAGCACAGGGAGGCGTCGACCGCCGACGTCGCCGAACTGCTGGAGCAGGCCAGGAAGGTCATCATCGTTCCCGGCTACGGCATGGCAGTGGCGCAGGCCCAGCACCTGGTGGCGGAACTCACTCGCTCGCTGCAGGCCAAGGGCACCGACGTGAGGTTTGCCATCCACCCCGTCGCCGGTCGCCTTCCGGGGCACATGAACGTGCTGCTGGCCGAGGCACGCGTGCCCTACGACATCGTCGAGGAGATGGATGACATCAACGACGACTTCGCCACCACGGACGTGGTGCTGGTGATCGGCGCCAACGACACCGTCAACCCGGCCGCCATGGAGGAGGGCTCACCCATCTCCGGCATGCCGGTGCTGCACGTCTGGGAAGCACGGACCGTCGTGGTGTTCAAGCGGTCCATGAGCGCCGGCTACGCGGGCGTGCAGAACCCGCTGTTCTTCAACGAGAACACGGTGATGTGCTTCGGCGACGCCAAGGCCAGTGCGCAGGCCATCGTGTCCCAGCTCCCACAACTGGAGGCGACTGCTCGCTGAGGCAGCGGCGCAGAGTCGCGCTGGGGCAGGGCGCAATGCGGTGGTGAGCCACCGTCGTTGCGCCCTGCTTCTGTCCGGGGGCGTCAGCGTCGACTGGCGGACTCTCAGCGGTCCACGCCGTAGAGTTCGGCGAGGTCATCGATGGTGACCACCCCCTTGTCCAGCTTGTCCTGGAACTTGTAGGACGACATCCTGGAGGGACTCAGGACGTAGACGGTGACCCTGCTGCGCTTGGCTGGGTTGTTGCGGTGGACTGTGGCGATGGTCCTGCCAACGTCGTCCAACAGCGCTTCGTTGATGGCGTCGGCGTCGGTGTCGGACATCACGACGCCGGAGATCCATGCACTGTCCTTTCGTCCGAGCACCCCTTGCATCGAGTAGCTGAAGTCGGTCAGTTCCACGGCAGGGGCCAGCGGTTCCAGCGCGTCGATCAGCAGTTGGTTCCATTCCTCGTCGGTGTGTTTCCCTCCCGAGGAACCGCAGCCTGACAGAGCGATGACCCCCGCGACGGCTCCCAACACGGTGCGACGCTGCATCAGCGGTCCACGCCGTAGAGCTTGGCGAGGGCGTCGAGGCTGACAACCGGTTTGTCCTCCTCGTCCCGGAACTCGTAGGACATCATCGACGGACTCCGGACGTAAACCATCACCCTGCTGCTCTTGGCCGGATTGTCGCGGTGGAC
>JAUNVL010000058.1:1888-16998 GCA_030537675.1 Propionibacteriaceae bacterium | reverse complement strand
GCCACCATGCCGTAGCCGTGGGTGTAGACGGTGCGCTTGTTGTTCCAGGTCTCCCCCGACTCCACGGAGGCCAGGTCCAGTTCGCGGACGGCGACGACGGCGTCGGTCTCCCGTCCGTCGATGTCGTACCGGTCAATGTCCAGGGTCTTGGGGAAGCTGTAGTAGCCACGCACCTGCTGCAGTTGTTCGAACGTGGGCGGGATGACAGCCGGGTCCATCAGGCGGATGGCTGGCAACGCAGCAGCATCCTCCTTCAACTGTCCCGTCTTGGCCACCGTCTCGGCCTCGTAGTCGGTGATCTCCACCTCGTCGATTCCAAAACCGTAGCGCGTGGCCTCGATGTTGGCCGCGATGAAGGGCCGTTCCTTGTCCGGCTCGTCAGGGTTCACCTCGAAGTTCTGCATGAACCACGGGTACGCCACAGAGAGGATCATCGATGACACCACGAGCAGCGCGACGGACACGGCGGGAATGCTCCACCGCACCTTCCACGCGTTGTAGAAACACAGCAGCGCACAGATGACGGCGATGGCTGCCACGATCATGTGTGCCGGGATGCGCGCCGATGCGTCGGTGTACGTGACACCGGTGAGCAGGGCGTTGGTGGTGGTCAGGTAGTCAAAGCGGTCAAGAATGGCGGACGTGGCGAACAGCAGCAACACGACGCCCAGCATGATGGAGAGCTGGCGCTGCGCAGCATTGCCGATCTGCCGCACGTCCACGTTGCCGAGTCCACGCAGCGCCTTGGCCGTCATGGAGCCCGTCAGGAAATGCACCAGGACGGCGCCTATCGTGCCAACGATGACACTGAATGTCACGTAGCCGAGCACGAACCGCCACCAGGGCAGCTGGAACACGTAGAACGCCGCATCGAGCCCGAACTGTGCGTCCTTCCGGCCGAACGGTGTCGACTGGGTCCACGCCAGGAAGGTCTGGAACATGCCCGCGGCCACGGAGCCACCGATGAAGCCCAGCACCACGGCCGGGATGATCATCATGACCTTGGATCGACGGTCCAGCACGTCCCTGAGCTGCACCAGCAGTTCCGAGTCGAGGTTGGCACGCCGGACCTTGGGACGCAGCCGGTACGCGACTGCCATGCTGATGTAGAGGATGGCGGCAAGGAAGATGCCGAACACGGCAAACAGGCCGAGCTGGGCCGCCAACTGCGTCGTGAACACGCCGCGGAAGTTGACGCTCTGGTACCAGAGGTAGTCCGTCCACGTGCGTGCGAAGATGACGAGGACCGCCAGCGCCACGCCGACGATGACGATCGTCGGCAGGAGCGCGCCGCGATGCGGTGTCTCGTTCCTGAGGGTGGACTCACTCATGTGTTGCGCCTTCCAGGGTGCGGTTCAGGGCTTCGGTGAGCCCGGGGACGAGGTCTGCTGCTCCGAGCAGATCGTCGGGGTTGGACACGAGGCGTGCCAGGCCGTGGCGCGACCCATCCCGCAGGACACCCACGACGACGCGGACATCCTCCTTCTCGGGATGGTGCATGACGAACTCGGCTGCATCCTCTGGGTGTGTGGGGATCTCGGATTCGAACTTCGGTGGCAGGAACGCCCGCTCCATGGCGATGGCCACACCGTCGACACTCTCGGGGAAGAAAATCTGCTCCAGCCTCTCGAGGACGTCGACGCCCGCGGCGAAGTCGTCCTGCTCGACGGCGGTGAGCGCGTCCTCCATGGTCTCGGGGACACGTCCCTTCAACTGGGGTTCCACCTCCAGCAGCGCTTTGGTGGCGACGAGGGCGAACAGTCGGGCCGGTTGGTCCCAGCCACCGTCCGAGACGTGCCTCTCGATGTCGGCGAGGCAGGCGATGAGACGGCCTGGGTCGTTGTCAGTCACAGGTGGGCACCTTTTCATACGATTTGCCTTCATTGATCGACTGCAGCGCAGCGATCGCGTCCTTCAAGGTTTCCACGGGAACCAGCCGCATCTCCGTTGCCAGATCGCCGATGTCGTCGCAGTTGTCTGATGGTAGGAGGAACACCGTTGCACCGTCCTCTTCAGCGCCCGCAATCTTCTGGCGGACACCGCCGATCGCTCCCACCCTCCCGGTGGGGTCCATGGTGCCGGTACCGGCCACGACAAGGTCTCCCAGCAGGTTCCGCTCGGAAATCTTGTCGTAGATCGCCAGGGAGAACACCAGGCCAGCGCTGGGGCCGACCACGCTGGAATCGACGCGGAACACCACATCCGGGGTGTACTGGAATCCGATGCCCACGTTGACGCCGACCACCGGACCGCCCTTGCCACCTTCGGTGGTGGCCACGCTCACGGTCTGCTCCTCGCCGTCGCGCAGAACCTTGAACACCACCTGATCCCCCACGGCGGTGGCAGAGATGACGTTGGCCACGTCCTCCTTGGTCCTGACATCCTTGCCATCGACCGAGACGATGAAGTCGCCGGGCAGGAGGAGTCCATTCGCGGGGCTCGACAGCACGACGGCCGAGACGATGGGCATTTCAGTCACCGACTGCGCGTCCACCCTCAGCGCTGCCACCACCGCGTTCGAGCGCGAGGTGTCCATGGCGGCTACGGCCTCCTCACGAACATCCTCGTTCGACAGGCCTGCGGGGTACACGACGTTGCGGGGCATGGCGTCGGCTTCGGGATTGAAGTGGGCGATCAGCGCTTCGGGCAGGCTCACCCTCGCGTCGACGCGGGTGGTGGACACGGTGGTCATGAACAACTGGCCGGATTCCGTGGGGAAGTTCTCGAGGCCCTTGACCTCGATGAGGGGAACCTCGCCGTTGTTGCCCAGGACGTTGACGGTGTGGCCAGGACGCAGGGTCACGAAAGGAATGGGTACCACCACGAGCAGCGCTGCCAGAATGACAAACATCACGGAGGAGACGATGGCGACAACGTTGCGCGACACCCGCACCCCCTTCGCCTCACATCAAACTGCATTTTGTCTGTCGCGTCCGCTCGCCCCCCACGTCCGCCTTCAGTTGATCATCCTACCAAGACTCAAAACGGGTCCATGTCGCGGGGAGTTGGGCCGAACTGGGACACTGGGTGGTGCGTGCTCACGTTCAGTGGAAGGAACAACTCATGGCCAGCGACGACACCTCCGGCTCCCCGGGCGGCTTCGACTTCGAGGAGATTCGTAAACTCCTCGAAAAGCTCGGACTCGGGGCAGGTGACATGGACTTCAACCAGTTGCTCGAACAGGTCGCCCGGATGCAGGCGGCCGGTGGGCCCGCGTTCGCCATGACGAACGCGGACATGGATCCGGACGCTGCATGGCGCACGACCATCGCAGCGGCCCAACAGCTGACGCAGGAGAAGGGTCCCGACAAGACGCCGGAGATCGGCGAGCGGAACCAGTTCGTCGACAGCGAGCGTCTGGCGCAGTCGTGGCTGACCGAACACACCGCCTTCCCGGAGACGGGTCTCCCACCGGCTGAGATCCGACGCAACGACTGGCTGGAGAAAACCAGCAGCGGCTGGCGCAAATTGGTGGAACCGATCATCGATGGCCTGGCAGATGCGCTGCAGCGCGGGGCCGCCGCCGAGGGCGAGGCAGAACTGGGTGCCCTCTCGGCGATGCTGGCCCCCATGATGCGCACCTCCGCGTCCCTGATCTACCGCGACCGGTTGAAGAAGGTGCTCGCCGAGGTGGCTGGCAGTGCCCTCACCGGCACCGAGGTGGGCATCAACCTCATGGACAACGCACCCGTCGTGGTGCTGCCAGCCAACGTTGCGGAGTTCACCGAGGACCTGGAACTCCCGGACTCCGACGTTCTGCTGTACCTGCTGGTGCGGGAGGCGGCTCGCATGCGGCTCTTCCACAACGTCGGGTGGCTGTCGCCCCAGTTGACTGCGCTGCTGGCACATTTCGCCCGCGAAATCAGCATCGACTTCGACGCCATCAGCTCCACTTTCGACCCGTCGAAGATGGAGGACTTCTCACTCGAGGACATGGTGGAGGTGGGCGAACAGGTTCGCGGATCGTTCTTCAAGCCCGCCAGCACCCCCACGCAGTTGGAGATCCTGGGCCGCCTCGAACTCCTCCTGGCCCTCATCGAGGGCTGGGTGGACCACGTGACGGCCCGTGCCACCTCGAAGTGGATGACCAATGCACCTCAGCTCAGCGAGGTGATCCGACGCCGTCGTGCCTCCGGTGGACCGTCTCAGGACGTGTTCAATCAGCTGCTGGGCCTGGACCTGAGGCCGCGTCTGGTGCGCGACGCAGAGAACCTGTGGGCTGCCATCGAGCACGATCGTGGGGACGGCCGCGACGAAGTGTGGCAACATCCGGACCTTCTCCCTACGGCCCAGCACCTGGCCGACCCCCTGTCCTTCGGCAAAAAAGAGGAAAGCAGTCCCGTCCTCGATTCCCTCGACGAGGAACTCCGCAAGCTGCTGGGCGGCGCCGGCGACTGAGCCCCCGGGTGCGGTTGACGAATGCCTCGTCGAGCCGGTTGACTGTGCAACCAAGGGGTCCCGTCCCGTCCGTGCGCTGGGGAAGGCGAGCGGTTGGGCCGGGACTCCGCTACCGTTTGTGACGTTATGAGCGCGCTGTGCGCGATCGGACCGCTACATTGGCGGGGAACTTCTTCCGGTTAGGGAAGCAGTTTCCAAAGACATTTGACTCAAGGAGGAAATATGGCTGAAGAAACCGGAGAGACCTACGAGGGCTCGTTCTACTGCGTGAAGTGCAAGGAGAAGCGCGACGCCACGGGCAATGTCGTTGTCAACGACAAGGGCACCAAGATGGCCAAGGGCAAGTGCCCCGTGTGTGGCACCAACCTGAACCGCATTCTCGGCAAGGCCTGAGCCTCACCGCAGAACACTTGTGAGCGGGGCGACACCCCACCTCCACCAGGAGGGGGTGTCGCCCCGTTTCGTGTTCCCGGACCCTGATCGAGTGCTCAGCCCCGAGCCGCCACGTGCTCGGCGATCACTGTGAGGCATTCCTGTCCGTAGCGTTCCACCTTCACGGTTCCGATGCCGGAGAGCTTCAGCAGTTCCCGCGTGCTGGTGGGCTCTGCTTCAGCGACCGCCTGCAGGGTTGCGTCGGTGAAGACCACGAACGCGGGAACGGAAGCTGCGTCCGCCGTTTCCTTCCGCCACCGCTTGAGTGCCAGCAGCAGCGCCTCATCGTGGGTGGCCTCGCAGTCCACGTGACGATTGAGCTTGCGTTCTGCCGATGAGTGCAACTGCTCGCCGCAAACCGTGCATGCCTTCGAGCGGAGGCTGGCGCGCTTCTTCCTGCTGGCCGGCGGTGTCGCGGACTGCGCGCCCTGGCTGGTCAGTCCAGTGAGGAAGCGTGAGCGGTTGGCGCTCCGGTTGCCGTTGGACGTGGCCCAGCTCACCCTCAGACGTGCGCGGGCCCGCGTGAAGGCCACGTGCAGCAGGCGCCGCTCCTCGGACAGCGCGGGTTCTTCCTGGCACAGGACGAAGGGCATGAGTCCCTCCCGCACACCAACGACGGCCACACCGTCCCACTCGAGCCCCTTGGCCGCGTGCATCGTGGAAAGAGTCACGGCGTCAGCCACCGGGGCGGACTGCCACGAGGCCTTCTCCGTCAACCACGCCGCGAAGTCGGCGGCCTGCCACTGTGATCGCTTGCCGTCCTCCTCGAGCACCATGCTGCGCAGCGCATTGAGTGATTCCCAGCGCTCCCGTTGCCGACCCATGGACGTGGGCGCCTCCGACGTCCATCCGGTCGAGGCGAGGAAGGCCTCCACCAACTCCGGCACGGATCCCTCGGGTTCCGACTGCGCGGCTCGCCCGAGGACGACGATGGCCTGGCGCACCTCGGCGCGATCGTAGAACTTCTCGGTTCCCCGGACGCTGTAGGGCACCCCTGCATCGGTGAGGGCCGCCTCGAAGGAGGGCGCTTGCGCGTTGATGCGGTAGAGGACGGCGAGTTCGGACCAGTGCGTGCCGAGACCGTGCTGCGCCTTCAGCCACTGCGCCACCTCTGCGGCCTCCTCCGCCTCGGTTCGCACGGGGTGGAACTCTGGTGCGGGTCCGGACTGCTTGGTGGGCCTCAACGCCACGCGCGAGTCCCTGCGCCCCAGCACGTGGTTGCTGGCTTCCAGGATTTCCGGGGTGGAGCGGTAGTTGCGCACCAGATGCACCACAGACGTGTCAGGACGCTCCGAGGCGAAGCCCAGCAGGAAGTCGGCCCGGGCCCCCGCGAACGAGTGGATGGCCTGGTTCGGGTCCCCCACCACGCAGATGTCGTCGCGACCATCCACCCACAGCGAGATGAGCCGGTGTTGCACGGCTGAGACGTCCTGGTACTCGTCCACCACGAAATGTCGGTAGGTGCTGCGGATCCGCTCGGCGACGGCGGGGTGCTCCGCCAGCAACGAGGCGGCGCACAGCAAAATATCGCTGAAATCCACCTGTCCGGACGCCGCCTTGGCCTTCTCGTAGGCGGTGATGACGGCGCTCACCTGTGCCGGGGTGGCTCCGCTGACCTCGCGACCCGCCGCCGCTGCGAGAGCGGCATAGCGATCCGCGGTGACGTTGCTGGACTTCGCCCACGAGATCTCGCTGTCGAGGTCACGCACCAGCGCGGTCTCCGACGAGCGGAGCACGGATGCCGTCGCGCGCGCGACCAGCGAGAAGCTGTTCTCCAGAATCGGAGGGAAGTCGCTGCCGAAGGCAGTAGGCCAGAAGTACTGGCACTGCCGCAGTGCGGCGGAGTGGATGGTGCGGGCCTGGGCGGTGCGGACACCCAGCTGCGCCAGACGCCCACGCATTTCACCGGCAGCACGTGTGGTGAACGTGACGGCGAGCGTGGCGTTGGCGTCGTAGCGGCCCTCACGCACGGCATTGGCCACCCGGTGGGTGATGGCGCGGGTCTTGCCGGTACCGGCACCCGCCAGCACCACCATGGGCGCATCCAGTGAGGTGGCCACCTGCAGCTGTTCGGGATCCAGGGCATCCAAAGCGTCATTCACGGGCACCATTGTGCTTGCCCCCACCGACGAACAAAGAACCGGGCGTCCCGCCCCTGCTTGTCGGAGCGTCCCGCTAGGGTGAACCTCGGTCCCGGTGGGAGGTGGAAGGCATGGCCTTGGAGGTCAGGCACAGCAGCAGCTGGCATGCGCTCGTCGCGTCGCTGACCGACTGGCTCGCCGAAGACCCACCCGGGGTGTTCGAGACGGTCACCGTCGTGGTCTCGTCACGATCCGTGGGACGCATGCTCCGCCAATCGCTGGCCGCGTCACTCCCCGGTGCCATCTGCGCCGGCGTCGACTTCCTCACGATGCCCCAATGGGTGCAGGCAGCCGCGCGCCGCCACTCTCTGGCCGAGGACCTCCAGGCGTGGCGCTCCACGCGACTGCAGCTCGCTGTGGCCAAGGCGCTGGAGACCATGGTGGAGGAGGACACCTCCCCCGTGCTGTCGGCGCACATGGGTGCACAGGGCTCCCCTGCACGTCGGATGCAGCTGGCAGGACGCCTCGCCCGGTTGTTGCGCCACTACGTGGAGTGGGCACCGGGAATGGTGCGCGACTGGCTGGAGGACGACGACGATCCGGAGGACGACGACCCGCGCGCCACCGATGGTGCCGGTCAACCACTGCCGGTCCGGCTCGACTGGCAGCCGGAACTCCTCCGTCTGACCGCCGAAACGCTGATGGTGGACCCCGTCGAGACGTGGGAACACCTGGGCGCGGCCGTCGAGGCAGACCCCGCTGATCCCCGCACAGCATTCTTTGGCCTGACGGAGGTTCCCCGGAGCCACGTCGCCCTCATCGCCGCCCACGGCTCGTCCCATGACGCCACCATCTGGCGTGTGGACGGGACGGCCTTCGACGACTGGACAGCACCGCTGGATGCAGACCGCGTCCTCTTGGAGAACACAGTCGCGCCGCCGCCCCGCGTGGAAGTGCACGGCTCACATGGTCCGTCCCGGCAGGTGGAAGTGCTGCGCGACGAACTCTGCCGCCGCTTCGACGCTGACCCCACCCTGGAGCCGCGCGACGTCCTCGTGGTGTGCCCGGAACCGGCCGACTGGTGGCCGCACCTGCGCACCGCGTTCGCCCCCCTCGCCGATGACCCACAGTCCCACCCGGGCCGGACACTGCGCGTGCAGCTGGGCGCTGGCACGGAGCAAAACCTCGTCCTGCACTTTGTCCACCACCTCCTGTCGCTGGCTGACGAGCGAGCCACTGCCTCCTTCATCACGGAACTGGTGTTGCTGCGGCCCGTTGCCCACCGATGGCGCCTCGAGAACCGGCGCGACCAGGTCACCGAACTGGTCGTGGCGGCAGACGTGCGCTGGGGCCTCGACGAGCGGCACCGCAACGTGCTGGGACTGGGCGGGGTGACGCAGAACACCTGGATGCGCGGGCTGGATCGACTCCTGGCGGGGCTCGCCATGGCACCGGGAAGCGACGCGCTGCCCATCACCGGGGTCGACACCGTCGGCACCTCCGACCTGGAGCTGGTGGGCACCCTGTCGGAACTGGTGTCCCGCCTGCGAAAGTTCACGCACGGCTCCTCCTCCCCAGCAACCGTGGACGGCTGGGTGGCCCGCGTGCGTGAGGTGCTCACCGAACTCGTCGGTCCGTCGTTCGACGACGAGTGGATGCTCCTGGAGACCCACGGCGTGCTCACGGACCTGGCAGAGGATCTCGCCCACACCGACACGCAGCTGAGCAGGGCCGAGTTCGCCCGCCTGTTCCAGAGCGCCGCCCATGAACTGACTCCGCGCCCCGCCATCGGCAACGGCGCTCTCCAGGTGGTGGCGCTCGGCGAGTTGCAGCACGTTCCCTTCCGGCTGGTCTGCCTGCTGGGCGTCGGCGATCCTGCGACCGCCGGGGACGCCGACCTCGTGGACCTGGGCGGGGCAGCCCCAGACCGTCGCGGGATCAGGCAGGCGCGCCTGATCGCTCATGCCCGGGCGGGTGATGACGTGCTCATCGTGACCCAGGACAGAAACGGCCACACCAACGAGCCCATGGCCGAAGCAACCACCATCACCGCGCTGGTACGCGAGCTCGGGTCAGAGCCGCGACGCACGGCCCACCACCCCCTCCACAGCCACGGGGAGGACAATTTCACGGCCACGAAGCGCCCCAGCTACGACCGCCGCGCGCTCGGCGCCGCGCTCGCTCTGCGGAATGCCGCTCCCGACACGCCCTCGCCCCGCGAACAGCGACGGCGGGCCGCCATCGCGCTGCGCGTGCCCGACGGCGCGTCCGCATCCGAGACCGAGGTCAGCCTCGACGAGCTCCACCGGTTCCTGAAGGACCCGGCCCTCACCTTCTTGGCCAACGCGGCCGCCGTGCGGCTCTTCGAGAAACCCCGAATGAAGGACGAGCTGCCGCTGGAGCTCAACGGCCTCGAGTCCTGGGGTGTGCAGGACCGGCTGCTGCGGTCCCTGCGCGCCGGCCTCACGCCGGATGCCGCGGCCACGCAGGAGTTCCAGCGGGAGTCCCTGCCCCCAAAACTCATCGGGAAAGCCATGCTGAGCACTCCCATGAAGAACGCCATGGAGCTGTGGCGATCAGCGGAGAAGGACATGGTGGGTGACGTCGTCGAGCGCCGGGTGGACTTGGATCTTGGTGGCCTCCGGCTGCAGGACACCATCACCACCCACGGTGGCCAGGTGGTGCACGTCATTGCCAGCAAGGGCATCAAGCACGAGGTACTGGCGTGGCTGCAGATCCTGGCCCTGGCCGCCATGGGCACGCCTGCCCGCGCCATCGTCCACCGGATGGACCGCGAGGGCTTCTTCGACGTGCGCGCCCGACGCGAGCTGGTGGCACCGCCCGGTGACGTGGCGCTGGAACTGCTCGAGGTCATGGGCCGCGGCTTCAGCCAAGGGCGCCACCGACTCGTACCCGTGCCCCTGGAACCTGCGCTGGTCTATGCCGGGCAGCTGATCGGCGGCACCCCCGACCTGCGGCAGTGGGAGCTGCCGTCGAGGGACTGGAGCTCGCCATGGCGCTTCCTCCCTTCCCAGTGGCAACTCTTCTACGGCGACAACGCTGCCCACGAACTCCTCAGCGACAAACGGAGCGCCCTGGACCCCCCATCCGAGGAAGTGAGCGCGTTCGGTGCCTGGGCGCGAGCCCTGTACGTCCCCATGCTGAGGGGAGGCATGTGAGCCATGTTCGACATCACCAGTGATCTTCCGCAGAACCCACTCCTGCTGGAAGCGAGCGCCGGAACCGGCAAGACGTGGACCATCGCCGCCCTCACCGCGCGCTTCATCGCCGAAGCTGGCACGCCCATCGAGGACTTCCTCCTCATCACCTTCAGCAACAAGGCCGCCAGCGAACTCCGCAGCAAGGTGTTTCAGAGACTGCACCACACCGATGAGGATCTGACGGCGTTCCTGGAGACGGGACAGCTACCGCAGGACCCGGTGTCCGCGCTGCTCTGCGATCAGGACGTCCCCGTTCGTCGCGCACGGGTGCACGCAGCGCTGGAACGGTTCGACCGCGCCCTGATCTGCACCACACACGTCTTTTGCCAGGTGATGCTGAAGGAACTCGGGGTCCTCGGGGACTGGGACGCCGGCGAGAGCATCTGCTCCGACCCGCTCCCCCTCATCGACGAATGCGCCACGGACATCTACATCGCGAGGTACCAGGACGTCGCGGAGCCGACGCTGGATCCACGTCGGGCCCGCACCATCGCCCGCGAGGCATGCCAGTCAGCACTGCCGTTGGTGTCACAACTGCAGGACGATCTGGAGTTCTGCAAGGAGGTGCGTGATCGCTTCGCGGAGCGCAAGCGCGTCCTGGGCCTCGTCACGTTCGACGACCTCACGCTGCGCCTGCGCGACGTCCTCGCCTCACCTGCCACAGGCTCGTGGGCCATCGACGCGCTGCAGGAACGCTTCTCCGTGGTGCTCGTCGACGAGTTCCAGGACACCGACCCCACCCAGTGGGAGATCATCCAGCGTGCCTTCGTCCACGCCGGGCGCGCCACGGTACTCATCGGCGACCCGAAGCAGTCCATCTACGGCTTCCGCAGCGCCGACCTGCAGAGCTATCTGGCGGCCGCCCGCGCGACGGACAAGCTGTCTCTGCCGAAGAACCACCGCTCCGACGGCGCCGTCGTGCGCGGTGTGCAGGAACTGTTCGGCAATCTGCCGCTGGGCGATCCGTCCATCACCGTGGTGGACGTCGACACGCACCACGGCAGCCGCTTCAGCATGCCCAACGCGACGGCTCGCGTGCTCATCCGCCGCGGCAACGCCGATGTGCTGCGCCACCCACCGCACGAGGCCATAGCCCACGACATGGTGCGTTTGACCCAGCGACTCCTGGAGCAGGCGCGCATCACGGAACACGACGGACAGGAGCGCCCGCTGTCGCCATCGGACGTCGCCGTCCTCGTCCGCAACAGGGCCCGTGGCGCCGAGGTGGTCCAGACGCTGCTGGCAGCGGGGATCCCCGCGGTCTTCCACGGTCAGGACAGCGTCCTGACGGGCACTGCCGCTGCAGACTGGGCCAAGCTGCTGACCGCCATGGTCTCCCCCACGCGCTCCGACGTCGTCCTCGCGGCCGCCACCGACCTCATGGGATTCAGCCTCCCCGGCCTCATCGACGGCGGCGAGGACTCCGCGCGGGCCTCGGTCCTGGTCCAGCGCCTCGCCCACACGTACGAGTCAGGGGGAATGCCCGACGTCATGACGGTGCTGTCCGCCGAGACGGACCTGC
The DNA here is from genome assembly GCA_030537675.1 of Propionibacteriaceae bacterium. GTDB lineage: Bacteria > Actinomycetota > Actinomycetes > Propionibacteriales > Propionibacteriaceae > Arachnia. The sequence goes on along the minus strand of JAUNVL010000058.1, from coordinate 5,344 downwards.
GCGCGCGACTGCTCGGCCAGCCCGACGGCGAGCGCTCGCTGACGGACCTTCGCCACGTCGCCGAACTCCTGGCCACGGCCCCCGTGCGCGACCTCCACGGCCTGCGCGAGTGGTTGCGCCGCGCTGGCGAGGGCGCCGTCGTGGACGGTGCGGACGCCCGCCTGGCCACTGACGCGCCCTCGGTGCGGGTCACCACGATGCACTCGGCCAAGGGGCTCCAGTTCGGCGTGGTCCTCCTTCCGGAGGTCAGCGATCTGGTGTCGCAGTCGCGCAAGCCGTTCCCCGTGGTGCTGGAAGACACGCGACACCTGCACGTCGGTCCCCCGCTGGACTACCGCGACGCCACCCGCAAGGCGTTCGAGCTGCAGCAACGCGAGGAGGAGTTGCGGCTGCTGTACGTGGGCCTGACGCGCGCCGAGTACATGACCATCGCCTGGCACGTCACGGGAAAGAAGTCCCAACTGGGGGCACTCACATCGCTGCTCGCCCGTGATCGCCAGAGCACCGCACTGCATGACCGGTACTCCCGCTTCCCACCCATCACATCGCTGAATCCGCAGCTCGTCCATGTCAGTGACCTGGACGACACGCCGCCGCATCGCGTCGATCCCCCTCCAGCGCCGGAAACGCCGCTGGTGGCCGCGCACATGCAGCGCACCATCGACCAGACGTGGCGGCGCACGTCCTACTCCGGCCTGACGGCGGGTCTGCACGAACTGGCGCAGGCCACGGTCCGCGATGAGCCGGCGGAGGTGGCGGTCTACCAGCCCACCCCTGAGCCGTCACTGGCCCTTGCCTCCCCCATGTCAACCCTGCCGGGCGGTGCGGCGTTCGGCACGCTCGTGCACGCGGCGCTGGAGGAGCTCGACTGGCGGCCCGGGCATCTTGAGAGCAGCGCCATGCACGTCATCGAGGCCCTGGCACCGCGGTTCGGCATGCCCCCCGAGGAGGCCGAAGTGCTGGCCGAGGCACTCGTGGCCGTCTGCACCACGCCGCTGGGTGTTCTCGCGGACGGGATCAGTTTGGCGGAGATTCCTCTGGCAAACCGCCTGCCCGAGCTGGACTTCGACCTCCCCATGGGCGAGCGTGGCGGGGCGGCCACCGTCGGGGACCTTGCCACCCTGATGGCCGAGCACCTCCCCAGCGACGACGTGCTCGCCGCCTACCCACGCCACCTGTCGTCCTCACCAGCAGCTGAGGGTGTGCTGCGTGGATTCCTGACCGGGTCCATCGACGCGGTGCTGCTGACGCCGTCCGGCCGCCACGTGGTGGTGGACTACAAGACGAACCGGCTGCCCACGGGGCCGGGCGAGGAACTGACCATCGGGCACTACCAGGCACCGGCCATGGCCGAAGCCATGATCCAGGCGCACTACCCCCTGCAGGCGCTGCTCTACAGCGTCGCCCTGCACCGATTCCTGGGCTGGCGCCTCCCCAACTACGATCCCGACCGGCACCTGGGCGGGGCGGGGTACCTGTTCGTGCGCGGCATGGTCGGCGCACAGGCGCCGGAGATGTCCCAGATGCCGTGCGGTGTGTTCACGTGGTACCCGCCCACCGCGCTGGTGCTGGCGGCCTCGGATCTGATCGGAGGGCTGCCGTGAGTCGCCACGAGGTGCCCGTCGCCGCGACGGGTCTGCTGCAGAGCTTCGCTGAGGCCACCATGATCGCGCCCGCCGACTTCCACCTCGCTCGCCGCATGGCGTCGCTGTCGCAGGAGTCGGACCCACGGGTGGAGCTCGCCCTGGCCCTGGCCACCCGCGAACTGCGCCTGGGCTCGGTCTGCCTCGATCTGCTCACCGCACCCGGGCTGGCCCCGGAGTCGGGGATCGAGGACGGCGCCGTCGACGGCACACCGCCAGACCTGCCGTGGCCCGAGCCCGAGCCATGGTTGGCCGCGGTCTCCGCTTCGCCCGCCGTTGCCGCACCCGGCGAGGCCGCACGGCCATTCCGGCTCGTGGGTTCACTGCTCTACCTCGACCGGTACTGGAGCGAGGAGCGCACCGTCGAGTCACGGCTGCGCCACCGCACTGCTCTGCCGGCCCGTCCCATCGACGACGCACACCTTGAACGTGCTCGCCAGCCCCTGCCCGGCATGGACCAGGACGACCACCAGGACGCCGCGGTGCTGTGCGCGCTCACGCACCCGAGCACCGTCATCACGGGCGGCCCCGGCACCGGCAAGACCACCACGGTGGCCCGGATCCTCGGCGGTCTGGCGGATGCGGCCAACCCGCCGCTGGTGGCACTCGCAGCCCCCACGGGCAAGGCCGCGACACGCTTGATGAGCGCCGTCTCGGATGCTCTGCCCACCAGGGACGGTCTCCGGTTGCGCGGCGAGACGCTGCACAGGTTGTTGGGAGTGGTGCCGGGCCGCTCGCACCGGGTCCACAACCGGGACAACCTCCTGCCCCACGACGTCGTGATCGTCGACGAGACCTCCATGGTGTCGCTCACCATGATGTCCTGGCTGCTGGAGGCAGTGTCCGACGGCACGAGGCTGATCCTCATCGGTGACCCGCAGCAACTGGCCTCCGTGGAGGCTGGCGCCGTGCTTGCCGACATCGCGGCCTCGCAGGACCTCGTCGCCTCCGCCGACGGTCCGACGGTGGTGGAGTTGCAGCGCAACAGGCGCAGCAACCAGGAGATCGGTGATCTGTCGGCCGCCATCCGCGACGGTGACGCCGACCGCGCCGTGGCGCTGCTGGCTTCCGGTGCCACCTGCACCCTGGAGGGCTACGACGGCACCGGCGACATCCATGACCAACCTGTCCTGTTGGCGGATCTGCTCTCCACCACCGCGGCCGTGCGGGAGGCTGCCCTGCGCGGCGACGGTCCGGCCGCCAACGACGCCCTCGGGCGACACCGCGTGCTCTGCGCCCATCGGGAGGGTCCGTTCGGCGTGACGCGGTGGGCGCGCGCGGCGCGGCTCTGGCTCTCGGATCAGTTCCCGGACTACGGCCGCACTGCCGGTGCCTGGGTGGGGCAGCCGCTGCTCATCACCCGCAACAGCGACACCGCCGCCAACGGGGACACGGCAGTGGTGGTGGAGGTGCAGGGTCGGCTGATGGCTTCGGTGGACCGTGCGCAGGGACCCCTCCTGGTGGATCCCGTCCTCCTGGACGACGCGGCAGACCTGCACGCCATGACCATCCACAAGTCGCAGGGCAGTCAGTTCGACATCGTCAGCGTCGTGCTGCCTCCACTCGGGTCACCGCTGTTGACCCGGGAACTCCTCTACACGGCCATCACACGGGCCCGCAGCGAGGTCCGGATCTACGGCAGCGAGGCCGCGCTCCGTGTCGCCGTGGAGACGCCCGCCCGACGCGCCAGCGGCCTTGGCCGCTCGGACGCGATCCATCCGGACTGACACCTCCCCCCGTTGAGTGGTGGGGTCAACGGACCGCAGCGATGGACCTGGCCACCTGCCCCACGTTGCCGGAGTTCAGCGCGGCG